>NZ_BAABIE010000005.1:0-220674 GCF_039542465.1 Gordonia alkaliphila | reverse complement strand
CGACCGGCCAGACACCGTCGGCATCAACGGCTCCATCACAGACCACACCTCGTCAGAGATCTCCTGTCGCGTCACCGTTCAAGACTCGCCCACGACAGCGCGAAACCTCTTGATCAACACGCCCTAGGCGCCGATAGGGTGGACGCCATGACTACGCCCGACGCGCTCGTCCACGCTGACGGAGTGGCCGCCACCCTGGCCTGTCCGAAGAGTCCGCGTGGACTGGTGATCCTGGCGCACGGAGCCGGCAGCGACCGCGACTCGGTGCTGCTGCGCACACTGTCGGACGCGTTGACCGCCCGCGGGTGGGCCGTCGCCCGCATCGATCTGCCGTATCGACAGCAGCGCCCCAAGGGGCCGCCGTCGCCGTCGAAGGCGGTCGCCGACCGCGAGGGCATCCGCGCCGCTATCGCCGCACTCCGCCCGTCGGTGCCCGGCGGCCCCCTCATCGTGGGCGGGCAGTCGTACGGCGGCCGGCAGGCCTCCATGCTGCTGGCGGAGGATCCGACGGTGGCCGACGGCCTGCTGTTGACGTCCTATCCCCTGCACCCGCCGGGCAAGCCGGAGAAGGCCCGCACCGAGCACCTGCCGCACCTCACCACACCGACGCTGATCATCCACGGCCGCAGCGATGCCTTCGCCACCTCGGACGAGATCGCCGCCGCGGCAACACTTTTCGCCGGTCCGGTGCGCGTCGTCGAGGTCGACCGCGCCGACCACGGACTCAAACCCGAACGCAGCGGCGTGGGCGAACTGACCGCAGTCGCGGTCGACGAGTTCTTCGGCAGCGCCGAGTCCAGGGAGGACCACTGATGAGCACGCGGGGACGCGGCCCACTCGCCACTCGACCCACCGGCGACCTCGCGCGCGAGATCGCCTACGCGCCCGACCTGGACGGCGCCGCCGACCCGGGAGAGATCGTCTGGACGTGGGTGCCGTTCGAAGAGGACGCCACGCAGGGCAAGGACCGGCCGGTCCTCGTCGTCGGACGGCAGGGCCCGGAACTGCTCGGCCTGATGCTCTCCTCGCAGGACTACCACCGGAAGGACGACAACTGGCTCAGCGTCGGCTCCGGCGCCTGGGACCGCAACGAACGGGAGAGCTTCGTCCGCCTCGACCGCGTGCTGGTCGTCGAGGAACACGGCATCCGTCGGGAAGGCGCGATCTGCGCCCGCGACGCGTTCGAGGCCGTCGCCGACCAACTCCGGTCCCGCTACAACTGGGGCTGACCGCTCGGCCGCTCAGCGCTGCAGGCGATCGCGCAATCCGACCGCGCGACGCTTGACCCGCCGCGCCACGTCACGCGCCTGCGTCTTCAACGCGGGCCGCGGCTCCGGGTTGGGCATCGTCTTGACCCAGTACGCGAGGGCGTCCAGTCCTGCTTCCAGCGCCTGCTCGGGGGTGGGCGGCGGAGCTTCGTCGACGTCGACGGTCAGGTCCACGCGCAGGTCGTCGAGCGTCCCGGTGACCGCGTAGCCCGCACCTTCCAGGGTGGCGATCATGTCGTTGGACTGCTCGGCGGCCCAGACCCGCTGCTCCGCGGTGAGCCCGAGCGGCTTGCCGGCGCTGGTCGCCCGCAGCGCTTCGCCGATGAAGCGGCGCTTGACGATGCCCTCGTAGCGCCACCAGTCAATGTCGGCGGGCTGGATCCGACTGTTGAGACGCCGCAGGAACTCGGTCTGCGCCGCCGACAGCGAGGTGTTGTCGCGCTCGCCGACCTTCGGCAGCACCGCGGGGTTCACGCCGAGCACGGACAGGAACCGCTCCCACAGGCCGTCGCCCGGCTGCGCGGTACCGGCGGCCGGCACGGTGACGATGTGAATGCGCTCGGGCGGCAGCACCTTGGCCCACTTCTCGACCACGGCCAGGTAGTCCTGGTACTCCCAGAACGGCTCCTCGGCGAAGCCGTCGGCGACCGGATCAGCGTGTCGGTAGCGCGCCACCGACGCCAGGAAGTCGTCGAACGACGCCGGGCGCTGATTCTTGACGTTCTCCTGCCACACCGACGGCAGCTGGCGCGCGAGGTCGCGGACGGTGAGGACCATATGCACTTCGTCGGCGAACGACAGGTCGTCCATCAGTTTCGCGATGTGCTGATCCTTGGCGTTGGCGTACAACTCGTGGGAGACCACCGACTTCCCGGGCCAGGCCTTCATCTGCGCCACCATCCGCGGCCAGGCCCCGGCTCGCTCCGGGGTGGCCCACGCCAGGTAGCGCTCGGGCTGTAGGTGGGCGGCCGCGTGGAAGTGGTCCTCCATCGTCACGCCCGGGTAGAGCAAGTCGGCCTTCTCCAGCGCGAGGTCGCGATTCACCCACAGGCGATCCTGCAGGTGGGTGGTCCCGGTCTTGGGCAGTCCGACGTGGACGTAGACAATCGACATAATGCTGCTCAGCATAGGTCGCGGCGCACCCCGTCGACCGACGGCCCCGCCGCGCGCCGGTCGGCGCGCACTGGCGGATTTGGGGCGGCCCTACCCCGCTGGTAATCTAGAACGCTGTTGCAGTGACATCGGACCGCGAGCCTGGCGAACGGTCCGATCGGGCAGGTCGTTCGGCGATCTCCCACCGCACGTCAAACGAGAAAAAGCGCAGTCGCAGACGCGGCTGACCAAGGATGTAAGGAAATACGCGTGGCAAACATCAAGTCGCAGATCAAGCGGAACAAGACCAACGAAGCTGCCCGCCAGCGCAACCAGTCGGTGCGCAGCGCCCTCCGTACCGCTCTCCGCAACTTCCGCGAGTCCGTCGCCGGTGGCGACAAGGACAAGGCCGCCGCTCTGCTGGTCACCACCAGCCGCGAGCTCGACAAGGCCGCCAGCAAGGGCGTCATCCACAAGAACCAGGCCGCCAACAAGAAGTCGGCCATGGCTGTGGCAGTCAACAAGCTCTGATCTGATCGGCCCGCGGCTCACGCCGCACCCTGCATGAGACCCCTGCGGTCTCGCATAGCTTTCTACGTTCACCCCGACGATATCCACGCGGTCGTCGGGGTGTTCGTCGTCTCCGCGACAGAAGCGGTGGTGCCCCGACCGCGTCCGGCGCGCCGGGACCGGCTCAGCGACCGCGGCGGGGACGCAGCTGGGCGACCGTGGACACCGCGTGCTCGAGCGCGTAGTCGGCGTCGGCGGCCTGGCCCTTGACCGCGCCGTTGAGGTCGGCGACGACCAGGACCGCCTGACCGATCGACGTGGAGTCCCAGGCGCGCGCCTGCGTCTGCACCTTCCCCACCCGGCCCGGCGGCATGCCGAGCTCGGAGGCGATCGAGTACTTGTCGCCCGGCCCGAACGAACGCACCCGGGCGATCGCGTGCACGGCCTCGGCGAGCGCGTCGGCCAGCAGCACCCGAGCGGTGCCACGGTGCTGAGCCCAGGTCAGCGCTTCCAGTGCTCCGGCGAGGTCGCCGGTCACCGCCTTGTCGGCCACCTCGAAGCCGGTCACTTCCGGACGCCCCACGTAATAGGTCCGCACCGCGGCTTCGTCGACCTTGCCGCCGGTGTCCGACACCAGCTGATGACAGGCCGCCGACAACTCGCGCAGGTCCGAGCCGACCAGATCGGTCACCAGTTCCACCACGTCGGCGCTGACCCGCACACCCAGGCCGCGGAACTCGGTGCGGACGAAGTCGACGCGCTCAGACGGCCACTTCGGGGCGGCGCATTCGAACTCGACGGCGCCCGCCTTGCGCAGTTCGCCGACCATCGCCTTCTGTCGGCCGCCGCCGGTGTGGATCACCATCATCGTGATGCCCTCGGGTAGCGACTTCGCGGTGGCGGTGATCAGCCCGGCGGGTTCCTTACCCGCCTCGGCCGCCGACTCCACCACCACGATGCGGTCCTCGGCGAACAGCGACGGGCTCAGCAGCTCGGCCAGTTCCGGTCCGGTCACCTCGCCGGCCCGCACGCGCGTCACCGGGACGTCTTCGCCGGTGTCCCGGGACTGCTGCGCCGCGACCTGTTTGATGACCCGACCGGTCAAGAAGTCGTCGTCGCCCAACAGCAGATACAGCCGATCGCTCACGACGACCATCGTGCCATGCACCCCCGACGGCAGCGCCGCCCAGGCGCTCCCCGGCGCGCTCGCGGGCCCGCCAGACCAGCGCGACGAAGATCCCGATCAGCGTCACCACGATCGCCGCCTGCCACCCCGGCACCTGAGGGGCCGACCACGCGTGCCCGCCCAGCCCCTGCGCGCACCCGATCAGCCACCACATCTCCGGTCCGGTCGCCCGGATCAGCCACTCGGCTACCAGCGCACCGGCACCCGACGTCGCACCGACCGACCCCGCCAGTGCCGCCGCGGTCCCGAGCAACGCGATCACCCCCACCACCGGAGCCACGAGCAGATTCGCCGGCAGCGACACCAGGCTGACCCGGTCGGAGATCGCGATCACCAGCGGTGTGGTCAGGATCTGCGCCGCCATCGTCATCGCCAACAGCACCGCCACCGGCTCGGGCACGCGGCGGACCATCCACCACCGCCGCAGCGGTGCCGCCCACAGCACCAGCCCGAGCGTGGCCACCACCGACAGCGCGAAACCCGGCCCCACGGCCATATGTGGCCAGAACAGCAGCACCACGACTACCGCCGCCCCCAGCGCGGGCAGCGCCTGCGCGCGCCGCGCCGCCAACGCCCCGAGGAGGCCCACTCCACCCATCACCGCCGCCCGCAGCACGCTGTCGGTGGGCCGCACCAGGATCACGAAACCGAACATGGTCGCCAGGCCCACCGCCACCGTCACCCGCGTCGACGCCCCGGCGAGGCGGACCGCGAGCACCACCGCGCCGCACACGAGGGAGAAGTTGGCACCTGACACAGAGAAATAGGGGTATGCGTGACGGCTTTGAGTACTCTGTGATACTCTGTACTCAGTCATCGCAACCCGATACGCAAGGGGCGCGGTGAGGGATAACCCCGAGGGCGGAGTCACTTCCGCGGTGTAGCGCACCGAACGGCCGAGCAGCCGGTACACCTCCGACGCGACCAAGACCCCGCCCGGCAGGCGAGGACACAAGAGGCTGGGTATGGGGTTAGCGCTCCTGTAAAGCGACGGCGGCGTGGCCCGCCAACGAGCACGGTATTGAAGACCGCCCGATGCAGCCGGGAAAGCACCCCTCTCCGGACAGTTGTTTCTGTCTGGAGTTTTTCTCATGGGGACTTCCCTCCTGGCGGCCACCCCGGCCGCCGATTCCGATCGGCTGTGGTCCACTGCCGATGCTGTCCGTCACGGGTGGGCGTATTCGACCGTCCGCAAGCACCTCACCGGCGGCCTGCTGCTCTCCGCTGTCAAAGTCGGCCGCGAGTGGCGCTTTGACCCCGAGGAGTTGGAGGGGCTCGGCCGCAGGGCGATTCCTGTCCACGTCGAGCCTGACGTAACCGAGTTGAGCGATCCGGTGCGCAACTGGGCGCTTGAGCAGGCCTCGTCCGCTCCCCCGATGAGCGCGCGCGAAGCGCGTCTCGTCGCCGCGATCTTCCGGCGCGCTGCGGCGGGTGGTGCAGAGGGATGACCGAAAGCGAAAACCCCGCCGGCCAGGGCGGGGGTTCCAGGGAAACTGCTGTGGATGCGGCTTCTGACACCCACCTTACCGGACCTGGGTCCGCTTGCAAGGATCTCTCCGATGCTCACGCGGCTGAGCTGGCCGCGTCAGCGATTCCACTTGATGTCGCCGAGGCGCATGGTGTCTACACCGCGGTGACCCGCGATGGCTTGCCCGAGTGGGTGCGCTGGCTCGACGACGTGCACGGCGACGCGATCTACCCGGTGCTCTGCTACCCGATGACCGAACCCGACGGCAGTGAGACCGGGCAGGTGAAGCCCGCGGCCGGTTCCGTGGTCGACGCCGACGGCAATGTGATGAAGTATGTCTCCCCTGTCGGCGATAAGTCGCCGCAGCTGGTCGTGGTCCGTGAGGTTGAGAACCCTGTCGGGGTGATCATCGCCGAAGGTGTGAAGCAGGCGCTGGCGCTCGCCGCCCATGCGCCGCCCGGTTGGGCGATCTACCGGATCTGCGGCATCACTGGCTGGGTGCGAAACGGTGTGCCCACCAAGTATCTTCGCGTGGTCCGCGGGCTCGACGTGGTGATCGTGCCCGACGCCGACGCCGCTACCAAGCGCGCCGTGTACGACGGTGCCGCAATGCTCGGTGAGGCCTGTGAGGTGCGTCGGGCGATGTCGGTGAAGTTTGTGCGCGTGGCGGGATTCGGCAACACCGGCATCGATGACGTCCTGGGTGGGTGCGCCGACGACGACGAGCGCGGCGAACTGATCTTGGACCTGCTGGACGCGGCATCGGACAAGCCTGCGAAGAGTCAGCCGAAGGCACTCACGGCGGCTCAGCGCAGGGAGAAGGAGGCCGACAAGGCCGCTACCCGTCTGGCCGCACAGCGCCGGCTGGACGAGCGTCCGGTGATCCACGTCGGCGAAGACCGCGCCGTGGTGATCGACCGGCTCGACGAGGTGCTGCACGAGCGGTTTGACGGCCGGAGTCTGTTTCGGCACGGCGACGCGCTGGGGCACCTGACGGTCGAGGCCAAGGGCCCGGTCGTGGCGGTGGCCTCGCAGGGTGTGTTCGCCGACCTGGTGGCGAAGGCTGCCATCACTGTCGAGGGTGATGGACGTGACGACGGCAACGGCTGCCGCCACGCTCACGCCTGGCCCGACAAGAACTCGCTGGCGGCCGTCGAGTCGCGCTATCGGACCTATGTTCCGTTGGACGGCGTGAGCGCGGTGCCGTTGGTGCGCGAAGACGGCTCGGTGGTGACCGAGTCGGGCTATGACGTGGCCACGCGCCACTACGTGCACCTGTCCGACGAGTTGGCGGGGCTGTCGGTCCCCGAGCACCCGTCAGCGGCTGAGGTCGAGGCTGCACGGTCCTTGCTGGTCGAGGACCTGTTCGGCGACTTCCTCCTCAAGGATCGGGCCGACGTGGCGCACGCGGTGGCCGCACTGATCACCCCGTTGGTGCGGTCGCTGCTGCCGACCTCGCCCGGCTTTGCTGTGAACGGTCTGCAGGCCGGTGTCGGCAAGGGGCTCCTGCTGCACGTGCTGTCGACGGTGGTGGCGGGCGTGAACCCGTCGCTGGCGATGCTGCCGGGCAATGAGGATGAGATGCGAAAGTCGCTGACGGCGTTACTGCACTCCGGCGCGACGTCGGTGTTCTTCGACGAGACTTCCGAGATCGACAGCGCTGTGCTCAACGGGTTCATCACGGCCGAGTCGTGGTCGGACCGGCGCCTGGGTGTGACCGAGCGGATCGAGATGCCCAACAAGTCGGTGGTCGTCTTCGCGGGCAACAACATTGCGATCATCGGCGACGCCGCACGGCGCATGGTGCAGATCCGGTTGCACACCAACAACCCGAATCCCGAGAGCCGGACAGGATTCCGCCACAGCGACCTGAAGGTGTGGGTCGCTGACCACCGATGTGAGCTGTTGGCCGCGTGTCTGACTTTGATCCGGGCGTGGTTCGACGCCGGACGGCCGGTGCCCTCGCACGCCGCCCGTATGGGCTCGTTCGAACGGTGGCAGGACGTCCTGTCCGGAATCTTGTCCGTCGCTGGCATCGATGGTCTGCTGGAGGGTTGGTTCGAGCAGCGCGCTGCGGCTGACACTGAGGGTCAGCACTGGTCGGCGCACCTACGCTGGCTGGCCGATCACTACGGCGACGACGAGTTCACTGCGAGAACCGCGGCCAGTGACTTGTGCTTCGACGAGGACGCGGAGTACCCGCCCGGGCTGGAGAACTTGTCCGAGAAGTCGTCGTCTGCGGCTCGCGAGCTGGGTAAGGCTTGGTCCAAGCAGGCCGACCGCTGGCGTCCGAACGGCCTGCGCATCGTGCGTACAGCCGAAGGCCAGGGTGGCCGGATGAAGTGGCGGATCGAGGAGTTCGACACCGCTGTCGGCGGCCCTGCCGCCACGACTGCGCAGGTTCCGGCCCCGGTAGAACGGGCGACGCCCGCTCCGAAGATGCCCGCTGAGGCTGGCCGTCCGATGCCGGTCATCACGGACCTCGACGGCGGGGTGGCGTGATGGGCAGCCTCTACTTCGACATCGAGACCGCCTCGGTCGACGTGCTGTACACCTACGGCCCGGGCTTCTGTCGCCTGGCCGCCTACGCGGTCGACGACGGCCCCGTGGTTGTCACCGCGGACATGGACGAACTGTGCGAGGTGATCATGGCCGCTGATCGGATCTGGGCACATAACGCGGTCGGGTTCGATCTGGCAGCGCTGGAGCACTGGCACGGTCTCGACGTGGTCACGCTGGTTGAGCAGGGTCGGGTGCGGGATTCCCTGATCCTGGCTCGGCTGAACGATCCCCCGCTGCCGGGCAAGGCCGATGCACGCCGCTACGGCCTCGACGCGCTGGGTCGCCGGCTGCTCGACGAGGGCAAGGTGGCCAGCGACGGCGCATCGGCGTTGAAGACGCTCGCCGCGGAGCACGGCGGCTTCGACCGCATCCCGCTCGACGACCCGATGTACCGGGGGTACTTGATGCAGGACGTCGAACTGCTGCGGGCGGTGTCCCGGTTCCTGGCCTGCGACGCCTATGGCCTGCGTGAGCATCGGGTCATGCACCGGCTGTCGCAGATCAGCCGGAACGGTTGGCGCGTCGATGTGACTGAGGCGCAGCGCCGTGTTGCGTCGCAGGAGCTACGGACCGCCGGCCTGCGCGACGAGCTGGCCCGGCGCTACGGATTGCCCACCGAGGGCAAAGCGCCGCACCGAACCAAGGCCGGCATCGCGGCACTGGAGGGGGCATTCGAGGCCTGCGGTGTGGTCCCGCCTCGAACTGCCAAGGGCGCACTCGCGACCGGCAAGGATGCATTGGCGACGCTGCTGGAGGACCGGTCCGAGAACACGGCCCTGCGTGAGCTGTGCGAGCTGCTGCTGGCGCTCAACGGACAGCGATCGGTGACTCAGACGGTCCTCGATCACACCGGCCCCGACGGCCGTGTGCACCCGAGCATCGACGCAGGCCAGAGCACCGGCCGAATCTCGGTGACCAAGCCCGGTCTGACCGTGATGGGCAAACGTGACCGAGCCAACGTGCTGGAGCGGTCGCTGCTGCTGCCAGATGAGGGTGAGGTGCTGGTGGCATTCGACCTGTCGCAGGTAGACGCCCGCGCCGTCGCCGCCCATTGCCAGGACCCTGCCTATATCGAGGCCTTCGCGCCAGGCAAGGATTTCCACAGCGAGATGGCTGTGGCGCTGTTCGGCGACCCCGGCCGGCGGTCGGACGCGAAGCCGGTCACCCATGCGACCACGTACGGGATGGGCCCCCGCGGGCTCGCCATGACGGCTGGCATTCCGCAAATCGAGGCCGAGAAGCTCATGCGGACTCTGGACGTCCGGTTCCCCGGTTTGGCCAAGTGGAAGCAGGAGATCCGGCGCGAGGCGGAGCGCGGGTTCGTATTCTCCGCGTGGGGTCGTCCGATGCGAATCGAGCGGGGCCGGGAGTACACCACCGCCCCTGCGTCGCTGGGCCAAGGAACTGCGCGGGATGTGCTCGCGGAGGGGATCCTGAGACTGCCAAAGTGGCTGGTCCCCTGCCTGCGCGGGATCGTCCACGACGAGATCGTGCTGTCGGTGCCTGCCGATCGCGCAGACGAGGCCGAGGCGGCCGTGCTGGCCGCGATGCAGTTCGAAATGCGCCTGACGCCCGAATCGGTTCCGGTTCCGGTCCTGGCCGACAGGTCCGATAGGGGCTCGGACTGGACGGACTGCTACCGGAGCGAGAAGCCGAAGTGGCCCGAAGTGTCCACAACCCATCGCAGTCAGCCGGATTGCGATGAACCCGGGTGTGCATGGCACCGCGACGGAAAGGAGTGATTGAGGTGGATACGAAAGCACGGAAGACCCTGACGGAAGCGGTGATCGAGCGCTCACATGCCGATTCGTGGGAGTGGTCACGCCTCGAATGGCGGGTGAAGGGCCTCAGCGGATCTGCACGAGCCACCTGCGTGTGCGGTCAGCCCGGACTCGTCCGACGGTTCGTTGTGGCAAACACGGTGACCGCCGAGGAGCTCGAACCTATCGGGTCGAGCTGCATCAAGCACTTCGGCAGCCACGCAATGAACGATCAGCTCAAGGACTTGACAAATCTGCTTGAGATGGAGGTTGCCGCCGCCACCCGACCACTGAATATCAAGGTGGATCTCAACCGTTCGAAGCTGGCGACGCTCTACACCCACGGGGCGTTCGTACCGACGAAGTGGAATGGCGGCGAGGGGTACAACGACTACCGGTTCCTCGTGGACATGTTCAACCGTCGGCAGGCCCCCTCACAGCGCCAGGGCTGGAAGACCTCTGCACTGTTGCGCGATGTCGGGGCGTTCTTGAAGGCCACGGGGTCTGGCGAGCGTCCGCGTCTGCGGGTGGCGGATCTGGGCGGTGCGGCATGAATGCGAACACGATCACCGCCTGTACCAAGCCCGCCTGCGTCCAGTGCAAGGCGACCATCCGCGCGCTCGACAAGGCCGGCGTTCCCTACGACGTCGTGGACATCAGCGTCGACGACGCAGCCCGCGACTACGTGGTGGTGCTCGGCTGCCAACAGGTGCCCGTCGTGGTGGTCGGCGACGAGTACTGGTCCGGCTTCCGGGCGGAGCGCATCAAGAACCTCATAGAAGGAGTACCGGCATGACAACGAGTGCACTCGGGCCTAAGCCCGACCGCCACCGCTGGGGATTCTATGCCGTCGTCATGGCGGTCTGCCTCCTCTTGTCGATGGCCGGCAACGGTCTGCACGTCTGGTCGCAGTGGCACACCGATGTGGCCGCAGGCGTCGACCGCGGTACCGCTTCACCGTGGGTGCCGACCATCGCCGTGATGGTATTCCCGGCGATGGTCATGGTGATGACCGAGATGGTCGTCATCTCGCACCGGCGCAATGCCGGACGGGTGCGGACCGTGGTGACTGCGTTGGCCGCGTTGGTCGGTCTGGTCACCCTGGCCGTCTCCTACGTCGGCCTGGTGTACGTCTGCACGACGATCATCGGTATCCCCGGCTTCCTGGGCTACCTGGCTCCGATCGTCGTCGATGCGCCGATCATCGCGGCGACAGTCGGCCTGTGGGATGTGCTGGGCAACATCCGGGCCGACGCCGTTGATCATGTGCATACCGCCCCTGCGCCCCCGGCGCACGCCGCCCCTGCCCGTGTTGGATGGGAGCCGTCGCACGCTGTGCACGACGAGGTTGCACAGTCTGTTCACGACGAGGTTGCGCGAGGTGTGCAGCAGCCTGTGCCCGCCCCGGCCACGCCCGTGCACAGTGTTGCTCAGCACGACGATCTCGACCGTGCACAGCTCGCCGTGCACGAGCAGGCTGACTCAACCGCGCACCGTGTGCACAGCCCTGATCTGCGTGAACACGATGATGAAGCCGTGCACGCCGACCCCATGCACGCCCTTGATGACAACCCCCTCGAGCGTGCAGGCGAGCCCGTGCACGCCGATGATCACGACGTGCACGATGGGGTTGCCGAACCTGTGCGGGAGCCCGTGCACACCGCTGACGATGCTGTGCACGATGAGGTTGCACAGCGTGCACGCCCGGTGTTCACTGTCGTCGGAGACGATGTGCACGGCGACTTTGCACACGCCGACGAGGGTGGTGTGCACGCACTCGCGGCGCGTGTGCACGCCGAGTTGAACCCGTCCGTCGACGTTGACGTCCTGGCTCGGCTGATCGGGGCTCGACGCGATTCCGCGGCCTCCTACCGTGATTTGAGTGAGGCCGCTGGCGTCTCGCCGAACACCGTCAGGAAGTGGATCAAGGCCGCCGAGGATCTCGTCGGCGAGGAGGTGACAGCCTGACCCGCTGACCGTGCGATCGACAAGACCCCGCCTGCCACTGGCCGGCGGGGTCTGGTGCTCTACCAGCACAAGACGCGTCGATGCCCCTCGACGGCTGGTGCCGACGTCGAGCAGGCCCCGGGTCCCGACGTCACCCCCGCAGCGTCGGTGTCGGGGCCCTGCTGGCCACGTTGAGGTCCAGAGCGACGAACGTGGCCAGCTCGCGCAGCGCCATTGCGGTTAGCGGAAACGGCCATGCCGAAGACGCGATTTCCGGCTCAAACCGGCGCTACCGCGCTAGCTAGAGGGGGGTTTCGACCGCCGCGTCACACGCGTCGAGGGGTTGCGCACCCCCGCGATAGCCGCTGAACTGCGATAACGCATTTCCGACCGAGGGGGTTGCGCACCCCCTCCCGGCCCCGAAAATCGGGCATCGCTACCGCTATAGCGCTAGCAAGAGGGGGTTGCGCACCCCATCTAAACTGCAGCGATGCGAAAACATGCGTCGCGACGGGCCCGGGAGCCCCAAAACGACCGAAAACCGTGAAAATGGAATAAGAGCGGGTGACGTCACCCGCCGTTACCCCGCGAAATCGCACCCGCGCATCGGCCGCCGCCCCGGCCACAGGTGCACAGGCCATTTCCGCTCCGTAGACGTGTCGTTGCGGGGTTAAACAGACCGCAGTGACCAGCGGTTTCGACCACCGCCATCCTCGGCCAGCACTCGGCTGGGGGTTTGGGGCGCGCAGCGCCCCAACGAGCACCGCGAACCCGAGCGCAGCGAGGGCGTGAACACGGCGAGCGGAGCGAGCACGTGTTTACGGCGGGGATGCTCGCCGGGTCGCAGGACCGTAGCGAAAGACTGCAGCGACCCCGTTGCCACGTCGCTCCCTCAGCTGTACTGTTGTGGTTACATCACCACATCTGAAGGGCGAATCATGACGGCGAAGGACGGCGCGGAGAAGTCGGCGGGGCAGCGCCCCGTCGACTTCGCAGCGCTGGCCGATGCCGTCTCCGCGGCGGCAGAGCGGCCCCGGGCCGCTGCGCCGCCGGCGGACCTCGTCGCCGAAGCGCTGGCCCGCAGGGCCGGCGGGGAGGCGTTCGCGGCCATCGGCCGCGACCTGGCGCCGCGGCTGCGGATCGGCGCGCAGCAGGCCGCGAAGGCGGTCAGCACTTGGTGCCGTCGGGCGGCGGAGCTGGACCCGGGATACGACGCGGGGAACGCGCCGCAGCGGGCCGCCAAGGGGGCTGGAAAGTCGCGCCCGGTCGCCGTACGGCTTATGCCGAGCGATTATGAGCGGTTAATCGAAGTCGCCGAGGGCATGGCCGTCAGCGCGGTCGTCGAGCGCGCGGTGCGGGCTTACCTACGGCGCTCCGCACCCAGCCAAGACCGGGTCATGACCGAGCAGCGCAGGCGGTTGCTCCAGGACGAGCTGAGCCGGGTCGCCGACGAGCTGTCGGCCATCCGGGTTCAGGAAGCCGGGATCGCGAAGAACTTCAACCAACAGACGAAGTTCCTGAACACGTACAAGGAACTCCCGGTGGCGCACGCGCGCGAGGTCGCTCGAGTCAACGAGGTGCGTGAGTCCCTCATCGGCGAGCTGGTGGAGATTCGACGATCGGTCGATCGCCTCGCGGAGGCCGGCTGATGGTCGCCACAGTGGGCAGTGCCGCTGGCAACGCGGTCGCGCTGGACCGATACATCGGTCATGCGCTCGCGCACGACCAGAACAACCCGGATGGCCCAAGTCAGCGGGTCGAGTTTGCCAGCACCATCGGTGATTGCGCGCCGGAGACCTTCATCGCCGATATGCGGCGCACCCGTGCCACATACGGGAAAAGCGGCCTGAAGGTGGAGACCTACCACTGGATCTTGAGCCACTCACACGAGGAGGCGGACCCGACGTCGGAGCGCGACGGCTGGATTGCGCACGAGCTGGCGAGGACGTGGGCAGCTGAGGCCTTTCCTGGCCGGCAGATCAAGCTCGTCACGCAGCGGGACAACGGTCGAGCTGAGCTGACCAAGGGCGGCGTGGTGTGGGTGCCCGGCAAATGGCACTCGCACATTCAAGTGGCGAGTGTCGCCGAGCGCGAAGCCACGATCAGGTGGATCGACAAGAGCGGTGTCGAGCAGACCAAGCGCTACCCGGCTGGTCGAGCCATCGACGGCACGATGAAGAACCTCCACCGCGTCCGCGGGGTCACTGACGCGGTCGTCGAGCGCGAGCTGCAGTACAGCAATCGCGACTACATGGCGGCCTGCCGGAAGGCCTCACGCGGCGATCAGGTGACCCGCGCCGATTACGCGCAGCGCGCGGACCGGGGCTACAGCGACCACGACCAGGTGCGGGCGACCTTGCGCCATGCGCAAGCCCAGGCCACGTCCTGGGAAGACTACATCGACCGCGCAGCCGCCGAGGGCGTGATGGTCCGGGGTGCGGGCAAGTCCGGCGCGTCCTATGCCTGGATCGGCGAGGACGGGACCGATCAGAAGGCCCGCGCTCGCAAACTCGGCGATGCCTACACGCGCCGTGCCGTCGAGGCGCAGTGCGAGAGGAACGTCGCAGCCCTGGCTCGCGGCGAGACGCTCGAAGCGCCCGAGCCCGTGCTTGCTCCCCCGTCACCTCCGCGCGAGGGCCGGCCGGTGCCGGAGTTCTTCACCACCGACGGCAAGCCGCCATGGGAGTCGGACAAGGAGCTGGCCGACTACGTGGAGCAGGTCGAGCGCGAGGGCGGCACCTACGAGGGACGGGCGCGCGAGGGTCTCAACGAGGCGCTAGCCGACCCGTTTTCCACGGATGCCGACACCCTCGCGGTGGTCGCCGAGGAGCACGGCGTCGAGATGGTCGACGGCGATAACGGCGCGCTGGTCGTCGTTGTGGAGACCGATGGTGGCCGCGCGGCGATACCTGCCGAGAGGCTGGGCGGCGCCTATGCCGATAGAGACGCGCTCGAACACGAACTAGAGGTCATTCAGGAAGGAATTGATGATGGACGAGACCAAGCGCGAGGAGCTGAGGGCGCGGCGCACGGCGGCCACGTCCAGCTCCGCGACGTCAGATCAATTGACAGCGCTCTCATCGACGCTGCAATCGCTGAGCGGGACCGTGAATCAGCTCGCCTACGAGCAGGCCGCGGCAGCGAAGTCGGTCGAGAAGATGGCGGTCGCGATGGGATCGACCTCGCCGAGCAGCGCCGCCGCCTCGGCGAAGTTGCAGCAGCTGGAGCAAGGCCTGAGCGATCTGCGCGAGGCGACGAGCGAGCGGTCGCGCGAGCTGGCGCAGACGATGGTCGCGCTGACCAGCGCCGTGACCGCGCTCAGCAACCGCGCCGAACGCTTCGAGACCAGGCTCTCGACCGAGCAGCACGACCGACTGACCGCGACCGTGGCGACGACGGTGACCGAGGTCGCTGAATCCTCGTTGGCCGGAGTACGGCCGGTGGTTCGGCTGGACGCCGCAAAGGTCGCGAAGGCGGTCACCAGCCAGGTCGGCGAAGCGGTGGCCGCGGCGTCGGCCGAGCATCAGCTGTCGGTGGCCGCGTCCACCGAGGCAGCCGCGCAGCGGTTAGAGAGCGCGACAGCCACTGCGGACCGGTTGAGCCGCGCGCTGACCTGGCAGGGCGTCGGGCGGGTGGCTGCTGCCGCGGTACCGGTAGCCCTCGTGCTCCTGTCGCTGGCTCTGCTGACGGTGCCGCTGGGCCAACTGCTGGGCATCGGCCCTCTGAGCCAGTGGGCCTGGGACAGCTTCACCGCGGCTGGCGCGTGGTGGTCGAGGCTGCTGATCGCCGTGGCAACTCTTGGGGTGGTCGGTGCAGCCGGCTACGGGGTTTTCCGAGCAGGACAGTCGTTGCACCGCGTCTACAGGGGGTGGTGACGATGGCTGACAAGCCGATCACTCCCGCACCGCTTGTCGCCGCACCGTCGATCCGTGAGCGGATCGACGCTCTGCTGCCGCCTCCGCCGGCGTGCCGGCGCTGCGGCCGCCCCGCGACGACGCAGATCGTCTACGGCGGCTGGCGGTGGCACTACGAGATCTTCACCTGCCTGCGCCACGAGGAGGGGGTGATCGATCACCTGCAAGCACTCGACGCGCGGATCACCGCGATCAAGACGATCTGAGAACGTTGGAGGAGGACATCATGGCAAGAACTGTTGACGAGACACTCGATAGGCGGCGCGTTGAGCTGATGCGGCAGATGCTCGCCGATCAGCAGCGGGGCGCTCAGGAGGTACGCAAGCGGTTTGGCGACGGCGCTACAGGCAGCAAGGAGTACCAAGAAGCGGCCCGGCAGGTGCGCGAGCGTCAGCGGGTGGCTCAGCGCCAGCGCGAAGCTCGCGAGCGCGCCGCCGCCGATATCGAGGTGAAGAAGGGCCGCGTGAGCGGTTCAACCCGTCGCGGTTCGCCGCAGAGGGACCGGATGCTCGACCGCGAACGGGAGCGGCAGGGCCACACGGTGGAGGCGCGGGGCCGCTGACCGATAAGACGAAGGAACCCCTGGTGCTGTCGCGCCAGGGGTTCCTTCGTCTTATCGGTCACGTAGCGTGGAACGGGATCTGTGAGATGTCCACCAGGTCGACCAGCAGGCCGGCCTCTCGGACCTTCGGCGAGGTGCTCCCAGCCGGTGCGCCACGCAGGAGCCGCCCGTGGTCGATGTCCTGCGGTAGCAGGTCTGAGCCGTGGAAGACCTCGGTAAGTTCACTGGACTGGCTCTGCTTACCTTGGTGGTCGGAGGAGATCTTCTGCCGTTCGGAGCGGCCATGTGCCCAGGCGGCCTTCTCCAGGATTTCTTTCTCCGGCGCGCCGACGAGGACTAGCGTCGCGGGGAAAACTTCGCGCAGTTCGGTCATGCCGTCGGAGCCGTAGCGGCGCGCGAACTGCGAGGTCGCCTGGACTGCGGCGAGCACCGCAATGCCCATGGCGCGGGCCTCGGTGATCACGGTCGGGAGCTTCGGCCAGGGCAAGGTGTTGCACAACTCGTCGACGGCCAGCAGCAGCCCGGGCAGCGGCTCCGGGCGGGTCTGCCCGCGCCGCCAGTGAGCCGAGATCGCGTCAACGGCCGCCACTGCCGCACCGGCGGCGACGCCGGTGGCCGGCGCGACGATGAACAGGGTGCTGCGCGGATGCTCCAGCATCTCGGGCACGAACGCCCGCTCGGTGCCGCGTCCCACGACGGTCGAGCGCCACCACGGTGCCAGTGCACTCTTCATCGTGATGGTGACGGAGTCGCGCATCTTCGCCTCCAGCTCGGCCGCGCTGGACAGCTCATGCGCGAGCATCTCGCAGCCCGCCTCCTCGAGTCGGCCGATCGCGTTGGCCCAGCAAGGTGACTCGGTGTCGTGGTGGTCGATCTCGCCGCTCTCATCGATCGGCGGCGCCTGCCGACCGACGGCCGACCGCGCCCAGGCGATGCCGTCGTCGCCGGCGGCGCGCAGGATCGCAGCCAGCGGCGCGGTGGCGAGCGTTTCCCAGAAGGCGTCACCGCCACTCCCCGTCGCCGACGAGCTGGAGCCGGCGCTGCCGGCCTTCATGAGGATGGTCGCGAGATCGATGGCCTCGTCGTCGGTGCTGATGAGCGCAACGGGGTCGATGATCACTTTCTCGACGCCGACGGGCAGTACCTCGCCGGGCACTTCACCCGAGAGGTCCAGGACGTAGGTGTGCCCCTGGCCACCCCACGCGAGGCGCTGCTGGAGGCACAGGTCGATCAGGTCGGGCTTCGAGCTGATCGCGACACACGGTCCGTCCCACATCAGGATCCCTGGTCCAATCACCCGTCTCGACTTGCCGACTCCGCTGGGGCCGCTGACCAACAGGTGCGGGCCCGACTGGGCGGGCACTCCGTCATGGAAGCCGCCGAACGGGGTCGGCTTGGGCTTATACGGCCCGTCGTTCTTTCGATAGATCCCCACGGGGCTACTCCTTCTGTCGGGCCTTTTGTTGGGCCCTCTGCCTGTTCGTACCCCCGCCGATCTGTCCACCTCGTCGGCCCGCGGCAGACCGCCGCTGCCGTTCCGCCTCGGCGGCCTCCTCAACGGCGTCGGCCAGATCCTCGTTAGAGGTCAGGTTGTCGAGGCCCCACATCACAAGCGTTCGGCTAAGCACCGCTGCAGGTGTTCGCGCGTCGGCCGCCGCTCGTTTCAGCCGGTCTGCGTCGATTGGGCTCACGCTCATCGCAATCCTCACGGTCGGGTCGGTTGGTTCGGCGGATTTCTCCTGGTCGGACACGGGGAGCCTCCATCATAGCAAGTACTGTTGTATTTACATCTCCACACAAGTACTGTTGTAAGTACTCACCCGGCCAGTTTTACACACGTGAAGGAAGTTCCGACATGGGCAAACGCAACACGAGCAAACCGTCAATCCTGACCAGCCGGGCGTTCCTGATGGCACTGGCCGCGCTGGCGATCCTGGTGGCCGGAATCGTCATCGGCGCGAGTGGCGTAAAGGCGCCGCAATGTGGGCCGGTGGCCGTGGCGGCGGTGCCCCATGGTTGACGAAACCCGCTGGGCGCGCGAGCGCAGCGCGTGGGTCGTGGCCCGCGCGGGCCGCTCCCCGGCTGCGAACCGGCGCGGCGAACGGTTGGCCAGTCGCGCCCGCAAGGCCGCTCGTTACGAGGCCGGCACCGGTGATGCCCCGGTAGCGGAGGTGTACACGAGGCCTCGCGTGATGCGGGGTCTTACCGAGAACGAGGAGCGCCCCATCCTTCGCGGCTTGGGGACTCTCTTGTACGAAGCAGGACGGCTCGTCATCGCCGGTCCGGGAATCGCGCTGAGTTGGGTGGTCTACGGGCTGTGGTGGAAGAACGTCCCGGCATGGGGCCCGCTGCGGTGGGACCGGCTGCTGTTCGCAGCGATGACGCTAACCGGCGCACTGATCCTCGCGTGGTGGATCATCGTGCCCGATACGACCACCTCGAAGTTCTGGCTCTTCTACTTCATGGCGCAGCTCGTGATTGGCGTCGGCCGCGCGAGCTGGCTCACCTGGGCTTACGGCTGGGCCGCCGCGCCAGCCGGAGTCCGGGCTGGCGCTGTCGCACCAATCCGCGTGATGACGGGCACCGAGCCCCCGCTGCCGACTACCGAACCGACCGAGCCGGTGGGCTCGCAGTCGGTGCCGATCCGGGCCGTACGAATTCCCGTGCAGCCCAATGACATCGAGGAGAACTGACGTGAAGGCAATAGACACGGTCGACCGCATCGGCCAGAGCCTGCAGGAGGAGTGGTGGTGCGCAACAGGTAGCCGGCCGCTGGAGCCGCGCGCGATGGTCGCGGCGGCCGGAGCAGTCATCGCGATCCCCGCCGCACTGTGGGCGACGGGCCTGTTCGAGCCGGTCGTCGGAACCGTCCTCGGGATCGCGCTCCTGACCGCCGTGGCGGTGCTCCCGTTCGCTGTCGTCGATGAAACGTTGCGCCTGATTCGCAAGCGTCGGCAGCGCCGGTTCGAGGAGAGTTGGCCCGAGCTGGAGCGCATTCCGGAGGAGCGCGCTGATGAGCAATGAGGGGCGTCTGATTCATCTCAACCGCGCGGCGCGCGCGGTCGTCGCGATCGAAGCGTGGTACCGCGTCGCCGAATCACGTGGCATCTGGGAGGCGCTGATCGAAGAGGCGCGCGCCGAACTGCATCCCATGCCCGGCACACCGGTGAGCCCCGCGCTGAGCGCGGCGCTGGCCACCATGATCGCGGACATCGAAGCCACGGAGACCGCGCCGAACGCTAGCGAAGGAGTACTGAAATGACTGCTCAACCCGTACACGTCCACGTTCAAACCGGCACCGGCGAAGTTTTGCGGATCGTGGCGACGGTCCTGATGTTCGGTGGTGTTGGTGCGGTGGCGTGGTCGTTCGCGCAGGGCGCGTACGCCGACATCGCTGCCACCGGAATGACGATGACAATCGTGATGATGGCCAAACTCCTCTACGCGCGGGGTCTGATCGCTGTTCCGAGCGGAGACGGTGAGGACCAGTTCAAGGTCACCAAGGGTGCCGTTCAGCAGATCCTCGGCGAGTACAAGAGTTGGCTCGCTGGTACCTCGATGCCGGCGATGGCGGCGATCTCGGTCGCCTACGCCGTGGGCTTTCTGGTGCTGCGCGCGGCGGTGAGCACCGCGTTCGGCTTGTTCCAGAACGTCGTCATCGCTGGCGGTGCAGCGGCGATCGTGGGGGCTATCGTCGTCTTCCCGAGCCTGATGCCGTCGATGGTCGCCAGCATGAAGCGAAAGGGTGTAGTCACCGATCCAGCGCCGGCTCCTGCACCCGCTCCGGTAGCTCCCGCACCGGCAGCACCGGTCAAGAAGGTCGTCAAGGTCGTCAAGAAGGAGGCCGGCAATGCCTGACGAGGAGTACGAAGAAGTCGAGATCTATCAGCACGAAGACGGCACCTACACCGACGTCGACGGGAATCCCGTCGATGACGAGGGCAACCCGGTCCCTGTGGTCGCGCCGACGCCTGCGACGCAGTCGCCGGCGGTCGGGGGTGACTCGGCGACGCCTCGCGTCGGCAAGGTGTCGAAGGTGGTGATTGCCGGTGCCGCTGTTGCCGTACTCCTGGTGGGTGGCGGCATTGCCTACGGCTTGTCCGCCGTCGGTGACCGGAACACCGTTTCGGACGTGAAGCAAGAGGTCGCGGCCAAGAGCTCGCAGGCAAAGGTCGCGGTGTCGAGCAAGAAGAACGAGGTGGTTGGCGATGCCGACGCGTGCACTACCTCCGGCCTTAGTTCCGCGATGATCAGCGGCTCCAACGACCCGGGAATGGCACTGAATGCGCTGTCGTCCGCGCCCCTGCCCGCCGCGTTCGTCGCGGCACAGACCAACGCCGATGGGGTCACCGGGCAGCTCGGTCTGCTCCAGCTGAGTAGATCCAGCTGGGGTGTCTACACCGAGGTCCTGCTGACCCGCGCAGAGAAGAAGGTCCGGGCCGACAAAGCTGGCTGGTGGAAGGCCGATGTAACTGTCGACGGTGACAAGGTCGCCGTCACCGGTGACCAGGCATGGCCTGGTGGCGACGCAGGTGGTGCCGGATCTTGCGAGCAGGGCAAGGCGGGCGTCTACGCCGTGACCGGCGCGGTGCCGGCTGATGCTGCCGGTCTGGTCGACGGACAGGCCGAGATCATGGCGATCCAGGGAATCGCCGGGAGCGAAACGCAAGCAGTCGCCGTGATGGGCGACAACGTCGCGCTCGTTGAGTTAACCGAGGTCGCGGGCGCGGACGACGCCGAGTAGGAGCAACAGAAAGGAAGACCCCCGCAGCCACGAAGGCTGCGGGGGTCTTCTGCTGGCGGGGCCACGAACCCCGCCCGGCAGGGGTGGTCAGGTTCGGCGCGCGATGACGCGCAACGCGAGCATGTCAGCGAGAATCATCGTGTGGAGCAACTCTTCATCGAGCCAACGCAGGACGACTGAGATTTCCGCAAGCCCGTGGTCCCCTGGTTCGCTCAGATCGATGCTGCGCAACCCGGTGATGAGCGCAGTCAGCTCGGCGGCGCCGAGGTCGAGCAGAATGTCACCGCGCCGGAGTTCGTGAGCGGCGACGATCTCGAAGTCAGCCAGCTCGGGCTCGAAGCTCAAGCTCATCCCTCCGCCACGTACTCGTAGCCGGCCAACTGCGCGAATTGCATTGGTGCAGTCAGAACTTCGATGTAGTAGGTGGCGTGGGTGCTCGCATACTCGGGCCCCTCACCCGTGTATGGCAGCAATTGACCTGCCGCCCAATCATCGAGAAACTCGGGATCCTTGAGAACGTCGGCGGCCGGAGCGTCGACGGACACGGCGAGGTCATGGGTGTATTGCGCGTGGGAATACGCGTTGGTAACCCGGATCAGAAGCGCGATTCGATCGATGGCGCATGCGCTGGCCCGCTGCTCCATGACTTCGGCGTACGGCATTGAGCGGGCAGCCGGACTCAGATCGCCGTTAACGATCAGTGCCTCGATCCGACGTGCCTGTGCTGGTGTGGTGGTCACGCGACCTCCTTCCACGGCAGGGCGTCGACAAGCCGGTCGCCGTCGATGCTCTCGCCGGTGATGAGACGAAATTGCTCGGCCGCGCCGGCGACCTGGCTGGGATTGACCAGAAACCCCTCCGCGCAGAGACCGGTGCGGTCACCGTCAGTGAGCACGACGGCGGTGGTGGCGGGAAGGTCGATGCCGACGGTGCGCAGGACGTCGCGCGCGAGTTCCTGTGTTCGGGCTGTAGGTGGTGCAGACATGTGAAAGGGCCTCCTCGGATCTGGGATTCGAGGAGGCCCTTGGCGGCGGCTGTGCCGCTGCGAAGTCGCACTGTCGATCAGTCACGACGCTGGCGCTTGCGCCTCCTGGTCCGGCGGGGGCGCGAATGCCGGCGAAATGTCCCAGAGCGCGTGGCGGTCATCTTGCAGCACGGTTTGACAGGCGACGCGCGGGCCCAGCTCGGGGTTCAGATCGAAGCCATCGCGCTGAGCGTCTTCGATGCACCTGTCTCGTAGGTCCGACAACAGCCCGCGACCCACCTCGTCCAGGACAGTGACGTGCATGGTTATCAGCACTAACCGCCCGTTCGGGAGCACGAAGCCGTCGATTATCCCGGCGTCGATCAGGTAGTCGGCCGGACCGATGTCGAGCAACGGATGCCCCGCTTCACCAATCAGCACCCGGAACTCGGTGACCGTGTCGATCCGTTCGGGTTTGGCGATCCAGCGAACCTTGTTGGGGGCCTCCCAGCCCGCGCCCGCGTTAGGCCGTACGTCTTCGGTCGGCACCATGAAAGTCATCAGGTGGGTCCAGCCGGGAACGAAAGGCTCGGGCCGATCCCAAGCGCTGACACGCCGGTTCTCCGGGTCGGGCCGCTTGACCCACTCGGCACCCGGATGCTCGACGGACGACAGATGGAAGATGTAGCGGCCGCTCTGGTGAAACGAGAACTTGGCCAAGTCCTTCCATGTGCGAATCGAGGCGTAGACGTCGAGCTTGCCCTTGTTCGCCCACACCCGAAAGATGCTGGAACACTCGCCCGGCTGCCCGACGGCGAACCGGGCCGCAGTGCGCTTGGTGACCGAACGGAACTTGACGATCGGTTCCGTCGCCGTGCTGAGGGTGCGGAGCGTGGCCTGGCGCCGATCCTCTGAGAGGTCGAAGACGAAGCCGGACGAGACGATGCCGTTGAAGACGGTGCGTTCGGTCATGAGTCGCTTTCGTTGACGTACCTGTACACGGTTTGTCGGCTAACGCCGAACGCTCGGGCCAGGGCTGCGACCGACTCGCCGGCATTTTTGCGGCCTACCAGCTCGGCCGCTTGGACCTCGGTGAGCTTCGGCTGCCCGCCGCGGTATCGGCCCTCGGCCTTGGCCAACGCGATTCCCTCCGCCTGGCGCTGCTTGATGAGGTCACGCTCGAACTCGGCGAAGGTCCCCAGCATGGAGAGCATGGCTTTCTTGAACGGGTCCTCAGTGTCGGCTGTGAACAACAGCTTCTCCTTGAGGAACTCCACGTCCACCCCACCACGATGCTCGATCTCCCCGCCGTCGATGGTCAGCGTTCCACCCTTGACGAGCAGGTCGACGAGCTGACGAAGGTCGATGAGGTTGCGGGCAAGCCGGTCCATGGAGTGAACGACGAACGTGTCTCCGCGGCGGCAATGCCGGATCGCCCGGGCGAGCTCCGGGCGATCGGTGCTCTTGCCGCTGACCTTGTCGACGAAGATCTCATCGAGCACCTCCCCGTCGAGTTGGCGCGCAGCGTTCTGGTCGGTAGAGCTGACTCGCTTGTACCCGACGCGCTCACGGGTCATTGGGCCACCGCCCCATGGAGCAGCCATGCCGCTGCCGCGTCAGCCCAAGCGGTGATGTCCGCGTCCCGCGTCGTAGTGCAGCTACGGGATACGCCAGCCGGCTTGAATGTGCCGTCGTCGTTCCGCTCGAAGCCCTCCCAGGCGAGGACGATCGAAACGTCTTCCTCGTCGGCACTGTAGACGATCTGCCGATCCCCCTCGGCACGGGCACGGTCGGACCAGCAGGCGCTCCGGGTGTGGTCGCACGCGCGCAGCAATTGACGCGGCGCATTTGGCGGCGTGCACAGCCGCGGGCCGCGATTTCCGAGCGCCAGCCGTGCAGCAGGGTCGGGAGTTGCGGCCAGCGTGTACATCTTGTGCAGGGCGTACCAGGCGACCTGCTCGGCGCAGCCGCGATCGTCAGGCGACGGGCCACTCGGGGTGATGCGGGTCCACCCGCCGGGTACGTACCAGGCCTCGGCCCAGGGGGCGCCGGCGCTGGTGAACGCCCAGGGCGGCGCCTCGCCTGCGGGGTGGGCGCGGTCCAGCGTCGCGGTCCCGTGCAGACCGCGAGCGACGAACGCTTGCCGTTTGAGTTCCAGGATTTCCGGTCCCGTCAGTTGATTCATTTCGATCTCCTCGTCGTCCGCATCCGTCGCGGCACTTCGCGTTTGTTTCATCAAACTCTAAGACCCTGTCGCGAATATGTCAAGTGACTCGGAAATGAACCCTGCCGTGACGGTCGATCCCGCATTTCACGAGTGCTCCACGGGGGTACACCCTGATTTGTCGAATGAACGTTCGCATCACGAGCGGTTGTGTCCTAGGGATGCTCTACTCTGCGGTCACGATGTGCGATGCGGCCTGTACGCGCGCCGACAAAGCGGATGCGAGGTGGACATGACGACGACGGGTGCCGTCGATTGGACCGGGCTGGGCGAGGTCGACTTCTCGCGGATCGTCCAGGTCATGGTGAAGCGCCGGTGGGCCGGTATTGCTGACGTCCACGCTCCCGATGGGCGCGGTGGGGACGCCGGGATCGACGTCCTCGCCGTCGACCGCGGCGGACGTCGACGGGTCTACCAGATCAAGTTCTTCACCGACGGCTTCAGTGGCGACCGCAAGTCGACGAGGCAGAAGCAGATCAGGAAGTCATTCCGCACCGCGTTGGAACTGGACCCGCCGCCGTACGAGTGGATCCTCGTCGTGCCGAAGACTCTGACACCCGGAGAGCGGAAGTTCGTCATAGGCCTCGCTGACGACGACGGTCCCAAGATCACGATCATGGACGCTGACGATCTCGACGTGATGATCGCCAGTATGCCGGACGTCTACAACTACCTCGTGCGCGACCGGCTTGAAGACCTGATGTCCAAGTACGGCCTCGAAACCTCAGCGCTCCTCGGCGCCCCGGAGGATCTAACCAATCGCATGACGAATCTCCGCGACGCAGCCAGCGCCCTAAATCCGAACTGGGGCGTGAGTATGTCGATCAGAGAGAACGCAATCAGTTACGGGCTGTATCCCAAGCATCCGGCCGCGGCTGTCGACGATCCGATTCGCCTGGAACTCGGTTTCAAGTTCCAGGCAGCGGACGACGCCGCGTTCGGCCCACTCAGGCGTTCGATCAGCTTCGGTGCCCGGGGGCAGGTCCTCGTGCCCGGCAAGTACGTGACCCACGCCGAGGTACGCAGCAGTCACCCGTTGTTCAACACTTCGGTCGCCAACCCCGAGGTAATCCTGGAAGCCCACTCACGCACCGAGCCCTGCGAGGCTGAGTTCAGGTTCATCGACGCAGCGGGCACCGTCGTCGCCAGCCAGGATGCGACGCTCGAACATGCAGCGAACGGCGCAGAAGGCGGCTCGATGGCCTTCGAGGTGCTCGACTGCATCGAAGTCGAGGTCGACTTCGCGGTCACGCTCGACGATGACGGCGCGATGATCTCCTGCGAGCCTGGCGGACCGATGCAACTGCGATACGGGCTCACAGGTCTCTATCCGGACGAGGCGGTGCGCTGCATCAAGTTCCTGGAACGACTCAACGAGGGTGCGTACCGCTGCGCGGTGCACATCGATGGCCAGCACGCGTTCACCTTCACCGGGGACTACGAGATAGATGACGAACTCCTGCAGCTGTTGACCGTGGCCGACGATCTCGCGGCGATCCAGGAGAACCTCGATCGGAGGTTCAAGATGCCATGGGACTACTCAACACGCGACAGGATCGACATCCGCGTCGCTCGCGCGATCCTGGAGGGGTACTTCATCGAGTCACCCGGAGCCGCGAACTTCAACGCCGAAGTGATTCCAGGCCAGATCGACACCGCCGATTTGGACCGCCTCATCGCGGATGGTCATCCGGTGAACGTCCCCGTCAGCGACTACTCTTTGCGCGTGGGTGATCACACCCTGCCGATCCCCAATGTCCGGGCGACTACCGCGCGCGCCAAGCTGGTCAACGGCGCGGAGTTGAGGGAAGCCGTGGAAGCGCGGAGTGCTGAACCGTTCCACGCCGTGATGCGTCCCGTCGAGCACCGGTACTTCCTCGTGTACAAGACCGATCGGATCCCCGATGCCGAGGCTGACCGGTTACAGGCGTGGTGGACCCTGCCGGGCGTCACGCAGCCTGGTGCCCCATTGGGGTAGGCACACGCCGGGAGATGACTCCCGAACCGAGGATCTGAGCTATCTCATTAACGGCGTGCCCGCATCGTGTTGGATTCTCCGTGGCCTCGACCCAGCGGACCAGCTCGACAAGCTCATCCTCGATGACCCGCTCCTGGTCGATGCCTGCGATCTCGCCCGAAGTCTCTTGACCTTGATATGTCGGTTGGCAGGCGTCAGCTAAGGCCGAATGCGCGCCGGAGGTGCGCCAGCGACATCCCCGCCTCCTCGGCGACAACTTCCGCGTCGATGCCCAAATCCAGAGCCTTCTGAATGCGTTCCGGCTTGACCCGATCGAGCCCCTTCTTGGTCGCCGACCTCAGACTCCGCAGAGCTACCACCTGGGCCACCGTCAGCCCTGGCCGTTCACCGGTCAAGTTCACCACGCGGTCCGCGTCCGCCACACTCCCCGACCGACTCGCCTTGAGCCGCCGGACCGTATTCACTGACACTCCAGCCGCGTCGGCGACGGACTGGGCCGGAACCCCCGCCGCCAACGCTTCAGCGATCCGCGCGAACAGATCCTCACGGGCGTCGACAGCACGCTCAGCCGCTAAGCGGACAAGGTTCAGCGCCTGAGCTCGCGCAGGCGTGATCTCAACCGGCGGCCGGCCGGTGCGGCTCATGCAGCAACCGCCGCTTCGACAACACCGAGAGGCGCGTATCCGTAGTTACCGCCCCAATCATCGAGCTTGGCGGCCAATGACTTGCCGGCCCTGCGGACGGCGTCACGATTGTTGGGGTCGGCTACCGCGGCGAAGTCGGCGAGACCAGCCCGCTCACGGATACCGTGGTAGCGAGAGGGCTGCAGAGGTGCGTCGTTGTAGATGTCGTACACCTCGCTGTACAGATCGGCGAGGGCGCGAGCCGCCTTGCGCGTTTTCACCGTCGCGATGACCTCGAAGTTTCGGCTGTAGCGGTAGTAGCCACCGCCAAATTCGTGGCCCAACTTGGCGTCCAATTGCGCCTTGAGGGCGTCAAATCGGGGCGTCCGCGTGCCGCTGTCGTCGTCATGCTCGATGACTGCAGCGTCGCGCGGCGGATGGAACTGGAAGCGGTTCTTCCCGTGACCCTCAGCCCACTCGTAGCGAACGACATCCCACTTCTTGCGCGCCATGGTGAACCCTTCTGTAGTAGTTGCTTACCTGACACCACTAAGATACCCACACTGGGCATGTAAGTCAACGGCGCGCGACGCTAGTCGCATGTCTCCGGCAGCATTTCGCAAGCAAGGCAGATACTCAGAAACGCCCAAGGGCGCTGGTTCCGCTGGCTTTCCACGAGGGCCTCTCGGTTCGCGTCGAGAACAGCGAGCACAGTGTCGTCCTCAGTGCGACAACCTGTGGGAAAGTCTTGTGAGACAGTCCAGGCCTGCATTCACGCCGGCGGGACGAGGACTGAGCGGGTGTCTCGATGAACGACCAGATTGCGGACACGTGAAATGAGCGATCCCCCGCGAGCACGTGGCCCGCTGGGACGGTGGTCAGTCGCTGAATCGGTTGCGGAGCGGCGAGCGCGGTCGGACCATCTGTGATGTTCGTGTCGCCGAGGAAGACGCTGACGCTGCGTTCGATCTGTTGTTATTCCTTGCCGGGTGAACTGCGTAGACCTCGGCTCCCCTGGGCGCCGGCGTAACGTGACGGTGTGAGTAGAGGCTGGCCCGCTGGTATCGATGAGTACGCGTACGAGATGTTGCCGACTGTCCTGTGGGACGGCGCGAGCAACCATGCGCAGCTGGCGTGCAAGCTTCATCCGGGTTCCGAGGGTTGGGATGCCCAGCAACTTGCCATCTCGATCGGAACGTCGGTTGAACTGCTGATCAAGCACATGCTGGCCCAGCGCAGTTTCAACCTTCTCGCCGACAGGTTCTCGGACGACACCGCGCTGACCTTGGACGGCAAGGCCAGCAAATCTGTGTCTCTTCCTCCGTTGACGACGGTCACCGCGGCTGCTGCGTTCGACCGAGCGAAGAGGGTCTGCAACCTGAACCTGGTGAAGTCGGACTACGACATCGTGTTCGAGGTCCGCAACGCCGCTCTTCACCTCGGCATCGCATCGGAGCACGCCAACACGGAGGCGTTGAAGAAGATGGCAGCCCTCGCCGGCGAGATCTTCGACCACCTCGGCGTCAGTAGAGCCAAGCGTTCGGCGTACTGGGGAGGTGCCGCGGCACACGCGTTCGTGGAGTCGCTCGTGGATGAGGCCGCAGATGAAGTGCGAGCACGTTACGACTGGCTGCTCAGCGTTGCGAGATCGAACTACGAGCAGCTGGTCGAGAACCTAGTCGGCTCTGGCAAGGAGTCGGTGGTGAGGCAATTCGCGGAGGTCCGCCCCACAATAGACCCGATCGCGGAGGAATCAGTGCCGCAGCAGTGTCCCGCGTGTAGGAACATGGGCTGGATCGTCTACGCGGTGGATCGGAGCAGTCCCATCGTCGAGTACGCGGACGAGGAGTACGGCTACCGGCTCAGCGAGACGTACGTCGAGCGAGACGGCATCGCGGATCGGTTCGAGTGCGGGGTCTGTCGGCTGAAGCTGAGCCGTCGCGAGTACCTGGTCCAGGCCAAGATGCCGATGGAGACGACGCTAGAGCCGGACGGGGCAACGGAGCAGGAGATCAGCGACTACGCGGACGCCCAGATCGAACGGTACATCGAGTCCATGGATGAGCAGGCTCGCGGCAACTAGCACAGGCCGACGATCGACTATGGCATCGGCGCTTCGGCAGCTGGCTCGGTCTCGCCGACGTTCTCGGCTTCGAGCAGCCCCTCGGGGATGACATCGCCGTGCTCCCGGCGCAGGTACTCCTTGGCCTCGTCGAGGGAGGGGTCGTGCTGCAGCTCCTTCTGGAAGTAGTCGAGCCGATGCTTGGCCTCGTCGAGGATCTGCCCCCAGGTGCGGACCCAGACACGGACGGTGGCGCCGGGGGCGTCGGGCACCTCGTCGGGCTCGAACGCGAGCCCGCGATCGCGGCCACGCTGGTTCGACTTCTGCCGAACGACGGCGTCCACGTCGCTGGTAACCAGCCAGAAGTCCCAGTGGGTCGTACTGTCTGCAAAACGGGGGTCCGCGGCCAGCGCCATCGCGTAGGACTCGATCTGGTCCAGTTCGGCCCGGCCGGCCGTGACCCTCGGTGCCTTCAGCTCAACGACGAGGTGCCGGTTGCGATCGTGCTCGGTGGCCGCTGCCGACAGCAGGAGATCCATGCGGCCGACTCTGCCGTCGAGCCGCTTCACGGGCGCCGTGTCAGTTCTATCGATGCCGAGCAGCTCGCAGTGGCGGTCCAGCGCGGCCGACAGGCTGCGCTCGCTAATCATGTAGTTGTACTGCTCGCCGAACACCCAGAGTTCGCGCTCGAGGATCCTGTGCAGGTGCTCACGCTCGCCGACCAGCTTGTGCTCTTCCGGATCGAACACCATGTGCTCCAGGGCGGCGAGGAAGGCCAGGCGATTGGTGACGTCAGTCGACGCTTGGATCACGTTGGACAGCCCAGTCCTCTTGAGCAGCCGATCGAGCTGCTCGCGCGCCTCGTGGGAGAGGCCGACGTACTCGGCGAGCAGCGTCGACACGTCGCCCGGCCGCTGCTGCAACGAGTCCTTAAGCAGCCCGAGGGTGAGTCGCTGCTTCTTCTTTGTGTCCTTCGGGATGTGCCGGCTGATGGAGGTCGCCACGACGTCGAACGCGGCGCGCTCGACCTCTTCTTCGACCGACTCCGGGTCGCCTTTGTACGGGTAGACATTGGTGGACTTCCACGCCTGCACCTGCTCGCGGCGTCGCTCGTCGCGTCGAGCGTCGAGGTAGTCGGCGAGCACCAGGTCGAGTTGTTTCAGCATCGCGCCCAGCACCGTCGGGGTTGTCTCCAACGCAGCGACCGTCCACTGGCCTTGGTGCTGGGGCATCTGGTCCCACAACAGGTACGCCGAGTAGATGAAGTCCGGCCCCGGGCCGGAGTCGCGGGTGTCGACCACGACGGCGTCGGCGTCGCAGAGGTGGATCTCACGCCCGGTTGCCTTATGCCACTCGATGATCCGCAGATCGGCGCGCAGGGTGGAGTCCTCGTGGTCCCACTCAACCGGAAGAGTCGTGTCGCGGGCTATATTCTCGGCGGGCAGGATCCGTTCGCCGTCGTAGGCGACCGCGACGCCGTTGTGGGCGATGAGGTATGGCGCCAGGGCCGTGGTCAGCCGCTCGGCCGCGGCGTCCTTCTCGAGCGGCTCGATCGATTCCTTGCCCTCGGCCGTGAACCTGGTTCCGGTGTCGGCGTCGGTCTCGGCCGCATCGGAGACGTCGACGTGGTTGCGGTCGTCGGAGCGGGCGGTCACGACCGAGCACAGGCGCTTGCCGTCGGTGCTGTCGCCGACAGTGTCCCAGGCGACCTTGGTGCCGAGCGCAAACGCGCGCAGCCGGCCCTGCCCGAACTTCCCGTGCAGCGGCCGCTTCTCGCCCCGGCTGCGGAGAGCAGTCCGCTTCCACGAGTTGCCGACGAACCTGAATGCTGCGGGGATCTCCTCGGGCGCCATCCCGTGGCCGTCGTCAACAATCTCGACGCCGACAACCACGTCGGCCTGGCTCCTGTGCAGGACGACGTCGACGTGATGCGCGTTGGCATCGAGGCTGTTCCAGACCAGTTCGATCACGGCCCTTACAGGGTCGTTCTCATGAGCGAGCTTCTGAACGTGGTCGTCGCCAGCTTCGAGCGAGTACGTCTTCACTCGGTCATTCTGTCAGTCACCACGGACATACTGTGTACACCTCACGGATACGACACTCCTTCAGCGCCGTAGATGGCCGTGATCAAGTTCTGGTTCGTGGCCGCGGCGATGCGCTGGTCGATGCCGGGGATCGTCAGGTCGAGTGCTCGCAGAGAGCCGTCGATCTTGGCAATGGCGAGGCACCGGCGGACACGGTCGGTGTGGTCCTGGGCGTAACGCGAGAGCGCCGACCATTTGGCCGAGGTGTCGGCAAGATCGAAGCGGTGGGGGTCGACGATGTCCATGACGTACTGGCCATCGCCGTCGTCGTGCCAGAACAAGAAATCCGGGTGCATGAGCTGGTGCTTGTCGCCGAACTCGTACGGGACTGCCAGTGCATGCCGGCCGGACGACGGGTTGCGGTACCAGCCAACGAGCGTTTCGGATGTGAGTTCCGCGGCCAGCACCTCGGCCTCCCAAGAAGACCGCGAGGTGTCGACGGGAAACCCGCCGGCGTGAGACTTGCCCTCGGGAATGACATAGATGTGCGACGGGTAGGTGTCGATCTCCTCGACGGTCTGGCCGCGCACCTTTTCGGTCGCTGCTGGGTACGCGTCGCGGACCTCGACGGTCGTCGGCAGCATCTGGGCGCCGCCGAGGTGCCAGAGCGGCTCGATCTGTTCGCGGACATGCCTGGGCTTGGCCGACACCTTGGCGGCGTGCTGGTTGCGCCAATCGTCGATGAGAGCGGCGGCCTGCTCCTCGACGACGGCCTTGAAACCGAGGTCGGCCATCGCGACCAGTCGGGCAGAGGCGTCGATGTCGTCCTCGCCGCGGTCGCACAGGTCGTTGTAGTACCAGTTGGCCGAGCCGTCCGGGAGCAGTCGCTTGGCCTTGGCGAAGTAGCTCTCCAGGTCACGTTCGTTAGTCGGGGTGTCGGACTTGCCCTCGCTCTGCATGATCGCCTCGCCGTACGCGACCATCGTGGTGCTGATCGTGAGCGACATGATGTCGTCGACCCTCGCGTCGATCTCGTGGCCACGCTGCCCGTCGGCGGCCCGCATCTGGTCGACGATCCACTGCTTGGCCTTGGCAGAGCCCTGCATGACCAGGCCGTGTTCGTTCAGTGCGGCGGCCAGGCGCATCAACTGCGCGGTGCGGGAACTGTACGACGTCCGCTGCCTAGTGTAGGACGGCAGGGTGTCGAGCAGGTCGAACAGGTCGGCGGGAACGTCGGCTGACTTCTGGCACACGACAGGCGCGATGACGACGTCGACCTCGACGGTCTCGTCCTCGGTCAGCGCGTTGACGACGCGCGCGACGTGCTCAGTGCGGAATCCTGGCAGATACGCGGCGACCTCGTTGAGCCGGTCGTCGCCTCCGTCGACTCGTTTGGCCAGCGGGGTTCGGACGAGCCGCCCGATCAGCTGGGCGATCTCGGTGTAGCTGTCTTTGTTCTGGAACGAGATCATGACCTCAGCCCGCGGGCAGTCCCATCCCGTCGTGAGCGCTGACTTGAATAGCACCACACGCGCCTGGTCGTCACCGGAGATGGCCTCGGGTGGCAGGTAGCGGATCGTCTTGTCCCCCACCTTGTACGGGCCGTGGTCGCCGAATGCGTGGGCAACCGCGTAGTCAGACAGCACAGGCCACGCCGACTCCATGACCGCAAGGATCTCGGCGAGGCGCGCTTCCTCCTTCGCAGGAGATAGACCCTCCTCGACTTGGACGACCAGCAACGGTTCAACGAGGCGGTCACCGGTGGTCTGGTGGTGGAAACGCCAAGCCTCGTCGGAGGACTTGAGGTCGTCGACGGCCAGGGCGAGCATGGTGTTGTCCGCCGACTGCGATTCGCCCAGGCTGCGGAGCAAGATTCGGTCCTTAAGCAACCCGGACTCGCGGACATCGCCCGCCTTGACCTCAGCAAGGCGTGGTGTGCGATTGGCGGCGTTCATGGCTGCGAGGAACCGATCCGGTGTCGCCGAGATACCTAGTACCACTGGCGCCGGCGGCTGGAAGGTCCCGATATTGGTGGCCCCTCCGTCGACGATCGTGCCGGCGATCGACTTACGGTCGGTGTTCTTCGTGCCCGAGCCCCGGTGCGCTTCGTCCCAGATGACCAGGAAGTCCTCGCCGCGCTCACGAACTGTGTTAGCGATCATGTCCCACGCGCCGTAGGTGCGCTTGTCGTTCTTCGTGCCGTCGGGGCGGACGGCGTGCAACGTCGAGTTCTTCTGCATCGCCTGGATGTGGATGAAGTAGATGTAGCCGGGGTCGAGCGTGCGGTGGTCGGTGTCCCCGAGGAACCGGATGCGGTTGATGTCGATCGCACCGCCCGATGCCTGGGTGATCTTGGCGATGGTCTGGGCGTTGAGCGAACGGTCATCGGTGATCCACAGGACCGTCATGGCTGGGTTCGGAGGGCGAGTCGCCGTACCCTTGTAGATCCCCTCGAGCACCGCGGTCGCGATGACGGTCTTCCCCGCGCCGGTCGGGGCCGTCAGCCCCACAGCGGTCCGTTCGCCGTCGTCGAGGAAGCCAGCGCGGGCCTTGGCGAGACTGGTGAGCACTGACTTCACAGCGGTGTTCTGGTAGCGCTCCAACGTGAACTTCATCGCGCACCACCGGCGATATTGATGGTGTAGTTCGACACGTAATCCTCGTACAGCTGGACCGTCTCGACCCCTACAGGGAGCCGCTCGACTGCCTCCTGATATTCGGCTTCGGAATCAGTGATCACGAAAATCACCGATGGAGAGGTTCCACTGGTGGCAGCGTCTGTAACAGCCTCGGCGAATGCAGTTAGAACATCGACGTCGAACAGCACCCCGTAGGTGTCCGTCAGCGCCCAGCCCCCCTCGGGCATCTCGTCAATCCTCGGACCGTGTGCGCCGCCTTCGAGCCACATGAGCGGGGCGACCGACTCGAACTCGTGACCTCGCCGGACCATGCCGGGGTCGAGGTAGGTGAGGTCAAATATCTCGACGTTCGCAGGAAAGCCTTCGGAGTAGACCGATCCGTCAGGTCGAACACCAGTGACCACGGTCGAGATCCGAGGGCGGCAGACGCGCTCAAATACTCCACGTTCTTCCCACTGCCGATCTCCTGGGTGCAGACCGGCTTCTCGGAGCCTCTTGGCTTCTGTGGCGCCAACCTCGTTGTTAGTCACCAGTATCGACTGGCGGGAACCGCCATCCTCAGCATTCAAGCGCATAATCGCTTGACTGAGCGTTCCGGACCCTCCAAAGAAGTCAAGGACCGTCAGATCTCGGTTGCTCTGTCCAAAGCCGAGGAGGACATCAGTGATGAGATCGAGGGGCTTCGGGTATGGAAACTGCCCCTCACCGAGAACGTCGGCCAGCGCCTTGTTTCCACGACTGGTGCGGTGCCCTTGCTCGCTCCATATGGTGGGAACGGAGGTTCCCGCAGTAGTGCCCTTCCCAAATATCAAGGTTGGGACGCCATCGACCGTGCCGCTCGGAACTAGGACACCTTCGCGGATCTTTTTCTGATTCCCGCCAGCAATGTACTGGATCCGGAAACTTGGCTCTCCGCGCAACTTCTCCGGCGTTATCCGAATTAGACCCTTTTCCCAGTCCGCAAGAAATGACTGCGGGATCAGGCGCCAGACGCATTCCTTGCCCTGACTGGTGACAGGCCATACAGCGATGCAACCGGCCGGAGTGCGATCGGTTTCGAAAACGAAGTCGGCAGGATCCCCAATATAATCTCCGGCCTTGATCATCTCTGCGAGAGTCTTACCGACGCCGTGCAGGGCGCCAGTCTTAGCGTCTACGAAGATCGGATACGCCTGATTGGGTCGAGTCACAGGGGTAAAGGTAGTCAACGTCATTCGCTCCCACGGCGAACGGGCGACGCCTCCCGTGAACGACGTGGCGGAAGGCTCAAAAGCCCCGGAAGTGACGACAACCAGATGTTCATGCATATAGTCGAGGCCGTTCGAGGGCTTTCCACCGCTGGTCTGGACAGTGATGCACTGAACTACCTGTGTGCAGAAGACTTGCTCACACAAAGAAACCAGTCGATGGACTTCCTGAGCACCAATACTTATGCAGATGACACCGTCAGTCCGTAGTATGTCGCGCGCGATTAACAGTCGACGCTCCATGAATGACAGCCACTTCGAGGACTTCGCCCTGTCCGCTTTGTCGACGTAGCGGTCGTTGTAGATCCAGCCATCATTGCCGGTGTTGTAGGGCGGATCGATGTAGATCAGGTCTACCTTGCCGCGGTGGGTGGACCGCAGCGCCTGTAGGGCGTGGAAGTTCTCTCCGTTGATCACAACATGCCACGGGGCGTCCGCCGGACCGTTCTCGATGCGCTCGAGTGAGCGCAGGCCGGGGTAGATCGGCTCGCCGAACTCGCGGACGACGATCAACTCGGAGACGTGCCGCTCGCCGCCATCCCCGCCGAGAACTGCCATCTCACGGGTTCGATCGGTGAATCGATCGACGACCCACGTCTCGGTCGAGGACTCATCACGCAGCGCGACGCGGATGCCCTTGCGGATGGGGTGGTCTGGCAGACGCACCGACTCGGGTAGGTGGCGGTCGAACACCAAGCCGAAACGGCGTGAGCCTCGCAGAAGATCCACCTCGTGGGCCAACCGGGAGCGCAGGACATCGTCGTCAATGCGTGAAATTAGTTGGTCAAGGACATTGGAGTCGTCCGTCAATTTTACCCCTCACCTCAATAGATTTCCGCGACAGCGCAGCCGATAAGAGACTATGCGGGGCTAACAGTGCCGCCGCGGCTGGGTATCAGAGCGGCTGTTCAGTCATCGGAGCCGCGGCCGACTTCGTCGAGCGCTGCCACGATGATCCGATCGAGCCTTTCCTGCACGTCGGCCGGCAGATCGTCGACGGCGGCAACGGCCAGCTCGGCCTGAGCCAATGCATGCAGTGCGTTGCCGATCGGCTGCGTCCGCTCGAACTCAGCGTCGATCTCAGCCTCGGTCATGGTCGGGTCGTCATCCACCGAACCAGTAGACCGCACTCCCGCAACCCGCCGCAGCCAAACCGTGGCCGGCGTGAGCGCAGCGAGGGCCCGCCATGGGCGCTCCCGGCAGGGCGTCAGGTCAACGAGAAAAGGAAGAACCCGCACCCCGGTCAGGAGTGCGGGTTCAGGGTCAGCGGGCAGTTGTCAGGACGTACACGGGGGTGACGCCCAGTTCGGCTAGAAGCTCAAGCGAACCGATCCCGTTGTAACTGGGGAACAAGGCGTCGAGCCGTTGGCCCTCGGTCAGCGACTCCCACACGGGGTCGCTGGCACGCGCGGCGCCGGCGGCATGGATGCGGTCGATCACGTCGGTACGTAACCCGCCGGCTGCAGCGGTGAAAGTGACTGTGCAGCTCTGCGCCGCAGCGTCGGCGGCGACGTCGGCAATCCACGCCTCGGGGACGAGCTCGAGCGCGTCGGCCAGGTGGTCGGCGCTCATCAGAAGTTCCGGAAGATGTAGACGCCGTTTCCGGGTGCCCGTTCGACGCTGTAGTCGACCTCCAGGTCGCGGATCCACGAGTCCCAATGGAAGTAGCGTTCGACCTCTTCGGGTACGCCCTGCAGCAAGCCTGTGTCCTCGGCAAACTGAAACGCGAAGTCGCGGAACGACTCCCACTCTCCGGCGTACCTCTCCTCGAAGTCCGACAGCACCGGGAAGTCGCTGTCCCCCTCGGCCGCGTACGCGCCGCTACGGACCCAGGCGCACAGCGCCAGCCATTGCTCCGCGCCTACTTCCTGGTAGATCTCGCCCCAGCGCGCCGCCTCAGACAACGACGGCTCACCGTTGGTCGGCAAGCCATCGGTGTCCATGCACGTGAACTCTTCGCAACCCTCGACGCGCCAGTCCACGTCGGACTCGGCATGGATCGCCTCGGCAGTGACGTCGGCCGCGTCGACGGCGTTGACCCAGAAGCCGACGAGGCGGCCTGCGGCATAGCAGCTTTCGCACCCGACCCACACACGGGGCGGGGACGTTTCGGTAGTTGTTGACATGAAGAACAAGCCCTCCTCGAATCGGTGTCGAGGAGGGCTTGTTCGCGGCTGCGCCGCGCGGGAACGGCGGCCTCTTCTGCCTCAGATCCCGTAGTCGAAGTCGATAAGCATGTGGCCCGATACCCAGAAGCCGAAGCCGCACCAGAGCCCACCGATCTCGACCCCGAGGATGACCCAGAGCCAGGGATAGCTTTGCCTGGACGCCCACCGGGTTGCCCGAACGACGAAGGGGATCATGAGCAGCAAGGTCGGCAGCAGCAGGAGCCGGGGCCTGGAGTGCATGATTCCGCCGGAGCCCAGCACGATAAGTGCGACGGTAGTCGCCGTCAGCCAGACCGGCCAGGGCAACCACCGGCCGAGCAGCGGCCACAGGGACACCGCGATCAGCCCCGCGACGAGGATCATCGACCAGCTCGACAGACCCAGCCCCAAGCCGGTGGCGTCACCGACGTCAAGGGCGAGGTTGTTCGCCAGCCAGTCCAGCGTTGAGGAGCCCCAGTCGAAGCCGGAACCCCAGCCGCGGTCCTGGGCCGCAAAGTAGCCGCCGATGTCGGCCACGGTGGCGTCGGCCCACAGCAGGTAGCCGCCGATTCCGGCCGAGCCGATGATCGGTGCGAGGACCGCCGCGACCGGGAACTCTGTCCGCCGCCGCGCCCACTGCCACAGCTCGACGACAGCCACGGCACACAAGGTGAGGACCAGCGCACTCGCGGTGAGCCGGGTCAGACCGGCGACAAGCACCAGCAGTCCGGCCGCGAGGTACTGGCGACGCAGCACCAGCACCAGCGCCCACACCGCTGAGGCGGTGAACAAGGACTCCGAGTACGGCATCCAGTAGATGACGCTCATCGGCGCACCGAAAGCCAGGACGGTGACCGCTACGGCGACGCAGACCTGCGCCCGTGTCGTCGGTGGCGGGAGCCGGACCGAGTCCGGCAATCGACGCCAGAGCTGGAGGGCGAGGACGGCCAGCCCCGCTGCCAACGCGACGCAGGAAGCTGTCGACACGATCACAGCGGCGATGTAAGTGGCGTCGTGGACCCCGAAGATCGTCATCGGCGAGGCGACGATCCGGACGAGGGTCGGGTACCCCGGGAAGAAGGCGACCGACTGCCACCGAATGGGCTCGTCTCCGATGCTGAAGCCGAGGTAGCCGTGCTCGGCGATGTTGGTCATCCACAGCGAGTCCCATTGCATGAGCGCACCGCGTAGGTCGTGGCGATCGGCCCATCCGCGTATTGCGATCAGCTGAGTCAGGCCCAGAGCCAGCGCCGTCAGCACTGCGCTGAGCGGGGCGATCGCCGCCGACGAGCTGGCGTAGAGAGTCCCCGATTGTGCCAGGCTCGGTTCCGGTGCGTAGTCAGTAACCACAGCGGCGGACATCTTTGCGCTCCTTACTATTCGTCTGGCGGAGGGTGCGAGCCGACCCCCCAGTCGGCGCAGGGTCACTCCACGGGTGGCTTCAGATCTCCGTAGAATTGCTGATTTGAATCGCGTACAGCGAACACAACAAGGGGCTGCCCTTCGGTTTCCGGGCGCTCAGTTGTGGTTTGGCCACCGCCATCGACTCGGCTTCGCGAGAATTGAGCAGCGAGGGGAAGCCACTGTCCATTCGTGGCGGCATGCGACAACAGCGCCCCGGGTCGTCGTTCTTCACCACCGGGCCACTGGTCACCCGGCCCCGGGGCCTACTTCTTGTAAGGCTGCAGCTCGCCGAAGTAGATCAGACGCGACATGTCGCTAGCCAGCCCCTGCCACAGCATCAGTGGATTGCCCGCTCCGAACTGCACGTTGCGCGTAGTCAACAAAGGACGGACCTCGCCGTCCTCTTCACGCACGGCCAGATACTCAGTCTTACCAGCCCGCGCCGAGCCACCGACCAGCGCCGAGTCATCAATATCAGATTTATCCCGACCATCGGTCTGCCACTGCTCGAACCCCTCGACCTTCACAATCTCGACAGCCGTGTTGTCCTTAGTCGGAGCGAATGTCACACGCCATTCGAGGTTGATCAGACCCGAGTAACTGAATAGACCGGGGTCGGAGATCTGCATGTCGACTACCGCCGTGCCCTCGTCCGTGACTTTCGCTCGTTTGAAGTACGGGATCGGCTCTGCACGTGTACGGACAAACCCGTACGGTTTGAGCGCCGCACTCAGGTCGATCGTGCCGGTGGTCACTACCATCTGTGTGGGGGAATCACCCCTGGCCGATTGGCTATCAGGCACGAACTTGCTGGACGTGGGCGATGTCGAAGACTCCTTCGCCGCGCCGCTGCTCGCGGCCGCCACTGAACTCGCGACCTCCTCGTCAGAGCCGCCGAAGGCGACGACCACGATAAGCAGCACGGATAGCGCGGCGGCGACAACACTTAAGATAATGGTCCGCTGTCGGCCGTCGCCGATGAATCGGGCGATCCCGGACGGCTGGTGCGGGGCCGGCGCCATCGCGAGATTGTGCAGCTCGTCAGGGGTCCACGGGTGCGCCTGCGGATTGTTGAGACGGGCGTCGTAGACCCGGCGCTTTCCCAGATCGCCCAGAACGGCCCTCGCCTGCTCCAACGGGATACGCGCAGGGCCGGGCGGAGTCTGACCGATCCGTCGAGTCAGTTCGGCGACGAGGTTGCGAGGTGACGCCGCGCGATCGAGGCCAAGAGCGGCGTAGAAGTCGACAGATGGTGGCATTTCGGGCATGGAGTACCCCTTCGAGGTGTGAGTGAGATCGACCGGCGTGCTCGTGTCGGTCGTTGAGAAGAGCCCCGGAAGGGCTACGTACTAGGCGTCGCCGAGGGTTTCGGCAGCCTCGGCGTCAGCCTCGGCCAGCAGGAAGAACTTGCTCGGGCGCATTCCGAGGGCGACACAGAGATCCCAGAGCCTGTCGCTGGCGATGCCGGCGTCACCGGCTTCGAGGCGGGCGATGGCGCTCCGGCTCAGCCCGGCCGCTTCGGCGAGTTCGGTCTGCGTCATGTCGGCTGCGGTACGTGCGGCGACGAGCGCCTCGGCAAGGGCCTGCCTACGCACGGCACGAACCCGCCGCTGAGCGGCGGTCAGTTGGGCGTCGGGTGCGGGCACGGCCCGATTGTTTCACGGGCCCCGTGGCACGGCCATGCATGATCTCCCCCTGGGTTGCAATGTAGCTCTACGGCTACATTGTGGATACTACGGATGATCCGACAAAACACAAGAACCGGAGTCGTTCGGCTGAACGACTCCGGTTGAGCCGGGTGCTACGGGCCTTCTCCGGGCCGCTCCGCGGCCATGGCTGGGTCACGTCCTCGCCACGGTTGGGTCGGTTGGGTCGGTTGGGTCGGTTCGATCTCACCTACGCGCATGCGGAATTTTCTCTGCGCGTGCCCGCTACGAGCTGTTCCCGTGCTCATCTCGCGTGGGTACAGGCTCCAAGCAACCGACCCAACCGACCCAACCGACCTTTGTAGGACTCAGCGCCGCGTGGGCGCGGCGCCAGTCGGCGTCCGCGACGTGCAGGCCGCCAGGGGCGGGTGGCTCATGGTCGTCACGAGTCGAGGACCCCTGGGTCGGCGACGAGCTGCGCCATTCGGAGCGAGGTCAACCTCCGCTCGGCGATGTGAAGCTCAGCGGGGCAGGTTAGTCCGAGCAGGTTGTCTCGGATAGGCGGTCCAGGCGTTGGGGCACCGACCCGGGCAGTGGCAAGCTCGGCCAACACAGCCACCTTCTCCTGCTCGACGGTGACCTCACCACGCAGTAGCCGGCGCATAGCGGAGATGTCCCCGGTGGTGAGGTGGAAGCCGGAGGCGGCCTGGATCGCAGCGACTTGATCGATGATGTAATCCTCGTGCATACCAATGCTCCTTGCAGGGCGTGGGTGGTGGCGACAGCCGCCCGCCGCGTGCGGCCGGCGGCCATGTCCGGGAACAGGGCCGCTTTGTCGGCGGCTACGCCGCAGACGATAGGCCAGCGGTGAATCGGACCACGGTCCGATTCATCGCTGTGGGGGGATCCCGGGGGATCGAGAATGGGCTAACCCCCTACGATCCCCCGGGATCCCCCCACAGCCGCCAACGCGCTACTTCCAGCCGGGGGTGATGCGCTCTGGAGAGAGCCCCCGGAGGCCCTTGCGTTCGGCCGGCAGAAGCTGCGGCACGGCGATGGCGGCGATGACTCGGCGCTGACTGACGATGTCCATCGCTTCCCAGGCGGTTCTGACCGAGCCCTCTTGCGCCAGCGTCAGCACGAGCGGGTCCACCGCGGCCAGCTGCTCTAGTCGCGCTTGGGCAGCGTCGATCTGCGGCTGGATTCGAGCTTGCTGGTCGAAGTAGATGTTGAGGTCACGCTTTTCCGCGGCCTGCGCCTTGACGTCCTCTAAGTACGCGCGGTCGGCGTTGATCTGGGCCAGGAGCTCGCGGCGTTCACCGCTGGCGCTGTCGGTGTTGTCGTTGATCTGCGCGAGAAAATCCGGTCGCTCCAAGCGTGCGATGATCATTTCGCTGATAACGCGGTCGAGATGCTCTGTCTTCATCGTGACGTGGAAGCCGCGCTCGCCGTCCGGCCCAGGTAGGCCGGAGCACACGTACGTGCGGTAGTGATACACGCACCGGTCGGCCCCCTGGACACCGTCGTCGTCGGGTCCCTCTGCGCAGGCACACTCCTCGCGACGACGTTGTTTCCATTGCTCGCGCTCCCGCTCGGCCTGCTTGTACTCGATCTTGGTCACCGACTCCGGCTTCGGGACGCGCGGCCCCGCGCCCCTGTTCTGCTTGCCGACCCGCAGGCGCGAACCACAGACGCCGCAGACCACGACGCCGGTGCACAGGTAGCGGACGGTCCACGCGTTGGCGTTCCGGCGTCGGCCCGGCTGGAACAGTATCGCCTGCAGCGCTTCCCACTCATCGGGCTCGATCAGTGCGGGCCACACGGCGTCGGCGACGACCTCGCCCCGGTGCACCCGCTTGGCGGCGTAGGCGGGGATGGAGAGCATCTGCTTCACGGCGCCTCCGGTCCAGCCGAACCCTTTTCGCCGCCCGGCCGGGTCGTGTGACGGTCGCCGTGGCGGTAGGCCTCGCGCGTTGAAGTCCTTGGCGATCGCGTAGAGGCTCTCTCCCGCCAAGACGCGACGGGCCGCTTCGCGAACGATCGGGGCCTGGTCGGGGTGCTCAGTGATCGCGTCGAGCACGGGGCCGCGGGGCCCCTGGACGTAGTGCCGCTGGTAGCCGTAGAGGTTCTTGCCGTGGACACGGCCGGCACGCGCAGCGGAGGCGACGTCGCGTTTGATCCGCTTCGAGATTTTCGCCGACTCATACTCGGCGTCGACTGCGTCCTCGGCCAGGCTCTTGCGGTCGCGGGCGTTGGCCGTGTCGTACAGCTTGCGGTCAGCTGTGACCCAGATCTGTACCCCCTGGTCCTCGCACAGGTCCATCAGGGTGGCCCACTCGCCGAGCCGGCGGGAGCCGCGGCTGGACTCCCACAGCACTAGGATGTCCGCTTCGAACGACCCGCCCCGCAGGTCTGTGATCAGTAGTTCAAAGCCGTCGCGACTCTTGCGCGTATAACGGCTCGCGCTGATTCCCTGGTCCCGGTATGGCGTCGGGTGGATGCTCCAGCCTTGGGCTGTTATCGCGGGGTGGTTCTCCTCCTGCTGTTGGTCGAGAGACTTCCCTCGACCGTCCGCGTCCTGCGAGACCCGCAGGTATTCTCTCGCTACCAGCGGCTTTATAGCGTCGACGATACCCATACCTTTATTATGCTGTGTCTCCGGAGACCGCGGTCAAGTGAGTGAGGCCGGCCGCGGAGAAGTCGGTACGCAACTGCTGATCGAGCAGTCCGGTGTCGCCGAGCACCAATCCCGGGAACAGACCGGCCGCCTGCGGCGGCAGGGCCCGTGCTGACAACTCTCGCAACCGGAAGCGAACGTGACCCGCCCACCGCTGCCACGGCGGCGCCTGCGCCACCACCCGGGGTTCGTCGACGGCGGTGAGGCGTGCCGCCACCAATCGGTTCGCTGGCCCCGGCGGCGGTGGTCGCACCCGCACCCGGACCGAAAGGCGCTGTCCCGGAACAGTTTCCGGCAGTTGCGTGACGCGGGTCAGGAGCACGGCGTCGACGGCCCGTAGCTGCCGTCCACCCGCCGCCAGAACCCGCACCGGCAGCGTGGCGCCCCCGTTCCCGGCGAAGACCCGCGGATCGCCGGACACCTGCAGCACGACCCGCGGTTTGCCGTCCAGGTCCCGGACCGGCGACGATTCCACCAGTCCGATGCGGATCGCACACACCGCACCGGCGGCAGCGGCCACGCCGCACACGCCCAGGACGGTGGCCGCGAGCGCCGCCCGCCGGTGACGCCAGCCGAACCACCCCGCGGCCGCGGCGACCGTCCACGTCGCGGTCAGCACCAGCGTGACCGGCAGCGGTGTGGCGAGCGCGATCGCGCAGGTGCCCCAGCACGCCGCGGCCGGTCCCGCGAGGCGCAGGTCGACGGCCATCAGCCCACGGTCACCGCGTCGCGGAGCTTGGCCAGTCGTGCGGGGCCGATGCCGTCCACTTCGGCGAGTTGGTCCACCGAGGTGAAGCCCCCGTGCTGCTCCCGCCAGGCGATGATCGCCTGTGCCGTGACCGGTCCGACGCCGGGCAGGGTGTCCAGTTCGGCGAGGGTGGCGGTGTTGAGATCGACCTTCGCCGCGGCGCCGCCGGCCCCGGGGACGACGGGCGCGCGGCCGGCGGTCGCACCGTCGCCCGCCACCGGTCCCGCGCCGGAGGACACCACCGCGCTGCGCACCGAGCCGACCGCGGGATCGCGCGTGCCGACGAGGACCTGATCGCCGTCGTGCAGGATCTGCGCCAGGTTCAGGCTCAGCACGTCGGCCTGCGCGCGGGTGCCCCCGGCCTGCTCCAGTGCCTGGGCCACCCGAGAGTTGGGCGCCAGCCGGACCAGCCCCGGCTTGTGCACCAGACCGGCGACGCTCACCACGATCTCGGTCGCCGCCGCGCTCGAGGGCGCACTACTCGCCGACGGGCCGCCTTCCGCGCCGGGCGATCCGCCGGACTCCGCGGTGGGGGTCGGCCCGGCCGACGCCGGAAAGTTCACGAGCGGCGCCGCGGGTTCGGTGTTCCGCAGCAGGGTGAAGCCGGCGATGACGCAGGCGATCATCCCGATACCGATCAGAGCGAGCGCCGCGGGCGGGAGCATGGTCAATCGCCGCTTCGGTGCCGCACCCCAGTCGTCATCGAAATCCTCGTCGTCGAAATCCTCGTCATCGAAATCCCCGTCGTCGAGGTCCCTGTCATCGAAACTCCTGTCATCGAACTCCTCGCCGCCGGGATCGCCGTCACCGACATCGTCGGCTCGGCGATCACCGTCTCGGAGACCGTCCCGATCGAAGTCGTGCGCGTCGACGTCGTCCGCCGGGTCGAGGTCGCCCTCGCCGGGGTCCACGTCACCGCGTCCGGCCCACGCCCGACGGCCCGCCGGCGTGTCCAACCAGGCCGGAATCGCGGTGGCACCCCACTCCTCCGCACCCCATTCCCCAGCCGACTGCTCATCGGCGGCGCGGCGCGCGGACGACTCGCCCGGTTCGGTACGCGGTCCCGGGACGAGGTGCGGACGCGGCAGCACCCGATCGAGTGGACTGCTCGCTGCGGTGGAAGATCGCCTGGCCATGCCGCGACGGTAAGCCGCCCCCGCGGCCGCTACGAGGCCGTCGCACGGTGCCCTGTGGACAGCCGCCGTTGTCCACAGGTTCCCGGTCCCCACCGTGGCGCAGGCTGCCCATCGGTGATCTTTGTCGGAGGTGCGTCATAGTCTCTGGCGACTGCATCAACCACTCACACTCACGAAAGGGGGACGGCATGGTCACACCAGATCATCGGCGCTTTCGATTCGACGGCGGCGCCGCCACGTACTTCGGCACCGGCCTGCTCGCTCTGCTCATCACCGTCTGCACGCTCGGTATCTGTTACCCGTTCGCACTCGTGCTCCGCGAGCGCTGGCGCGCGAAGCACTCGTACATCGACGGTCATCAGCTCGTGTTCACCGGCAGCGGATGGGGTCTCTTCGGCAACTGGGTCAAGTGGTTCCTGCTGTGCATCATCACGCTCGGCATCTACTCGTTCTGGGTCGGACCGCGCATCCAGCAGTGGCGTTGGGAGCACATCGCGTTCGCCGACCCGAGTGTGAACCCGTACGCCTCCGCGGCGCGGGGAGTCTCGCCCGGCCAGATGGCGCCGATGCCCGGATTCGTGCCGACCGCGGCCCCGCCCGTGTACCCCGCCGGCTAGTCGACTTCGGAGTTCACTGGAGAGTCAGTCGAGGGGCTGCAGGCCGCGGCCGACGGTGACGCCGACGGCGCCGCGGCCGACGTGAATGCCGAGCACCGGGCCCAACTCCACCACCAGCGACGACGTGACGTTCGGCAGCCGATCCACCACGCTCTGATGCACCTGCACCGCCAGCTCGGGCGCGTGGCAGTGCTGGATCGCCACCGTCACCTCGTCGTCGCCCACCGACTCGACGATGGTGTCGACCATCTTCTTGACGGCCTTGGTCATGGTGCGTTGCCGCTCGAGCAGGGCGAGCACGCCATCGGACATCTGCAGGATCGGCTTGATCGACAGCGCCGACGCGAGCAGATGGCCCGCGGTGCTGATCCGGCCGCTGTTGCGCAGGTTCTCCAGGGTCTGCACGCACATCAACGACTCGGCGGTCGCCGCGGCGCGCACCGCCGCCTCGTACACGGCATCGCGGTCGGCGCCGGCCTCGGCCGCCTGCGCGGCCGCTAGCACCGTGAGCCCGACGGACACCCCGGCGGCCCGCGAGTCGACCACCCGCAGCACGTCACCCAACTCCTCGGCCGCCAACCGCGCTGCCGCCCACGTGCCCGACAGTCGACGGGACATGTGCACGGCCACCACGCCGTCGCCGTCGCTGCGTTCAATGGCCTCGCGGTAGGCGTCGATGAGGTCCTGCGGGTTCGCACCGGAGGTGGTCGCGCCCGGCGTGGAGATCACGTCGCTGGAGATGTCGTCGACACCTTCGAGATACTCGGCGCCATCGGGCATGCTCACATGCAGCGGGACCTGCACGATTCCGTAGCGGTCGGCCAGTGACGCGGGCAACCGCGACGACGAGTCGGTGACGACGATGACAGGCACCCCTACAACTTAGCCGGAGCGCTCAACCTCGCTCGCGCCGCCCGGGAGCTGCGCGGCCACCGCGGGCGCCACCAGCTCGGCGATCGCCGCGTGGGTGTGCAGGCCCCAGTGGATGCCGTCGGGGTTCATCGTCGCCGGCGCGTCGGTGAAATCGACGGAGGTGATCGGGAAGAAGTCGACCACGGCCAGGTCGTGCTCGTGCGCCCACCGCTCGATGGCCGCACTGGTCGGCACGCGCCCCGGATGGGCGTAGCCGTAGTACGGGCTCGCATGCGTGGGCGGCAGCGCGACGACGATCGGCAACTCCGGCCGCAGGTGCGCCAGAGAGGCGCGCACCTTCTCGTAGTACCCGACGGTCACCGCGGGCGGCAACGCCATCGGCCAGCCGAGCGACGACAGGCGCGGCTGCAACCAGCCGTACGCGCCGCGCACCCGCTCGCGCAGGCCCGCGGGCCGCACGTAGCGGATCTGTTCGCGCAGCGCCGTCGGCAGCGGCGACGGCAACGAGTCCATGCCGCCGTACGCCAGCACCACGACGTCGGCCTTGCTCAGGTCCGACCACAGGCGCGGATCCTGGGTCACCGCCCACCAGATGTCACGGCTGGTCCACCCGATGCGCGCGTGCAGCTCCACCCGACGCCCCAGCGCGGCACCGACCCGGTTGGGCCAGATCTGCGGGTCGTCGGCGGGCAGCCCGCCGACCGGCCCATAGAACGACAGTGAGTCCGCGAGCACCAGGATCGATCCGGGTTCGTCGCCCGGCGCGGTCTCCGGGCTCACTGCACGCCCGGATCGGCGGTGTCAGGCGCGTGGTTCCACACGTCCAGGGCGTTCCAGACGTCCAGCCGCCAGGTCGGCTTCTCCCCGGGCAGGCTGTGGCCGGACAACTGCACCCAGCTCGTGTTCGCCAGGCCGCCGAGCACCGGCCAGTTGGCGACCGGCAGATCCAGCAGGCGGGCGGTCATCGCGGCGATCACGCCGCCGTGCGCCACCAGCACCACGGGCGATTCCGGACGGTCGCCCTGGCCCCAGTCGTGGATCTCGTCGACGAGTTCGGTCACCACCGGCACGGCGCGGGCTGCGACGTCGACGCGGCTCTCCCCGCCGGGCGGGGTCCACGTGGCATCGTCGCGCCAGATGCGGCGCGCCCCCGGCATGGCGGCGTCGACCTCGTGGTGGGTCAGGCCCTGCCAGTAGCCCAGGTGCGTCTCGCGCAGGCGCGAATCGGTGATGACGTCCAGGCCGGTCTCGGCGCCGAGCGCCAGCGCGGTGTCGTAGGCGCGGTTGAGGTCCGACGACAGGATCATCCGCGGCGACCGGGCCGCCAGGACCTTGGCCGCGCGGGCGGCCTGCGCCACGCCGACCTCGGACAGTTCGGTGTTCAGGTGTCCCTGCATGCGACGGGCGACGTTGTATTCGGTCTGCCCGTGGCGGAACAGGACGAGCCGCCGCACGATCGGCGTGAGGCGCTCGACGCTGGTGTCTCCCTGATCGGGCTCGAAACTCATGCCTCGTCCGTGTCGGAACCACCGGCGGCGGCCTGCTCGAGGCCCTCGATCTCCACGATCGGGCCGTCGGCCCAGAGTCGTTCGATGCCGTAGAACTCGCGCTCCTCACCGTGCTGCACGTGGATCACGACGTCGCCGTAGTCGAGCAGCGCCCAGCGGCCCTCGCGGGTGCCTTCGCGGCGCAGCGGCTGGTGGCCGGCCTCGCGGAGGCGGTCCTCGATCTCCTCGGTGATCGCGTTGACCTGACGTTCGTTGTCGGCCGAGGCGATCAGGAACAGGTCGGTGATCACCAGCAGTTCGGAGACGTCGATGACGACGACGTTCTCGGCCTTGCGGGCGGCGGCGGCGTGGGCGGCGATCGTCGCCAGCGCGCGTGCCTCATCGGTAGCGGTCACGTGGTTTCCTTTCGATACAGGCCGTGTTTGCTGATGTACTGGACCACCCCGTCGGGCACCAGATACCAGACCGGGCGGCCCTCCCGTGCCCGAGCACGACAGTCCGTGGACGAGATCGCCAGGGCGGGGATCTCCATGGTCTGCAGCGCGTCGGCCGGTTTGGTCGCCAGATAGTCGTCCAAATGCGAAGCATCGAGGGCGTATCCGGGTCGGGAGACCCCGATGAAGTTCGCCAGCTCAAACAGCTCTTCCCAATTCTGCCAGGTCAGAATGCTCTCCAGCGCATCGGCTCCGGTGATGAAGAACAGTTGGTCGTCCGGATACTCGCGTCGTAGGTCGCCGAGGGTGTCCACGGTGTACGTCACGCCGGTGCGGTCGATGTCGACACGACTGACGGTGAAGTCCGGGTTCGACGCGGTGGCGATGACCGTCATCAGGTAGCGGTGCTCGGCCGGGGACACGGTGCGGGCGACGACCCCGTCGGCGGCGCCCTCCTTGTGCCAGGGGCGTCCGGTGGGCACGAAGATCACCTCGTCGAGGCCGAACCGGTGCGCCACTTCGCTGCCCGCGACCAGGTGTCCGTTGTGGATCGGATCGAAGGTGCCGCCCATGACACCGATGCGGCGCGGGGTGTACGGCACGTCGGACATGGATGCAGAGCTTACGCGGGCGGGATGCGTCCCCGCGCCGGACATCACACCGGCAGCAGTTTTCCGATCACCTGACCGAGTTGCTCGGCATTGCGGCATTCGTACATCTCGATCACCTCGCCGTACCGGCCGGCGATGGAGTCGCCGGTGTCCCAGTTCTCCCGGCGCTCCGGATTGAGCCAGTACGCGTTGCGCACCCGATCCCGCAGTGTCGCAAGAGAATCGACGCTCGAGAGCGCGTAATTGTTGCGCGCATCGCCCAGGATCAGGAGGGCGCCGCGGTGGGTCAGCGAGTCGAGGTAGTTCTCCACGAAGCCGCGCAGCATGTGCCCGTAGTCCGAATGGCCGTCCCGCGTGCTGATCCGCGCCTGGCTGAGCATGGTGGTCATCCGCTCGCCGAACTGGTCGTCGGCGTTGGACCGATCGAAGTAGTCGGTCACCTCGTCGACGGTGTCGACGAACGCGAACACCCGCACGTTCGAAAACTGTTGGCGCAGTGCGTAAACCAGCTGCAGGGTGAACGAACTGAACCCGGAGACCGAACCGGACACGTCGCAGATCACCACCAGCTCGGGCTTGCCGGGACGCGGCTTGCGGCGCCGCAGTTCGATCGGCACGCCGCCGGTGGACATCGACGCCCGCAGCGTGGAACGGATGTCGACGGCGCCGCGGTTGTTGCGGCGTCGACGGAACTCCAGCTTCGCCGCGAGCAGCCGGGCGATCGGGTCGATGGTGCGCCGCAGTTTGACCATGTCCTGGGGGTTGGCCGAGAAGAAGTCGATCTGCTCGGGCAGCTTCGGCACCGCGTACGCGGCCACCTCATCGCGCCCGCGCAGCGCCGACATCCGACGCTGCACCTCGGTCTCCACCGCCGCCCGCAGCGCCAGCGTCGCGTCCCGCGCGGCCCGACGGGTCAACGCGTCCGTGCCGGCGCGCTCCCCCTCCTCGCGGGGGATCCCGGCCGCCATGGCGGCCGCGATCCGGGCGATCAGCGTCTGCGGCGAGATCGCCGACATCGCCTGGTACACCGAGAAACTCTCGCCGCGCGCCGACTCGTACCGGCCCACCTCGTTGACGATGGCGGCCACCAGCTGATCGAAACGGCCGTCGGCGACGGCCTCCTCGTCGGACAGGATCTCGGCGGTCAGCTCGCGCAGCGCCGCCACGTCCACCTCGCCGTCGTCGGTGCGCGGCACGTCGACCGCGCCGGCCCGTGCGCTGTGCCCCAACGGGAACCACAGCTCGAAGCAGAGGTCGAAGGTGTCGCGGTGCAGGTGATCGGACAGCAGCGTCGCGGCCAGCCCCTCCCGCAGGCTGGTGCGGTCGAGCAGGTCGAGCACTTCCATCGCCTGCCCGGCGTCGATCAGGTTCGACGGCCCCACCACGATGCCCCGTCCGCGCAGGTCCTCGACGAACCCGGTGAGGGTGTCGACCAGTTCCTGCGCCGACCTCTGCTGCTGCGGCGAGGTGGAGTGACTCACGTCAGTCCAGCTTCAGCTCGCGCACCGCGGTGAGCACGTCGGCGCGGTGCTTGAGGACCACGCCGAGCGTGCGCTTGAGCAGCGAGTCGGAGACACGGCCGTCGTGCTCCTCCGGCGTGCCGGTCACCATGGCCAGCAGCGTGTTGCCCCAGTCGATGGTCTCGGCCACCGACGGCTTCTTCCGGATGTCCAGGCCGCGCAGCACACCCACGATGCGCACCACCTCGGCGGCCAGGTTCTCCGGCAGATTCGGCACCCGGGAGGCGAGGATCTCGCGTTCGAGGTCGGCGTCGGGGAAGTCGATGTACAGGTACAGGCAGCGCCGCTTGAGGGCTTCGGAGAGCTCCCGGTTGGCGTTGGAGGTGAGCAACACGATGGGACGACGCTGCGCGACGACGGTCCCCATCTCGGGGATGGTGATCGCGAAATCGGACAGGATCTCCAGCAGGAGGCCCTCCATGTCGACGTCGGCCTTGTCGATCTCGTCGATCAGCAGCACGGTCGGCTCGGTGCGCGAGATCGCGGTGAGCAGCGGGCGGGCCAGCAGGAACTCTTCGGAGAAGATGTCGTCCTTGGTGGCATCCCAGTCGCGCTGACCGGCCGCCTGGATCGCGAGGATCTGCTTGGCGTGGTTCCACTCGTACAGGGCGCGGGCCTCGTCGATGCCCTCGTAGCACTGCAGACGCACCAGGTCCGCGCCGGTGGCGGCGGCGATGGCGCGGGCCAGCTCGGTCTTGCCGACGCCGGCCGGGCCCTCCACCAGCAACGGCTTGCCGAGTCGGTCGGCCAGGTAGGTGGCGGTGGCCGTCGCCTCGTCGGCGAGGTAGCCGGTGGTCTTGAGCTGGGCCACCACGTCGGTCGTGCTCGTGAAGCTCGGCACGATGGCCTCGGCCGCGGCGGCGGTCATGCCGGACGCACCTGTCCGTCGCCCCACACGATCCATTTCGACGAGGTGAGCTCGGGCAGCCCCATCGGGCCGCGGGCGTGCAGCTTCTGCGTCGAGATGCCGATCTCGGCGCCGAAGCCGAACTGCTCGCCGTCGGTGAACGCGGTGGAGGCGTTGACCATCACGGCGGCCGCGTCCACGCGGGCGGTGAAGTCGCGGGCCGCTGACGACTCGCCGGTGATGATGGCTTCGGTGTGACCGGTCCCGTAGGTCTCGATGTGCTCGACAGCCGCGTCGAGGTCGTCGACCACCTTCACGGCGACATCCAGCGACAGGTACTCGGCGTGCCAGTCGTCCTCGGTGGCCGGCACCATGCCGGGCTCCTCACCGTGCACGGTGACGCCCTGCTCGGCCAGCGCGGTGACGATCGGCGCCAGGGCGACATCGGCGATCGCCTTGTCGATCAGCACCGTCTCGACGGTGTTGCACACGCTGGGTCGACGCGTCTTGGCGTTCACGATGACGCTGCACGCGGTGTCCAGGTCGGCGGCCGAATGGACGTAGATGTGGCAGTTGCCCGAGCCGGTCTCGATGGTCGGCACCTTCGCGTTCTCCACGATGGCCGCGATCAGGCCGGCGCCGCCGCGCGGGATCACCACATCGACGAGGCCGCGCGCCTGGATCAGCGCGGTGACGCTCGCACGATCCTCGCTGGGCAGCAGCGACACCGCGTCCGGGTTGAGGCCGTGCTCGGCGACGACGCCGCGCAGCACCTCGACCAGCGCCCGGTTGGAGCTGGCGGCCGACGACGAGCCGCGCAGCAGCACGGCGTTGCCGGCCTTGAACGAGATGCCGAAGCCGTCGACGGTCACGTTGGGCCGCGCCTCGTACACGAAGCCGACCACGCCGAGCGGGACCCGCACCTGGCGCAGTTCCAGACCGTTGGGCAGGGTCTTGCCCTGCACCACCACGCCGACCGGGTCGGGCAGCGCCGCCACCTGACGCAGGCCGCCAGTGATGCCGGCGACGCGCTCGGGGGTCAGACGCAGCCGGTCCACCAGGGACGCCTCGGTGCCTGCGGCTTCGGCGCGAGCCACGTCGTCGGCGTTGGCGGCCAACAGCGTCGTGGCGGCGGCGTCGAGCGCGTCGGCGGCGGCCAGCAGCACCTCGTTCTTGGTCGCCGTGGTCAGGGTGGCCAGTTCGCGGGCGGCCTTCTTCGCGGCCTGCGCCTGCGCGCGGACCACGTCGTCGACGGTCTGCGCGTCGCGGGTTTCCGGGGTGCTCACACTCATGTGTCCAGGTTAGACGTCGACGACGCGGTGCCGCCGTCGCGGTGGCGACTCTCCGGCTGCGTGTGTTCGGCACGAGAACCGACGCGCCCGACTTCGCACTCCGTGACACGATGACGGGGTGAAGAAGATCGGCAAGTGGCTCACCTGGTCCGGCCTTGCCGTCGGCGTGGTGTCGGTGATCGCCGGCATCGCCCTGGCCGTGGTCGGCTTCGGGAAGATCGCGAACGGGGTCACCGACTCGTTCGACATCTACGGCCCCACCCAGTACGAGGCCGAGGCGAACTCGACCCTGTGGCTCTACGGATCGGGCACCACGGGCATCGTCATTCCGAGCTGCATGGCCACCGGCCCGGCCACGGTCCAGCAGACCACGGCGTCGAGCGACACGTCGTTCACCATCAACAACAACCCGGTGACAGTGTTCGGGAAGCTGCACTTCCCCGAAGCCGGCACCTACACGATCAACTGCGACACCGTCGGCGTGATGGCCGGACCCGAAGTCTCCACGTGGACTCTTTTCGCCGGCGGAGCCGGGATCATGCTCGCCGTCCTCGGCGGCATCCTGGGCGCCATGATCGTGGTGGTCGGCGTGATCCTCTGGGTGCTCGGCGCCAGCCGCGCCACGAACGCCCCTCCGGTCGGCTGGCAGCCCGGTGCGCAGCAGTACCCGATGGGCGGCTACCCCGGTCAGCAGCACCCCGGCCAGCAGTACCCGCACCAGGCGGGCTATCAGCCCGGCGCACCGGACGACTACCGGCCCCCGACACCCGACCAGCAGCCTCCGACCGACCCGTAGGGCACGTCAACGCCCCCGTGCACGCCCTCGGCTGCGCGTGTCAAGGACGTGATCGACCGGCCCTGCGACCGCCGCCGTGACATGATTGCGGGGTGAAGAAGATCGGCAAGTGGCTCACCTGGTCCGGCCTCGCAATCGCCGTGGTGTCGGTGATCGTCGGCATCGTCCTCGCGGTCATCGGCCTCGGCAAGGTCGCCGACACGGTCAACGAGTCGTTTCGGGTCAACGGCCCGACCACGCATGTGGCCGAGGCGAATTCGAGCCTGTGGCTCTACTCCGCCAGCACCGGCATCGCCGTTCCGAGCTGCACCGCCGCCGGTCCCGCCACGGTCCAGCAGAGCACGATGCCGAGCGATGCGTCCTTCGACTTCAATACCGACACGGTGACCATGTTCGGGAAGCTGCACTTCCCCGAGGCCGGCACCTACACGATCGACTGCGACAGCGTCGGCGTGGTCGCCGGACCCGAGATCTCGACGTCGAGCATCGTCACCGGCGCGGGCGGGGTCCTGCTCGCCGTGTTCGGCGGCGGACTCGGCGGTCTGCTTCTGGTGATCGGCGTGATCCTGTGGGCCGTCGGTGCCAGCCGCGCCAAGAACGCTCCGCCGATCGCCTGGCAGCCCGACGCGCAGCAGTACCCGATGAGCGGCTACCCCGGACAGCCCGGCCAGCAATACCCCAGCCAGCAGTACCCGAACCAGCAGTACCCGAACCAGCCCGGCTATCAGCCCGGCGCACCGGACCCCTACCGGCCCCAAACGCCCGACGAGCAGCCGCCGACCAACCCGTAGGCGCGCGGCCTCGCCGGGCGTCACTCCGCTGGACATTCCCCCAGCGCTGCTGCCAGCGTGCGGCGGGAGGCTTCGTCGACCGCGAGCCGGTAGGCCGCCGAGACGGTCAGAAAGCCGATCGCGTACTGGCACCAGAAGCCGCGGAGTGCGGGCATCCACCGGCCCGGTTCGAGGTCGGACTTGGCCTGATTGCTGGGCCCGTCGACGGCCAGCAGGTTGGCCGGGTCGTTCGCGAACGCCATCCGCCGCGGCGCTGGCCAGGCCCACGCGCCCATGTCCCACGCATAGGCCAGCGGCACCACGTGGTCGATCTGCACCTGCGCTGAGCCCGCACCCCGCGCGAAGGCGATCTCGCGTCCGCTGTACGGGCTGCGCAGGCGGCCGGCGGCGACCGCGGCCGGACAGCTGGTCGTCGCGACCGACTTCGTGACCGCCAGATCGCGCCGAAGAATGTCGTTGCGGGTGTCGCAGCCGTTGCCGGCCGCGCCGACACCTCCGTGATCGGTCCACGCCTGGCCGAACGCCGAGCGTTGATAGTCCACGGGCGGTCGCAGCCGAGCGGCCACCACGTGCAGTCCGCCCAACGCCGCGCGCGCCTGCGCGACCCGCTCGGCAGGCACCGACGGCGCCTGCCGCGGCGTCGGCAGACCGAGGCCGACGGCGACGAGCACCGCGGTCAACGCGAACCCGACCAGCAGTGCCCAGTGCCGCCCGGTCAGCGGAATCCGGCCGTCGCGGCGCCGACGGCTCGCGGTGGTGATCCGTCGAGCGATGTCCTGCCGCAGTGCGCGCATAGTGGGCCCCGGGATTTAGACGCGGCCGCCGCCGCTCCGGTTCCCGCGACACCCGCGGCCGGGTCTCAGGACTTCTCGAGGTATCCGAGCTTGGACGGCAGCAGGACGCCGTCGACCAGCGCGGCCAGCGCCGGATGCTCGGCCAACGGCAGGTCGGCGAGCACGATCTCGGTGGCGAGTTCACGCGCATCGGCGATGACGTCGGCGTCGTCGAGCAGCGACAGGAAGTGCAACGACGACTTGCCACCGGACTGCAGAGAACCGAGGACGTCGCCCTCGCGCCGCGCCTCCAGGTCGATCCGCGCCAGCTCGAAACCGTCGTTGGAGTCGGCCACCGCCTTCAGGCGCGTGTGCGAGCTGCTGCCCGGTGTCGCGGTGGTCATCAGCAGGCACAGACCGGCGTGCTGACCACGACCGACGCGACCGCGGAGCTGGTGCAGCTGGCTCACGCCGAAGCGTTCGGCGTTGACGATCACCATCATCGTCGCGTTGGGCACGTCCACACCCACCTCGATGACGGTGGTGGAGACCAGGACGTCCAGCTCCCCGCGGGTGAACCGGTCCATCACCTCGTTCTTCTCGTCGCCGGGCATCCGGCCGTGCAGGTAGTCGATCGACCGGTGTGCGAGCGGCCCGGACTCGGAGAGCTCCTGCCACTGGTCGAGCACCGAGACCTCGTCGGCGTCGGGGTTGGACTTCTCGTCGCCGATCCGCGTGCACACCACGTACACCTGGCGCCCCTGATCCACCTCTTCGGCGGCACGCTGCCAGACTCGGTCGACCCATTTCTCCAGGGACATCGGGACGACGGTGGTGGCGATGGGCTGCCGACCGCGCGGCAGCTCGGTGAGGACCGAGGTCTCCAGGTCGCCGAAGGTGATCATCGCGACGGTCCGCGGGATGGGCGTCGCGGTCATCACCAGGAAGTGCGGCCGGTTGATTCTGCCCTTGGCGCGCAACACGTCTCGCTGCTCCACGCCGAAGCGATGCTGTTCGTCGACCACCACCATGCCGAGGTCGAAGAAGTCGACCTTGTCCTCCAGCAACGCGTGGGTGCCGATGACGATGCCGGCCTGCCCGGTCACGATGTCGAGGAGATTCTGCTTTCGCTCGGCCGTCTTCTGCGAGCCGGTCAGCAACGCGACCTGGGTGGCGCCGTCGGCGGCGCCGAGCTGGCCGCCGCGCGCGAGATCGCCGAGCATGGTCAGGACGGTCCGCTGGTGCTGTGCGGCAAGGACTTCGGTGGGTGCCAGGATCGCGCACTGATGACCGTTGTCCACCACCCGCAGCATCACCAGCAGCGAGACGAGCGTCTTACCCGAACCCACCTCGCCCTGCAGGAGCCGGTTCATCGGGTGCGCGGCGCCGATGTCGGCGGCGATCTCGTCGATCACCGCACGCTGCCCGACGGTCAGCTCGAACGGCAGCCGCTCGAGCAGCTGATCCTCGAGCCCGCCGGGGACGTGTGGACAGGCGTGCGCCGATTCGGTGCCCGCGGCGATCCTGTTCTGCGCCAACGCCGTCTGCACCGCGAGCGCTTCGTCGAACTTGAGCCGCTCCGCGGCGGCGGCGACGTCCTTCATCGAATCGGGCAGGTGAATGCGGCGGATCGCCTCGTCGCTCGTCATCAGACCGCGACTGGTCCGCTGCTGCTCGGTGAGCGCATCGGGTGTCGGCCCGAGCACGCCCAGAATCTGTCGCACCGCCCGCCAGATCTCCCAGGTCTGCACCTTCTTGGTGGCCGGATACATCGGCACCACGTCGCGCGAGAAGGAATCCATGTCTTCGGCGGTGGCGACGCGGTCGGGATCCTGCTCGGCCTGCTGGACGTACATGTCGGCCAGCAGGCCCGTGCCGATCGGGTCGGCGTGGGTCAGGTCCGGCAGGATCAGCCATTCGGGGTGCGACAGCTGGATTTGACCGCGGAAGTACTTCACCGTGCCCGCGAGCCCCATGCGCGTCCCGCGCGTCAGCTTGCTCTTCATCCACTTCGCATTGAAGAAGCTGACCTCGTATTCGCGGCGCCCGTCCTCGACCACCACCTTGAGGAAACTCCCGGGCTTGCGCTTCATCGGGATCATCTCGGTCCGGACCACGTGTCCCATCACGTTGATCCAGCTGCCGGCTTCGGGCAGTTCCATATCCGACGTGTCGCCGCGGGCCAGGTAGCGGCGAGGCACGTAACGCAGCAGCTCGCCCACCGTCGCCAACTCCAGGTCGGCGAGCTTGGCTACCAGAGCCGGATCCAGCGCCGTCTTCGACAGCGGGGTGGTCAGCGTCAGTGGCACCCCGTCGGTGCGCGCCGTCTCGCTTTCGGCCATGGCGCTATTCCACGCCGATCTGCAGCACTTGGCTGGACTGACCGCCGTGATAAAGCGCGAGTTCGATGCCGGGGTGCTCCCGGCGTAGGTGGTCCCCGATCCGGTCGCGGGCCTCGTCGCTCAGCTCGGCGCCCGCCAGGATCGTCACCATCTCGCCGCCGGTGGCGAGCATGAGGTCGATCAGCGCGGTCGCGGCTTCCGCCTGCTCCTCGGCGATCACCAGGACGTCCGAGCCGATCAGCCCCAGCGTGTCGCCGATCTCGCAGGTGCCGGCCAGGGTCATCATCTTGCTGTTGGAGCGACGTAACGATCCCCAGCGAGTGGCGGCGGCGGCCTCGGCCATCGCGAACGCGTCCACGTCCGGCGACTCCCCTGGATCGTGCACGGCCAGCGCCGACAGGCACTGCACCATCGACAACGTCGGGATGAACACGAGCGACCGCAGCGCCGACCGTGCCTTGGCGCCGACCGACACCAGATCGGCCGAGGCGATCATGCCGTTGCCCATGACGATCGTGTGCGCGCTGTCGGCGGAGCGGATCGCCTCGGCGACCATCGCCGGGTGCACGCCGTGATCGGTGCGGACCACCGCGGCGCCGGCGGCGGTGAACAACTCCTGCGAACCGTCGCCCTGCGCCAGGACCAGCACCGCGCGCTTGTTCCGCGGCGGCGGCTCGTTGGCGCCGGGCCTGCTGCGGTGGTCGTCGAGCAGGAAGCAGCTGATGCGGATCTCCCGCACCTCCCCCAACCGCAGACCTGCTTCGATCGCGGCGCCCGGCTCATCGGTGTGCACGTGCACCGAGAACTGCTCGGCGGCGGTCGAGCTGTCGCCGACGATCACCACCGAATCACCCAGGTCGTCCAGTTCGCTGCGGAGCGCACCGATACGGGCGCCGTCGGCGGCGGTGAGCAGGTACATCACCTCGAAGTCGGTGTCACCCGAGCCGCTGCACTCGTCGTCTCCGTGCCCGACGTGAGCCATCGATCCGCGGTAAGCCCGACGACGGTTCGCCACTCCCGTCACCACGAGCACCATCGCATCCAGCATCACCAGGAAGCCGCGCGCGCCGGCGTCGACGACGCCCGCCTTGGACAGTTCGATCATCTGGTCGGTGGTGGCCTCCAGCGCCACCGCGCATTCGTCGGCCACCGCGCGCACCAGGTCGGCGGGCGGACTGGCCACCTCCGCGGCCGCCACGTCGGCGGCCACCTGCAGGAGCGTGAGGACCGTGCCCTCCCGGGGCTCGCTGACCGCGCGCCGCGCCGACAGCGAGGCCAGCCGCAGGCCGTTGATCACCAGCCGATTGAAGCTGGCGTCCTGTTCGGCGGCGGCCAGATCGGCGGCGTCGGCCAGCCCCATCAGGATCTGCGACAGGATGATCCCGGAGTTGCCGCGCGCGTTGGCGACGCCGCCGTCGGCCAGCGAGCGCGTCACGATGCTCAAGGCGGCGTCGGCGTCCACCGAGTCCAGAGCCGCGGCGGCACCGGCCATGGTGAAGGCCATGTTGCTGCCGGTGTCGGCGTCCGGGATGGGGAAGACGTTGAGATCGTTGATCTCGGCGCGCTGCGCCTCCAGGCCGGTCGCGCAGGCATAGGCCCAGTCCCGAATCAGCCCGGGATTCACCGGCACCGACTCCCCGATCCGTCGCACGGCACGACCCCTTCCTCACCACCCGGCGTCCGGCACCGCACCGGAGTCCCCGTCACCGGCCCGCATCTACGATCGACCGGGACTGTGTTCGTCCCCTGAGATTACGCGGACCCGGTGACACGGACCGCATCTGCGGCCGCACTGTCGGCCGACCGGCCCACGCCGCGAGGCCGTGGCGTCGCGATTTGTCACTGAGCCCGTCGGACGGTTAATCTTGGCGGGTTGCCTGTCACCGCGGCTTTTCGCTGCGCATGCGACAGGTGAGTACCACTAGACATTTACAACCAAGGGAGTTCGACATGGCTGCCGTTTGTGACATTTGCGGCAAGGGCCCCGGCTTCGGCAAGTCGGTCTCGCACTCGCACCGCCGTACCAACCGTCGCTGGAATCCGAACATCCAGTCGGTCCGCGTTGCGCTTGCCTCCGGGAACAAGACCCGCAAGAACGTCTGCACCTCGTGCCTGAAGGCCGGCAAGGCCGTCTCGGCGTAACCGCCGCACGAAGCACGACCACCGCCGCTCGGCCCTCGCGCCGAGCGGCGGTTCGTCGTCTGCGGACCGGTCAGATGCCGCACGCAACCGATCACCCCCGTCCCGAGCGACCGCTCGGCCCACGCAGTTAGAGTGTCGGTTATGAGCGATGAACTGACCACTCTTCATGACGACGGCGTCCTCGAGATCGCCATCTCCCTCGAGTCCGCGGGCAACTCCCTCGACGGCGACGCCATCGTGCAGGGCACCGAAGCCCTGCACGAGGTGATGCGCGGCCAGCGCAAAGCCCGCGCGATCCTGCTGACCGGCAAGGGCCGCAACTTCTGCGCCGGCGGCAACGTGGCCCACTTCGGGGCTGCCGACGACCGTCGCCAGTTCCTGCGCGGCCTCGCCCACGACCTCAACAGCTTCGTCTCCGCGCTGTACGCCACCTCGCTGCCGACCGTCGCCGCCGTCAACGGGTGGGCCGCAGGTGCCGGCATGAGTCTGGCCCTGCACGCCGACTTCGCCGTCGGCGAGCCCGGCACCCACCTGCGCCCCGCCTACCCGGGCATCGGGCTCTCCCCGGACGGCGGCATGTCGTGGCTGCTGCCGCGCATCGTGGGCCTGGCCCGCGCCCGCACCATCCTGATGCGCGACGAAGTCCTCGATGCACAGACGGCCCTGGACCTCACGCTGCTCAGCGAACTGGTCGAGGCGGACCAGGTCTACCCGCGGGCCCGCACGATCGCCGCCGATCTCGCGAACGGACCGACCGGCGCCTATGCGGCGATCCGGTCGCTGCTGATGACCGCGTCGTCCAACACGCTGGCCGAGCACGTCGTGGCCGAGGCAGAATCGATCGCCGATCTCGCGATCACCGGTGAGGGTGTGGAAGGTGTCAACGCCTTCCTCGCCAAGCGGGCCCCGGACTTCCCCAGCGCCCGCCACTGACGGCGCTCACCTACGGGTTGGGCAGGCGCCAGTCGACGGGGTCCGCGCCGAGGTCGAGGAGTTCCTCGTTCACCCGGCTGAACGGGCGTGATCCGAAGAAGCCCCGCGATGCCGACAGCGGCGACGGATGCGGCGAGGTGATCACCGGAACGTCCGGCAGCCACTGCTCGGCCTGCCGGGCGTCGTTGCCCCAGAGGATCGCCGCGAGCGGCTCGTCCCGCGCCGCCAGTGCCCGGATCGCGCACTCGGTGACCGTCTCCCACCCCTTGCCGCGGTGCGACCCGGCCTCACCCGGCTGGACCGTCAGCACCCGGTTCAGCAGCAGCACGCCCTCGCGCGTCCACGGCGTCAGATCGCCGTTGGCCGGCACCGGATAGCCGAGGTCGTCGCAGTACTCCTTGTAGATATTGGCCAGCGACCGCGGGATCGGCGTCAGTTCCGGCTCCACCGAGAAGCTCAACCCCACGGCATGTCCGGCTGACGGGTACGGGTCCTGCCCGACGATAAGGACACGAACGTCGTCGAACGGCTGCATGAAGGCGCGGAGCACGTTCTTGCCCGCCGGGAAGTAGCCGCGACCGGCCGCGTTCTCCGCCCGCAGGAACTGCCCCATCTCGGCGATGAGTTCCTCCACCGGCGCCAGCGCCTGCGCCCAGCCGGGATCGATCAGTTCGCTCAGCGGCGCCATCAGTCGAGCCTCCGCAGTTCCCGGGCGTAGTACTGGGCGTTCTGGAAGTACAGCTCCACGTTGCCGACGACGTGCCCTTCGGCCACCTCGACGCCCTCGCGCACCTTGGCCGGCACGCCGACCGCCATCGCGCGGGGCGGGATCTCGGTGTTGTACGGCACCACCGCGCCGGCCCCGACCACGCTGCCCGACCCGATCGTCGAACCGTTGAGGACCACCGATCCGGAGGCGATCAGGCAGTCGTCGCCGATCACCGCGCCCTCGATGTGCGCGTTGTGGCCCACCACGCAACCGGCCCCGATCACCGTCGGGTCCTTGAACGTGCAGTGGATGACGGTCCCGTCCTGGATGTTGGTGCAGGCCCCGATCGTGATCGAGCCGTAGTCGCCGCGCAGCACCGCGCCCGGCCACACCGAGACGCCGTCGCCGAGCGTCACGTCACCGATCACGGTCGCGTCCGGATGGACGTAGGCGTCCTTGCCGAGTCGAGGTTCGCGCTCACCGAGTGCATATACAGCCATGCGTCGATCTAACCATCGACCTTCCGCGGGGTCGCCGCGGCGACACTCAGTTGCTGCCGAAATCCAAGGGGGCCGCGGGCAATTGGGCCATCAGCCCGGAGATGTCGGTGAGCGGACCATTGCCCGCCGACTTCGGCACCCACACCGCGACGTAGGGACGACGATCCACCAGCACGTAAGCCTGGCCCCGCTCCTCGTCGGTGTCGGTGATGAACCACTGCGTCGGGTTGATCACCTGCAGGGCGCTGGTCGGCGCCAACGCTTCCGGACGCGCGACCCCACACTTGAAGACCAGCGGATCGCCGTCGTCGTCGGCCGACGACGTCCACCGCACGGTGTCGCCGTCGATCTCCCGGCCGCCGAAGTCGCCGAACGATTCCGGCAGCTTCGCAATCAGCGGTCCGCAGGCCGCCGCGTCCTGCTCGACGGTGGCGTAGGAATCGACCGGCGTCATCACCTGCTCGCTGCTCTTGAACACCGCGAACACGATGAAGCCGGCGAGTACCATCGCCGGAATCGCGACCAGGGTCGCGATCAGGGCCGGGCTCAGTCGCGCGGGCTCGTCCCCGCCGGTCGTGTCCCCGCCGGTCCTGTCCCCGCCGGTCCTGTCCCCGTCGGTCGATTTCCCCTCGGTCCTGTCACGGTCGGTCATGCCACGAGCCTATCGAGGCGTAAGGTCGGCGCCGTGCAGACGGTGGGTGAGGTGGGTGAGCGGGCGATGATCGCCCTGTTCACCGCGGCAGCGGCGGAACGCGACGACGCCGACGGCGACGTGGTGATCGGATCCGGCGACGACGCCGCGGTACTGGCCGGTGCGGGCCCGGTGGTGGTCAGCACCGACACCGCGGTGGCCGGTCGGCACTTTCGCTTCGATTGGTCGACGCCCGAGCAGATCGGTGCGCGGGCGGTGGTCCAGAGCGCGGCCGACATCGCCGCCATGGGCGGCTCACTGAGCGGACTGGTGGTGTCGATCGGCTGTCCGCCGCAGACTCCGGTCGATCGCGTTCTCGCACTGAACGAAGGCATGGTGGCCCAGACCCATCGGTTCGGCGGCCGGGTCCTCGGCGGCGACCTGGTGTCCGCACCGGTCGTCGTCTTGACGGTCACCTCGCTCGGCAGTCTCGACGGCGTCGCACCGGTGACGCTCTCCGGCGCCCGCAGCGGAGACGAACTCGCGGTGAGCGGTCGCCTGGGCGGCGCCGCGGCCGGGCTGGCCGTCCTGTCCGCCGTCGAACACGGCGCCGATCCTGCTCTGGAGCAACGCTTCTCGCCCCTCGTCGAGCGGTACCGGTTGCCGCAGCCGGATCTGACGCAGGGACCGATCGCGGCCCGCGCCGGCGCGCACGCCATGACCGACATCTCCGATGGCCTCGTCGAGGAGATCGTCACGATGGCCGATGCGTCCGGATTGGGCGTCGACGTGGACTCGGCGGCGGTGCCCCGACCGGACGGTCTCGACGCGCTGGCCGCCGAGCTCGGGGTGGACCCGATCCGCTGGGCGCTCGCCGGCGGCGAGGATCACGAACTGCTCGCCGCCTTCGCCCCCGGCACGGTGCCCGCGGGCTGGGCGGTGGTCGGCACGGTGGGCCGCCGCGGCGACGGCCCCACCGTCGACGGGCGGCCGGTCGGCGACCTGCGGGGCTGGCAGTCGTTCAGCGAAACCTGATCCCCCCGTCGATCCCGTGAGCGAGGGCCCCGACGCCGACTCAGTCGGTGGCGCCGTAGACCTCGGGTTTGGTGGTGCGCCCGAGCAGCATGCCGACCATGTCCTGGACGTCCAGGCCCTCATGGCACACCTGGTACACGGCCTCGGTGAGCGGCATCTCGACGCCGTGCTCGCGCGCCAGATTCCGCACCGAGCGGCACGACTTCACGCCTTCGGCGACCTGACCGTTGGTGGCCGCCTGCGCTTCTTCCAGGGATGCGCCCTCGCCGAGTCGTGCGCCGAAGGTCCGGTTGCGCGAGAGCGGCGACGAGCAGGTGGCGACGAGGTCGCCGATGCCGGCGAGACCGGCCAGGGTGGTGATGTCCGCGCCGAGCGCGGTCCCCAACCGGATGGTCTCGGCGAGCCCGCGGGTGATGAGCGTGGCGAGCGTGTTCTCGCCGAAGCCCATACCGGCCGCCATGCCGCAGGCCAGCGCGATCACGTTCTTCGCGGCGCCGCCGATCTCGGTGCCGACCACATCGGTGTTGGTGTACGGACGGAAGTACGACGCCGCGAACGCCTGCTGGATGCGCTGCGCGACCGCCTCGTCGCTGCAGGCGATCACGGTCGCGGCGGGCTGCTCCTCGGCGATCTCGCGGGCCAGGTTGGGACCGGACAGCACAGCGATCTGGCTGTCGTCGAAACCGGTGACCTCCTTCATCACCTGGCTCATGCGGTCGCCGGTGCTGATCTCGACGCCCTTGGCCAACGACAGCAGGACGGCGTCGGCGGGCAGGAACTCGCGCCACTGCGTCAGGTTCTCCCGCAGCGACTGCGACGGCACCGCGCACACCACCAGTTCACGCCCGGCCAACGCCTCCTCGACCGACGACACCGCGGTGAGGCCCGCCGGCAACGCGATCCCCGGCAGGTAGTCGCCGTTCTCGTGCCGGGTGTTGATCTGCTCGGCGAGTTCCGGACGCCGCGCCCACATCGTCACCTCGTTACCCGCGTCGACCAGAATCTTCGCGACGGCCGTGCCCCACGACCCCGACCCCATGACCACCGCTCGCACTGCACCACTCCTTGCCTGGACCACCGATTGACCACCCACCCTAGTAGTTCGCCACGTCCGGAATTTCCGATCGCGGCAAACACCTCCATACCCGGGCAAGTGCGCCCCGGCGGGCGCGGCGACAGCCGACCATGCACCATGGACGTCATGTCCGACGGGGTCACTGTGGTGCTCGCACTCAAGGCGCTGTGTCATGCCAAGAGTCGGTTGGGCGACGAGTACCACCCCGACGCCGACCGCGAGCGCCTCGTCGCCGCGATGTTCACCGATACCGTCGCCGCCGTCCGATCCGCGGGTCACCACGACGTCGTCGTGGTGAGTCCCGATCCGCAGGTGCGCGACCTGACTCGCCGACTCGGCGCCCGCGCGGTGAGCGAGCCCGGCGGTGGCCTCAACGCGGCCCTCGCCCACGGAGCAGCAGGCGCGGACGGCACCGTCGTCTATCTGCAGGCCGACCTGCCCGCCCTGCGCGCCGAGTCGTTCGCCGAGGCCGTGGCGGCCGCCGGGCGGCTTCCGGTCGCCTTCGTCGCCGACCGCCACGGCACCGGCACCGCGCTGCTCGCCGTCGCCGCGGGCGTCGCGTTCACGCCCGCCTTCGGGACCGATTCCGCGGCCGCCCATCGCGCCGGCGGCGCCGTCGAACTGGATCCGTCGGGCACCCGCTGGCCCGACCTGGGGTGCGACGTCGACACCCCGGACGATCTGCGTGCGGCCGTCGCGCTGGGCGTCGGTCCGCGCACCGATACCGCGATGCTCATGCCCCAATCGGACGCCGCGCACAATCACGCCGAATAGGGAACAATAGTCCCGTGACTGCCACGGAAGAGACCACTGATACTGCGAATGCCGCCCTTCCGGCCGCGCTTCCGGCCGAGACCGTCGAGCCCGGCGAGTCCGCGGATCTCCCCCCGGCGCGCTACTTCAACCGTGAGCTGAGCTGGCTCGATTTCAACTCGCGCGTCCTCGCGCTCGCCGAGGATCCGTCGCTCCCCCTCCTGGAGCGGGCCAAGTTCCTGGCCATCTTCGCCTCCAACCTGGACGAGTTCTTCATGGTCCGTGTCGCAGGGCTCAAGCGGCGCGACGAGACCGGACTGTCGGTCCGGTCGGCCGACGGCCGGTCGCCGCGCGAGCAGTTGCAGCGCATCGCCTCGCGCACCCAGAAGATCGCCGACCGCCACGCCCGCGTCTTCCTCGACTCGGTGCTGCCCGCGCTCGCCGCGGCGGACGTGCACATCGCCGACTGGGACGACCTGTCCGGCCTGCAGCAGCTGCGCCTCACCGAGTACTTCCAGAACGAGCTGTTCCCGGTCCTCACGCCGCTCGCCGTGGATCCGGCGCACCCGTTCCCCTACATCAGCGGGCTGTCGTTGAACCTCGCCGTGACGGTGCGCGACGTGAACGAGGGCGGCGAACACTTCGCCCGCGTCAAGGTCCCCAACAACATCAACCGCTTCATCCGCGTCGACCATCTGATCCCCGATGAGGGACCGGAAGGCCCCGACGGGCACCGCCCGGCGATCTTCCTGCCTCTGGAGAAGCTGATCGCCGCCAACCTCGAATTCCTGTTCCCGGGTATGCACGTGGTGGAGCATCACGTCTTCCGTGTCACCCGCAACGCGGACTTCGAGGTGGACGAGGACCGCGACGAGGACCTGCTGCAGGCGCTGGAGCGGGAGCTGGCACGTCGACGCTTCGGTTCGCCGGTGCGCCTCGAGGTGGGCGACGACATGAGCGAGCACATGCTCGAACTGCTGCTCCGCGAACTCGACGTGAACCCGGCCGACGTGATCGGCGTGCCCGGTCTGCTCGACCTGAGCGCCCTGTTCGAGGTGTACGGCGTGGACCGCCCGGCCCTCAAGGAACCGCCGTTCGTCCCGAAGACGCACCCGGCCTTCGGCGAGCGCGAGACGCCCAAGAGCATCTTCGCGACGCTGCAGGAGGGCGACGTGCTGGTGCATCACCCGTACGACAGCTTCTCCACCAGCGTGCAACGCTTCATCGAGCAGGCGGCGGCCGATCCGCAGGTCCTCGCGATCAAGCAGACGCTGTACCGCACCTCCGGCGACTCGCCGATCGTCGACGCGCTGATCGACGCGGCCGCGGCCGGCAAGCAGGTCGTCGCCCTCGTCGAGCTGAAGGCGCGTTTCGACGAGCAGGCCAACATCCGGTGGGCGCGCAAGCTCGAGCAGTCCGGCGTGCACGTGGTCTACGGCCTCGTCGGCCTCAAGACCCACTGCAAGACCTGCCTGGTGGTGCGCCGCGAGGGCTCCACCCTGCGCCGCTACTGCCACATCGGCACCGGCAACTACAACCCGAAGACCGCGCGCCTCTACGAGGACGTGGGCCTGTTCACCGCGGCCCCGGAGATCGGCGCCGACCTCACCGACCTGTTCAACACGCTGACCGGCTACTCCCGCAAGAAGGAGTACCGGAACCTGCTGGTGGCCCCGCACGGCATCCGGACCGGGATCATCGAGCGGATCCAGGGCGAGGTGGCGGCGCTGCGCAACGGAAACACGTCGGCCCGCATTCAGCTCAAGGCCAACGCACTGGTCGACGAGCAGGTCATCGACGCGCTGTACCGCGCCTCCCAGGCGGGGGTGCCGGTGGACATCTTCGTCCGCGGCATCTGCGCACTGCGCCCCGGCGTCCCCGGGCTGAGCGAGAACATCACCGTCCGCTCGATCCTCGGCCAATTCCTGGAGCATTCGCGCATCCTGGTCTTCGGCGCGGCCGCCGAATACTGGATCGGCAGCGCCGACATGATGCACCGCAACCTGGACCGCCGCGTCGAGGTGATGGTGCAGGTGCGGGATCGACGTCTGACCGCCGACCTGCAGGCCATCTTCGACTCGGCGTTCGACCCGCGCACGCGCTGCTGGGAACTGCAGCCCGACGGCGCCTGGACCGCCTCCCCCGAAGCCGGCGAGGAGGTCCTCGACCACCAGCGGCGGATGGGTCTGCGCAAGCGCGCCTACTCCGAGTCCGGGGTCGGCGCATGAGTTCGACGCCGCGGACCGTGTGGGCGGCCGGCGGCGTCCTGTGGCGCAGGACGCCGCGCGGCGAGGTCGAGGTGGCCGTGGTCCATCGCCCGCGGTACGACGACTGGTCCCTGCCGAAAGGCAAGGCGCACAACGGTGAACTGCTGATCACGACCGCGGCGCGGGAGATCGCGGAAGAGACCGGCTACGACGGTCGCGTCGGCCGATACCTCGGCATCGTCGAGTACCCGTTGAAGTCCGGCGTCGATAAGAAGGTCGCCTACTGGTCGATCGCGGCGTCGAGCGGCCGCTTCGTCGCCAACCACGAGACCGACGACGTCCAGTGGCTGTCGATCGCCGGTGCCGCGCGCACGGTGTCGTACCCGGCCGACCGCACGATCCTGGAGTCCTTCGCCGAGCACCCCGCCGACCGACTGCACCAACTGGTCGTCGTCCGGCACGCCACGGCCGGCCACCGATCGCACTCCAAGGACGACCACCTCCGACCGCTCGACGACAACGGCGAACAGCAGGCCCGCGCCCTGGCACCGTTGCTCGGGCTTTTCGGCCCCGCGCACCTGCACGCAGCCGATCGCCTGCGCTGCGTTCAGACGCTGATTCCGCTGTCGCAGGAACTGCGCACCGACATCGTCGTCGAACCCGCGCTGACCGAGGAAGCCTGCGCCGCCGACTTCGCCGCGTCCTATGCGCGGCTCCGTGAACTCGCCGCACCGGTCTCCGGGGTGCGGGTGATCTGCAGCCAGGGCAAAGCCATCCGCCCGCTGCTGAAGCGATGGGCCGCCGACGCCACGATCACCCTGCCGTCGACGCGCACCCGTAAAGCCGCCACCTGGATGCTGACCCTGAACGGTGACGACCTGGTCCAGGCCGACTACCTGCCCAGCCCGTTCGGCGACACGAACGGACACTGACCGCACGGCCGGTCGAGCGCGTCCCCGCCCGCGAACCGGGTGGCGCCCTACTTCGCCGGCGTCACCTTCGCCGCGGTCTTCTTCGCGGCGGTCTTCTTGGCCGCAGTGGTCTTCTTCGCGGCAGTGCTCTTCTTGGCAGCGGTGGTCTTCTTCGCCACTGTGGTCTTCTTCGCGGCCGTGGTCTTCTTCGCGGCAGTGGCCTTCTTCGCGGCCGTGGTCTTCTTCGCGGCCGTGGTCTTCGTGGCCGCCTTCTTCGCCGGCGTGGTCTTCTTCGCGGCCGTGGTCTTCGTGGCAGGAGCCGCCTTCTTCGCGGCGGTCGTCTTCTTCGCCGGGGTCGTCTTGGTGGCGGACGTCGCCTTCTTCGCTGCCGTGGTCTTCTTCGCAGCGGTCTTGGTCGCAGCGGTCTTCGTAGCACTGGTCTTCTTCGCGGCGGTCTTCGCGGCGGTGGTCTTCTTCGCGGCGGTCTTCTTCGCGGCGGTCTTCTTCGCGGGCGCCTTATCGTCAGCCGCAGCGGTGGTCCGCTTGACGGCCGGTTCACCTGCCTTCAGTCGACGGCGGCCGGCGATGATCTCCTTGAATTGGGCGCCCGGACGGAAGGCCGGAATGTTGGTCGCCCGCACCTTCACCGTCTCGCCGGTACGCGGGTTGCGCGCGACTCGCGGTGCGCGACGGCGCTTTTCGAAGACACCGAAGCCGGTGATCGTGACGCTCTCGCCCTTGCTCACCGCACGGACGATGGTGTCGATCAGGGTCTCCACCGCCTCGGTGGCGGTCTTGCGGTCGGCATCGAGGCGCTTGGTCAGCTCTTCGATGAGTTGGGCCTTGTTCATGCGTTCCTCCGCGTGTTGGATTCACAAGCCGGACCGGCTGTTCCTCACGGTAAACGCCTGTACGCACCGTCGGGGCGCATAAGAAGAAATCCTCACCACCCGAATCAGGTTCGGGCGGTGAGGTTTTCTGGTAAGCGTCCGTTCAGTGCCGACGCCGCGCGGGCGTCCGCGCGATCAGGGCAGCGTCACGGGCAGGAAGCTCGATCGCTTCTTCTCGAACTCGCCGATCGCATCCACTTCGCGCAGGGTGAGACCGATGTCGTCGAGCCCCTCCATCAGGCGCCAGCGGGTGTAGTCGTCGATCTGCAGCGGCACCACGAGATCGCCCGCGGTCACGGTGCGGGTCTCGAGATCCACGGTCAGTTCCAGTCCGGGCTCGGCTTCCAGCCGCTTCCACAGCAGCTCGACGTCGTCCTGATTCACTTGTGCCGCAACGAGTCCCGCCTTGCCGGAGTTGCCGCGGAAGATGTCGGCGAAACGCGAGGAGATCACCACGCGGAAGCCGAAATCCATGAGTGCCCAGACAGCGTGCTCGCGCGAGGAGCCGGTACCGAAGTCGGGACCGGCCACCAGCACCGAGCCCTTGCTCCACGGCTCGTTGTTGAGGATGAAGTCCGGATCGCCGCGCCAGGCGGCGAACAGTCCGTCCTCGAAGCCGGTGCGGGTGACCCGCTTGAGGTAGACCGCCGGGATGATCTGGTCGGTGTCGACGTTGCTGCGCTGCAACGCAACTCCGATACCGGTGTGCTTGACGATGGGTTCCATGAGCGTCTTTCTCTTCTCGAAGTTCAGACGAGGTCGGCGGGTGAGGACAGCGTGCCGCGCACCGCGGTGGCGGCGGCGACCGCGGGCGAGACGAGGTGCGTGCGACCGCCCTTGCCTTGTCGCCCTTCGAAATTGCGGTTCGACGTCGACGCGCAACGGTCGCCCGGAGACAGCTGATCGGGGTTCATGCCGAGGCACATCGAGCAGCCGGCCATCCGCCACTCGGCGCCCGCGGCGTCGAAGATCTCGCCGAGGCCTTCTTCGTCGGCCTGGGCGCGCACCTGCATCGAGCCGGGCACGATCAGCATGCGCACGCCGTCGGCCACCTTGCGGCCCTTGAGGACCTCGGCCACCGCGCGTAGATCCTCCATGCGCCCGTTGGTGCACGAGCCGACGAATACGGTGTTGACCGCCACCTCGCGCAGCGGCATGCCGGCCGTCAGGTCCATGTACTCCAGCGCGCGGGCGGCGGCCAGTGCTTCGGTCTCGTCGACGATGTCGGCGGGGTCGGGCACGTTGGCGCCCAGCGGCAGCCCCTGGCCCGGGTTGGTGCCCCAGGTGATGAACGGCGTGAGCGTCGACGCGTCGATGTGGACTTCACGGTCGTAGACCGCACCCTCGTCGGTACGCAGGCTGTCCCAGTACTCGACGGCGCGATCCCACTCCTCGCCGGCCGGCGCGTGCGGGCGGCCTTCGAGGTAGTCGTAGGTCACCCGGTCCGGTGCGATCATGCCCGCGCGGGCGCCGGCCTCGATCGACATGTTGCAGATGGTCATCCGGGCTTCCATCGAGAGCTTCTCGATGGCCGAGCCGCGGTACTCCAGGACGTGGCCCTGACCGCCGCCGGTGCCGATCTCGGCGATGATCGCCAGGATCAGGTCCTTGGCGGTGACGCCGTCGGGCAGCTCACCATCGACGTTGATGGCCATGGTCTTGAACGGACGCAGCGACAGCGTCTGGGTGGCCATCACGTGCTCCACCTCGGAGGTGCCGATGCCCATGGCGATCGCGCCGAAGGCGCCGTGGGTGGAGGTGTGGCTGTCGCCGCACACCACGGTCATGCCGGGCTGCGTGAGACCCAGCTGCGGTCCGACCACGTGCACGATGCCCTGCTCGGCATCGCCCATCGGGTACAGGCGGACGCCGAACTCGGCGCAGTTGCGGCGCAGCGTCTCCACCTGCAGCGCCGAGACCTGGTCGGCGATCGGGCTGAAGATGTCGACGGTCGGGACGTTGTGGTCCTCGGTCGCGATGGTGAGGTCGGGGCGACGCAGCTTGCGGCCGGCCACGCGGAGGCCGTCGAAGGCCTGCGGGCTGGTGACCTCGTGCACCAGGTGCAGGTCGATGTAGATCAGGTCCGGCGCGGTCTCACCGTTGTCGTCGACCTTTCCGGGCACCACCACGTGGGCGTCCCAGACCTTCTCGGCCAGCGTGCGGGGCACGCCGGCTGCTGCTGACTGCGTCATGAGCATGCTCGACTTTCACGTCTGACCCGGTCCACCGGCTTCGGGGCTGTCGCCTGAGCGGACTGGCAATCTCAATATATGGACGGCTAATATCGCCGTATGAGAAATACTAGCGGAATCGGCGTCCTAGACAAATCGGTGCTGGTCCTGCAGACGCTCGCGCAGCAGCCGCGCAATCTCGCCGAGCTCACCGAGGCCACCGGCCTCCCCCGCGCTACCGCGCATCGCCTGGCCGTCGGCCTCGAGACCCACCACCTGCTGGCCCGCGACACGACCGGGCGCTGGGTGCCCGGTCCGGCCCTGCACAGCCTCGCCGCGGCCGCGCCGGACATCCTGCTGCAGGCCGCTCTGCCCCTGCTGCCGGGGCTGCAGCAGACCACCGGCGAGTCGGTGCAGCTCTACCGCCGCGAAGGACGCGAGCGCGTGTGCATCGCGGCCGTCGAACCGCCGACCGGACTCCGCGACACCGTGCCCGTCGGTTCGCGACTGCCGATGAGCGCAGGCTCGGCGGCCCGGGTGCTCGCTGCCTTCGCCCCGCCCGAGGCCCGCACCGACCTCCTGGTCGACGCCGGCTTCACCGAGCGGGCGCTGACCGAGGTGCGCAAGCGCGGCTGGGCGCACAGCGCCGGGGAACGCGCCGACGGCGTCGCCAGCGTGTCGGCGCCGGTGCACGACAGCACCGGCGAGGTGATCGCCGCGGTGTCGGTCTCCGGGCCGATCGACCGGATGGGTCGTCGTCCCGGCGAACGCTGGGCGGGCGACCTCGTCGACGCCGCCACCCGCATCGGCGCACGACTGGCCCCGCCGCTGCGCTAGCGTCGCCCTATGGGAACCAAGCAGCGGACTCAGATCGTCATGTCCGACGACGAGATCACCGACTTCATCCACCGCAACCGCACCGCCACCCTCGCCACCGTCGGCGCCGACGGTCAGCCGCACCTCGTCGCCATGTGGTTCGGCGTGGCCGAGGGCGACGGCCCCCTGCCCGAGCTGTGGTTCGAGACCAAGGCCAAGTCGCAGAAGGCCGTGAACCTGGCCCGCGACGCCCGCCTGACCGTGATGATCGAGGACGGCCTCACCTACGACACGCTCCGCGGCGTCGCCATCGAGGGCACCGCGGAGATCTTCGACGACGCCGACACCTGCCTGCAGACGGGTATCAGCGTCTGGGAGCGCTACAACGGGCCGTACACCGACGAACTGCGCCCCGCCGTCGACGCGATGATGCACAAGCGCGTCGCGGTGCGCGTGGTGCCGCAGCGGGTCCGGTCCTGGGACCACCGCAAGCTGAACCTCCCCGAGCTCCCGCTCGCCGGCAGCACCGCCCAGTTCTACAGCTGAACCCTCGACAGGCTCGGGACGGCGCCCTACGACAGGTTCAGGGCTGCGCCCTACGACGGGCTCGGGGAGGCGCCCTTCGACAGGCTCGGGGAGTGGGCGGGAAGCTCAGGGAGCGGGGAGCCGGGGTCGCTCCGATACGAAAGGGCCCACTCGCTTCGAGTAGCCCCGACGGGACTCCGTCGCTTCGCTCCTCCTCGAATCGCTCTGCTGAATATACAAATGAGGAAGACCCCCGGATCGCATAGCGATCCGGGGGTCTTCCTCATTTGTAGCCCCGACGGGATTCGAACCCGCGCTACCGCCTTGAGAGGGCGGCGTCCTAGGCCGCTAGACGACGGGGCCCTAGAACATGCCGACGTGAGCCGGCTATTCGGTTGTGAGGCGCACAGGTATCCCTGTACATCTCGCTGGGGTACCAGGACTCGAACCTAGAATGGCGGTACCAGAAACCGCTGTGTTGCCAATTACACCATACCCCAAGGGTTTTCCCGGAACTTCCGCAGCGAACTCGCTGCGTCGTTCCGAACCGAGAAGAAGATTACCAACACACCACCCCTAAACTACAAATCGTGTGGTCAGAGGGGGTAAATCTGGCCTCAACGACAATCGGCGGCAGGCGATCGCACGGCATCGAGGCGCACTCACCGTGCCCGGCCGACATACCGCGGGACCGATGCGATTCGCCCGCCGTGATGAACTTCACAGCGGGCGAATCGGGTCGAACTGCGCCTCGCGGCTACTCGGCGGCCGCGGCGACGGCGCGGGCCTGCGCCAGGCGGCGCAGCGTCTTCTCGCGGCCGAGGATCTCCATCGACTCGAAGAGTGGCGGGCTGATCGCGGCGCCGGTGACGCCGACGCGCACCGGACCGTACGCCTTGCGCGGCTTGAGCTCCAGGCCGTCGATCAGCGCGGCCTTGAGGGCCTCCTCGAGGGCCGGGGTGGTCCACTCCCCGACCGCCTCGCACGCGACGATGGTCGCGTCGAGCACCGGCACCGCGTCGGCCTTGAGGTTCTTGGCGGCCGACTTCTCGTCGAAGCCGAAGTCCTCGTCGCTGACGTAGGCGAACTTCATCAGGTCCCACGCCTCGCTCAGCACCTGGATGCGGGTCTGCACCAGGTCGGCCAGCGGCGCGAACACGGCGTCGTCGATCGGCTCGTCCAGGTGGCCGTGCTCGACGAGGAAGTGGCGCAGGCGGCCGGCGAAGTCGGCCGGGGTGAGGCGCCGGATGTGCTCGGCGTTGATCGCGTCGGCCTTGCGCTGGTCGAAGCGGGCCGGGTTGGAGTTGACGTTGCGGACGTCGAAGGCGGCGATCATCTCGTCGAGGGTAAAGATGTCGTTGTCGCCGGACAGTCCCCAGCCGAGCAGCGCGAGGTAGTTGATCAGACCCTCGGGCAGGAAGCCGCGGTCGCGGTGGTGGAACAGGCTCGACTCGGGGTCGCGCTTGGACAGCTTCTTGTTGCCCTCGCCCATCACGAACGGCAGGTGCCCGAACTCCGGGACACCGTCGGCCACGCCGATGGCCTCCAGCGCGCGGTAGAGCGCGATCTGGCGCGGCGTGGACGAGAGCAGGTCCTCGCCGCGCAGCACGTGGGTGATCTTCATCATGGCGTCGTCGACCGGGTTCACCAGCGTGTACAGCGGGTCACCGGAGCCGCGGGTCAACGCGAAGTCGGGCACCGTGCCGGCCTTGATGACGGTGGTGCCGCGGACGAGGTCGTCCCAGGAGATGTCCTCGTCGGGCATCCGCAGGCGGATCACCGGCTTACGACCGTCGGCGCGGTGCTGCGCACGCTGCTCATCGGTCAGATCGCGATCGAAGTTGTCGTAGCCGAGCTTGGGATCGCGGCCCGCGCTCTTGTGCCGCTCCTCCACCTCCTCGGGCGTGGAGTAGGCCTCGTAGGCGTATCCGGCCTCCACCAGGCGATCGACGACGTCGAGGTGGAGCTGCTTGCGCTCGGACTGACGGTACGGGCCGTACGGGCCGCCCACTTCGGGACCCTCGTCCCAGTTCAGGCCCAGCCAGCGCAGTGCATCCAGGATGGCCTCGTAGCTCTCCTGGGTGTCACGGGCGGCGTCGGTGTCTTCGATGCGGAAGACGAAGGTGCCGCCGTCGTGGCGGGCCTGCGCGAAGTTGAACAGCGCGGTCCGGGCCAGGCCGACATGCGGGGTTCCGGTGGGTGAAGGACAGAAGCGAACGCGGACAGTCATGCAGGTCAGCGTAGTGGAACGCCACCGCCGATGGCGACGCGGGAGCCCGGATCCCCCGAGTGAGGATTTGCACGCTTGTTATAGGTGAACTAGAACTATTGGTGTGTTGTTTCGCCTTCGACCGGACAGCGACGATCCGCTGTTCACTCAGCTCGCCGACGCGGTGCGCGCGCAACTGTGCGCGGGCCGGTTGGCGCCCGGCGACCGCCTGCCCGCTGCCCGCGAGGTGGCCGACGCACTGGAGGTCAACGTGCACACCGTGCTCCGGGCCTACCAGGATCTCCGCGACGAAGGCCTGGTGGAACTGCGCCGCGGCCGCGGCGCGGTGGTCACCGACGCGGGCGCACACCTGCAGTCCCTCAACGACGACATCGCCGCGCTGATCGCGAAATCCGGCGCCCTGTCGATCCACCCCGAAACCCTGTCCGCCCTCGTGAAGGAGGCCGCTCGTGCCCACCCCGCCCCGCCCGAACCGTGATCCGAGCCCGAGGCAGGACACCGCTCCCGAGCCGATGACCCCTCAACCGATGACCGCGGAACAGATGGCGCGCCGGCGCCCGCTGATCGCGTTCACCACCGTCGCCATCCTCGCCCCGCTCCTTCTCCTCGGGATCGCGACGGCCGTGCAGATCTCCCTGCTCGGCTCGCTGCCCAGCGAGGTGGCCGTGCACTGGGACATCGGCGGACAGCCCGACCGGTATCTCCCGGCGTGGTCGCTGCCGCTGATGACCGCACTCCTCGGCGTCAGCATGGTCGTCCTGCTCACGGTGCCGGCTCGACGCTCGCTCGCGGCCGGCGACGCCGGGGCGTCCTACCGGGTCCTCGGCGGCCTGTCGCTGGGCCTGAGCACGTTGATCGCCGTCATCTTCACCGCCACCGCCTGGTATCAGACCGATGGCGGCACCGTCCCCATCGTGGGCCTCGCGATGACGAGTGCGGCCCTCGCCCTGGCCGCAGGCGTGGTCGCGGCCCTGTCGCTGCCGATTCCGCCGCACGCCGAACGCACCGTGCCGGCGACCCCGCTCACTCTCGACCCCGACGAGCAGGCAGCCTGGCTGCGCACCACCACCGCCTCGCGCGGCACCGTGGGCCTGGCCGCCGCCGCCTTCGTCATGGGGCTGCTGGCGACGATCTTCAGCTGGGCCGACGGCCAGAGCGACAGCTACGTGATCGGCTCGGCCGTCGTCACGATCCTGGTCGCGGTGGCCGTGGCCACCACCGTCGCCTACCGGGTGCGAGTCTCCGCCGACGGTCTGCGCGTGGCCTCGGTCGCGGGTCTGCCGCGCTTCCACGTGCCGCTCGACGACATCGCCGAGGTGGCGGTCAATCCGGACGTGCGTCCGATCGGCGACTACGGCGGCTACGGCATCCGCTGGCGCGGGAAGACCACCGCGGTGGTGCCGCGCGGCGGATCGGCGATCGTCGTTCGACGCAGCAGCGGGCGGAGCTTCGCCGTGGTGGTCGACGACGCCGACGCCGGCGCCGCGCTGCTCTCCGCGCTCGCCGACCGCCACCGCCAGGCGGACGACGCCGGACCTCGCTGACACAGACTTCTCGCCGCGGGACCTACTTGTCGACGACCGGGTTGGAGAGGGTACCGATGCCCTCCACCGTCACCGAGACCTGCTGACCGGCCACCATCGGGCCCACGCCTGCGGGGGTTCCGGTGAGGATCACATCACCGGGCATCAGGGTCATCACGGCCGAGACCCACTCGATGATGTCGCCGACGCTGTGCAGCATCAGCGAGGTCCGGCTGGACTGGCGGACCTCGCCGTCCAGCGACGTGGAGATCGCCAGATCCGCAGGATCCAGCGCAGTCTCGATCCACGGGCCCAGCGGGCAGAAGGTGTCGTAGCCCTTGCCGCGCGTCCACTGGCCGTCGTACTTCTGCTGATCGCGGGCGGTCACATCGTTGGCGATGGTGTAGCCGAGGATCACGCTCGCCGCCTGCGCGGCCTTCACGTCCTTGCAGGGGCGGCCGATCACCACGGCGAGCTCGCCCTCGTAGTCGACCCGCTCGGACGACGGCGGACGCACGATCGGCACGCCCGGGCCGATGATCGAGGTGCTGGGCTTGAGGAAGATCACCGGGTCCACGGGCGCCTCGCCGCCCATCTCCTGGGCGTGCTCGGCGTAGTTCTTGCCGATCGCGACGATCTTGCTGGCCAGGATCGGCGCGAGCAGACGGGTCTGGCTCAGCGGCCAGCTGCGGCCGGTGAAGGTGGGATCGCCGAAGGGATGCTCGGCGATCTCGCGCACCACCTCCGCGCCCTGCTCGCCTTCCACGGCCACAAAGGCCATTCCGTCCGGGGTCGCGACTCGAGCCAGTTTCATAGCGCCAGATTAGCGCAGGCAGTCGCGTCCGCGACGGCTCGGCAGGTGTTCTATACTCTGATACAGCAATCCCAATTAATGAGACGCTGCCAACGAAGGGGGCTTCCGTGCACGCGACGACAGCCGCGCTGACGAGCCGACGACGCTGGGCCATCCTGGTCTGCGCCCTCATCGCCGCGCTCACCGCCACTGCCGCCACCAGTGGCTTCGCCTATGTGATTCCGCAGTTGCAGGCCACCGGCATGACCCTGGGCACAGCCTCCCTGCTGGCCGCCGTCCCCACCGTCGGCATCACCGCCGCCATCATCGCGTGGGGCTGGGCGCTGGATCGCTTCGGCGAGCGCCGCATTCTGCTCGTCTCGCTGTCGATCACCACCCTGGGCACCCTCGGCGCCGTCGTAGCCGTCGCCACCGACGCCGGCCACCTCGCGCTGGGTGCGGCGCTGCTGATCGGTGGCATCGGGTCGGGCGCGGCCAACGGCGCCAGCGGCCGCATCGTCGTCGGCTTCTTCCCCGCCGACCAGCGCGGCACCGCGATGGGCATCCGGCAGATGGCGCAGCCGCTCGGCATCGCCGTGCTGGCACTGACCATGCCCGTGCTGGCCGGACGCGTATCGGTGGCCGCGGCGCTCGCCGTGCCCGCGGTGGTGGCCGCCCTCGGCCTGATCGTGGTGTACCTCGGGATCGTCGACCCGGAGCTGCCGCCGTCGCAGCTGACCGCCCTGCCGACCGAGAACCCGTACCGTTCCGGCGCGTACCTGTGGCGCATCCACGCGTTCAGCGTGCTGCTGGTGATCGGGCAGAGCCTGCTGTGGACCTTCGTCCCGGCCTGGCTGATCCTGGCGCAGGGCTGGAGTCCGCTGAGCGCGGGCGTCCTGGTGACGGTGACCCAGATCCTCGGCGCCGTCGGACGCATCGTGGCCGGCCGGGTGTCCGACGTGGTGGGCTCCCGCATGTTGCCGGTCCGCGTGATCGCGGTGGCCGCCGCGGTGACCCTGGGGCTGCTGGCGCTGACCGACCAGTTCGACTCGGCGCTGGCCCCGGTGCTGATGGTGCTGGCGTCGATCGCCACCGTCGCCGACAACGGGCTGGCGTTCACCGCGATCGCCGAGACCGCGGGCCCGTTCTGGAGCGGCCGGGCACTCGGAGTGCAGAACACCGCCCAGTTCGTCACCATCGCGGTCACCACGCCGGTGCTGGGCGTGCTGATCGAACGCGTCGGCTACTCGGCGGCCTTCGCGATCGTCGCGGCCGCCCCGGTGCTGGCGCTGCCGCTGATTCCGGCCGACCCGGAGCGGAACGAGGAGCCGGTGCTCGACTGAACCGCAAACGACGATGACTGCGGGCCCGGAACCCCGGGCCGCGCAGTCATCGTCGTGTACGTGCGGTGGATCAGACCAGCGCGAGGATCCGGTCGCCGACCTCGGTGGTCGAGCCGCGGGTCTCGCCGCGCGAGGCGACGTCGGAGGCCACGGCGGCCTCCACGCGGGCCGCGCCGTCCACGTCACCGAGGTGACGCAGCAGCAGCGCGACCGACAGGATCGCGGCGGTCGGATCGGCGAGGTTCTGGCCGGCGATGTCCGGGGCGCTGCCGTGCACCGGCTCGAACATCGACGGGCTCACGCCCGCGGCGTCGATGTTGCCCGACGCCGCCAGACCGATGCCGCCGGTGACCGCGGCCGCCAGGTCGGTGATGATGTCGCCGAACAGGTTGTCGGTGACGATCACGTCGAAGCGAGCCGGGTCGGTGACCATGAAGATGGTCGCCGCGTCGATGTGCAGGTAGTCGGTCGCGACCTCGGGGAACTCGCGGCCCACCTCGTCGACGGTCCGCGCCCACATGGAGCCGGCGAAGGTCAGCACGTTGTTCTTGTGCACCAGCGTCAGCTTCTTGCCGCGGGCCTGGGCGCGCGCGAAGGCGTCCCGGACCACGCGCTCGATACCGAAGCGGGTGTTCACGCTGACCTCGGTGGCGACCTCGTGCGGCGTGCCGACGCGCAGGGCGCCGCCGTTGCCGGTGTACGGGCCTTCGGTGCCCTCGCGGACCACGACGAAGTCGATCTTGCCCGGGTTCGCGAGCGGCGAGGCCACGCCGTCGAACAGGATCGACGGACGCAGGTTCACGTGATGATCCATCAGGAACCGCAGCTTCAGCAGAAAGCCGCGTTCCAGGATGCCCGAGGGCACCGACGGATCGCCGATCGCGCCGAGCAGGATCGCGTCGTGCTCGCGCAGCGACGCCAGGTCCTCGTCGGTCAGCAGCTCACCGGTCGCGTGGTAGCGACGGGCGCCGAAATCGAACTCGGTGGTCTCCACCTCGGGGTGCAGCTTGGTGAGCACCCGCAGGGCCTGGTCGACGACCTCGGGGCCGATGCCGTCACCGGGGATCAGAGCGATTTTCACGAGAAGTCCACCTGCTTGATCAGGGTCGCCGACACGGCGTCGGCGACGGCGGCGACGGTGTCCTCGTCGACGGCGCGGTCCAGGCGCAGGATCGTGGTGGCGCCGGGGCCCTCCAGGTCCTGGGCCAGACCGGCGGCGCAGATGTCGACGCCGGCGTTACCGAGCAGGGTGCCGATCTTGCCGAGCGTGCCGGGCTGATCGGAGTAGCTGATGATGAGGTTCTTGCCCTCGGCACGCAGGTCGAAGTTGCGACCGTTGATGTTGACGATCTTCTCCACCTCGCGGGGCTCGGTGAGCGTGCCCGCCACGTTGACGTGGCTGCCGTCGCCGAAGACCGCGCGCACGTCGATCATGCTGCGGTGGTTGGGGCTCTCGGTGGCGGTGGTGACCTCCCAGTCCACACCGCGTTCGGCGGCGACGCTGGGCGCGTTCACGAAGGTGACCGGCTCGTCGACGATGGCCGAGAACAGGCCGCGGGTGGCCGACAGGCCCAGGACCTTCACGTCGCGGGCCGCGAGCTCGCCGCGGATCTCCACGGTGACCGCGGTCGGCTGCGCCTCGCCGAGGATGCCGACCAGCTGGCCGAGCTTGCGGGACAGGTCCAGCCAGGGAGCCACCTCGTCGTCGACGGGACCGCCGGTGATGTTCACGGCGTCGGGCACGAACTGCCCGGACAGCGCAAGCTGCACGCTCTTGGCCACGTCGGTGCCCGCGCGATCCTGCGCTTCGGCGGTGGAGGCGCCCAGGTGCGGGGTCACCACGACCTGCTCGAGGTCGAACAGCGGCGAGTCGGTGCACGGCTCGGTCGCGAACACGTCGAAGGCGGCGGCCCGGACGTGGCCGGACTCGAGTGCCGCGGCCAGTGCGGCCTCGTCGATCAGACCGCCGCGCGCGGCGTTGACGATGATGACGCCCGGCTTGGTGCGCGCGAGGGCGGCTTCGTCGATCAGGCCCGCGGTCTCCGCGGTCTTGGGCAGGTGCATGGTGATGAAGTCGGCGCGCTCGAGCAGCTCGTCCAGGCTCACCAGCTCGATTCCCAGCTGGGCGGCACGGGCCGCCGAGACGTACGGGTCGTACGCGATCAGGTGGGTCTCGAAGGCGCCGAGACGAGCGGCCACGAGCTGGCCGATGCGGCCCAGGCCCACCACGCCGACGGTCTTGTCGAACAGCTCCACACCGTTAAACGACGACCGCTTCCAGGTCTTGTCCTTCAGGGTGGCGTCGGCGGCGGGCACCTGACGGGCGGCGGCCATCAGCAGCGCGACGGCGTGCTCAGCGGCCGAGTGGATGTTGGAGGTGGGCGCGTTGACCACCATCACGCCGCGCTCGGTCGCGGCCGGGACGTCGACGTTGTCCAGGCCGACGCCGGCCCGCGCGATGATCTTCAGGTTCGGGCCCGCGTCGAGCACCTCGGCGTCGACGGTGGTGGCCGAACGCACCAGCAGCGCGTCAGCGTCGACGACGGCCTCGAGCAGCTTCGGACGATCGGGACCGTCGACCCAGCGAACCTCGACGTCGTTGCCGAGCGCCTCAACGGTGGACGGAGCGAGCTTGTCGGCGATCAGGACAACAGGACGGCTGGATGCGGTCACTAGGGGTATCTCCAGATTCGATCGGTGCGGCATGAGCGGACACATGCATCTAACGCGACTATTTTAAGCGTGTCGACGGCGGCGGGCACAGTCGGCCGTCGGCCGATGTGGTGTCCGACACCCGAAACAGGGTAGATTCCTTTAGCGTGTCTCGTTTAGGACACGGCTTGCGTAGCCGCGCCTTCTCACCTAGCGGGAATCGGGGGGACCCTGAATAGACTGGGCACGTCCGCGACGCCTCGGCGTCGAGAACATGACGAGTGGAGTAATTACATGAAGAAGACCTCTTTGGTCTTCGCGGCCATCATTGCCGCGATCCTGTCCCTCACCGGGATCGGACTGGGCACGAGTACGGCCGCCACACCGAAGACTTCACTCGGCGGCGGCTCGGGGATCCTGGTCCTCAAGGGCGGCAACTCCGCTTCGGCGTGCACCGTCACCGCCGTGGGCCACCCGACGTCCGGCGCGAACAAGGGTCGGCTGATCGCACTGACCGCCGGACACTGCGGCAAGCCGGGCCAGCAGATCCTCTCCGAGCGTGCGCAGAACCGCGGCGTCATCGGCACCATCACCCGCAGCTACAGCGACATCGACGTGGCCGTCATCGAGCTCGACGCCGCCAAGGTGCGCCCCGTCCGCACCGTCGGCGGTGTGACCATCAAGCGCATCAGCACCCGCCCGGTCAGCTTCCCCACCATCGTCTGCAAGGAAGGCCGCACCACCGGCAACACGTGCGGCGTCACCTGGTTCTCGGACCGGACCGCGCACTTCTCGCAGATGTGCGTGATCGAAGGCGACTCGGGCAGCCCCGTCGTCGTCGGCGACACCCTGGTCGGCATGGTCAACGCCTACTACTTCGTGTCCTGCATCGGCCCGGAGACCGGCACCAACATGAACACCATCCTCCGTCGCCTGAACGCGACCGGCTACTCCGGATTCAAGGTGGTCTGACGCGCCTGCGGCGCAGCGGAACGACGACAAGCAGAAGGGCGGCCCGGGATTTCTCCCGGGCCGCCCTTCGCGTTCGTGGACAGCGCTAGCCGAGCGCCGCCTTCTCCGCACCGATGGTGGTGCTGTCGCCGTGTCCGGTGTGCACCACGGTGTCGTCGGGCAGGTCGTACAGGCGGCGGCGGATGGAGTCCTCCAGCACTTCACGGCTGGAGAACGACCGACCGGTGGCGCCCGGCCCGCCGTGGAACAGGGTGTCGCCGGTGAACAGGACGCCCAACTCGGGGGCGTACAGGCACACCCCGCCCGGCGCATGACCGGGCGTGTGGATCACGGTGAGGACGGTGCCGCCGACCTCGATCTGCTGGCCGTCGGTCAGATCCGCGTCCCAGGCCACGCCGGGGTGGGTGAGCTCCCACAGCGGCGCGTCGTCCGGGTGCAGCCAGATCGGCGCACCGGTGATGGCCGCCAGCGCCGGGGCGTACCGCACGTGGTCGTCGTGCGCGTGGGTGCACACGATCGCGGTGACCTTGCGGCCGGCGATCACCTCGAGGATCTCCTCGACCGAGTGCGGAGCGTCGAGCACGATGCACTCGTCGTCGTCGCCGATCACCCAGACGTTGTTGTCCACGTCGAAGGTCTCTCCGTCCAGGCTGAACGTGCCCGAGGTGACGCCGTGGTCGATGCGGGCGGTCATCAGATCACCACCACCGAGCGCAGCACGTCGCCGTGGTGCATCTTCTCGAACGCCGCCTCCACGTCGCCGATACCGATCTCCTCGGTGACGAAGGCATCCAGATCGAGTCGTCCGTCGCGGTACAGGTCGACGAGCATCGGGAAGTCCCGGCTGGGCAGGCAGTCGCCGTACCAGCTGGACTTGAGCGCCCCGCCGCGCCCGAAGACGTCGCCCAGCGGGATCTCCGGCACGGTCATTCCCGGGTTCGGCACACCCACCAGCACCAGCGTGCCGGCCAGGTCGCGGGCGTAGAAGCCCTGCTTCCAGGTGGCCGGGATGCCGACGGCGTCGACCACCACGTCGGCGCCCTCGGCGCCCGGGTAGTACTTGTCGCAGATCTCCGCGATCGCCTCCACCGGATCGACCTTCGACGAGTCGATGGTGTGGGTGGCACCCAGCTTGGCGGCGGCTTCCAGCTTCTTGGCGTCGATGTCGACGGCGATGATCGGCATCGAGCCGGCCAGCGCGCCGCCGGCGATCGCCGCCACGCCCACGCCGCCGCAGCCGATCACGGCCAGCGACTTGCCGCGGCCCGCGCCGCCGGTGTTGATCGCCGCACCGAGGCCGGCCATCACACCGCAGCCGAGCAGACCGGCCGCCGCAGGACGAGCCTCCGGATCCACCTTGGTGCACTGCCCGGCAGCCACCAGCGTCTTCTCCGCGAACGCGCCGATGCCCAGCGCCGGCGACAGTTCGGTGCCCGCGTCCTCGCCGTCGGCGATCGTCATCTTCTGCGTCGCGTTCTTGGAAGCGAAGCAGTACTGCTGCTCGCCCCGCTTGCAGGCGCGGCACTCACCGCACACCGCGCGCCAGTTGAGCACCACGAAGTCGCCCGGGGCCACCTCGGTGACGTCGTCGCCGACGGCTTCGACGATGCCTGCGGCCTCGTGGCCGAGCAGGAACGGGAACTCGTCGTTGATGCCGCCCTCGCGGTAGTGCAGATCGGTGTGGCAGACGCCGCAGGTCAGGATCTTCACCACTGCCTCCCCCGGCCCCGGATCGGGTACGACGATGTCGACGGTCTCCACGGGTGCACCCTTGGCGCGGGCGATGACGCCCTTGACGATCTGGCTCATTTCAACTCTCTTCAATCAGCTTCTGGTGCGGTGACGGGTCGGTGCCGAAGCCCCGACGATCAGCCTTCGATGGCTGCTTTGACTTTGGTCTCGGTGTGCTTGACCGCCTGGTCGACGAACGGGCCCATCAGCCCGCCGAGTACCTTCCCGGCCAGTCCGCCGGGCAGGGTGTAGCCGAACTCGGCCAGCAGCAGCGTGGTGCCCGGCTCGTCGCCGTCGGCGAACGACCAGCACGTGTCGGCGCCGAAACCGGCGATCGACTCCATGCGGATGATCTCGTTCGCGGTCCACTCGACGCATTTCACCTGGGCTGTGAGTTCTTTCGGCCCCACCTTGATGGCCGTCTCGAACGTCGATCCCAGCCCGGACGTCTGCTCGGTGAGCGGGCTGAAGCGGCCCACGCCGAACATGAACTCGGGCACGTTGCGGTAGTCGTCGATGTACGCGAACACCTTCTCCCGCGGCCCGTCGATGACTACTTCGTGGCGGACTTGACCCATGAGCGACTCCTGAATTCGTCTGCGGTGCACGCGGTTCGACGACAACCGTCGACCGCGGTGTGGCCTCGGCCGAATGGTAGCCGGTCTCCTCCCCTGCTGTGCCGCCCGGCATGGAAGCCCCGAGGATATGCACAGAACGGATGCGCAGAGCCCCGCGTCCGATGCGGACGCGGGGCTCTGCGGCAGGTGTCGCGGGGAACCGCGATCAGGGCGAGACTCAGGCGGTCTCGGTGATCGGGCGATCCACCCAGCTCATCAGGTCGCGCAGCTTCTGGCCGGTGACCTCGATCGGGTGCTCGGCGTTCTCCTTGCGGAGGCCTTCGAGCTCCTTGTTGCCGCCCTCGACGTTGGCGACGAGGCGCTTGACGAAGGTGCCGTCCTGGATGTCGGCCAGGATCGCCTTCATGCGCTCCTTGGTGTCGGCGTCGATGACGCGCGGGCCGGACAGGTAGCCGCCGAACTCCGCGGTGTCCGACACCGAGTAGTTCATGCGGGCGATGCCGCCCTCGTACATGAGGTCGACGATCAGCTTCAGCTCGTGCAGGCACTCGAAGTAGGCCATCTCCGGCGCGTAGCCGGCCTCGACCAGCACCTCGAAGCCCACCTTGACGAGTTCTTCGGTGCCACCGCAGAGCACGGCCTGCTCACCGAAGAGGTCGGTCTCGGTCTCTTCCTTGAAGTCGGTCTTGATGACGCCGGCGCGGGTGCCGCCGATGCCCTTGGCGTAGCTCAGCGCCAGGGCCTGGCCCTCGCCCTTCGGGTCCTGGTGGACGGCGATGAGCGCCGGGACGCCCTTGCCGTCGACGAACTGGCGACGGACCAGGTGGCCCGGGCCCTTCGGCGCGACCATGCCGACGGTGACGTTGGCCGGGGGCTTGATCAGACCGAAGTGGATGTTCAGGCCGTGACCGAAGAACAGCGCGTCGCCGTCCTTCAGGTTGGGCTCGATGTCCTCGGTGAAGATCTGGGCCTGGCTGGTGTCCGGGGCCAGCAGCATGATGACGTCGGCCCAGGCGGAGGCCTCGGCAGCGGTCATGACCTTGAGGCCCTGCTCCTCGGCCTTGGCGCGCGAGGCGGAGCCTTCGCGCAGGCCGATGGCCACGTCCACGCCCGAGTCGCGCAGCGACAGCGAATGCGCGTGGCCCTGGCTGCCGTAGCCGATGACCGCGACCTTGCGGCCCTGGATCAGCGACAGGTCGGCATCGTCGTCGTAGAACATCTCGACAGCCACAGTGATTTCCCTTCGATGTGCCCCGACCGGTGCCGGCGGGGCGTTGGTGTTGTTCGGTTAAGTATTGATTGTTGCGTCAGCGGTTGGCCGACATGCTCTTGGGTCCACGTCCCAGCGTGACGCCGCCGGATTGCGCGATCTCCCGAATACCGTACGGGTCGAGCATGCGGAGCAGTGCTTCGAGCTTGTCCGCGGTGCCGGTGGCCTCCACGGTCAGCGACTCCGGGGACACGTCGATCACCTTGGCGCGGAACAGGTTCACCACGTCGACGATCTCCGACCGATTGGTCGAATCGGTGCGGACCTTGATGAGCATCAGTTCGCGAGAGACCGAGTTCTCCGGTTCCTGCTCGACGATCTTGATGACGTTGACCAGCTTGTTGAGCTGCTTGGTGACCTGCTCCAGCGGGAAGTCCTCCACCGAGACCATGATGGTCATCCGCGAGATGCCCTTGAGCTCGGTCGGACCGACGGCCAGCGACTCGATGTTGAAGCCGCGACGGGAGAACAGGCTCGAGACGCGCGCCAGCACGCCCGGCCGGTCTTCCACCAGGACGCTGAGGGTATGGGTGCTCACAGCGAGTCGTCCCCTTCCGGTGCCTGCTCGCGCGGACGCACCATGGTGTCGTGGATGTCGGCCGGGGTGTCGCCGGCCGACTCGTCTTCGTCGAACAGCGGCCGGATGTCCCGGGCCGCCATGATCTCGTCGTTGCCGCAGCCCGAGGCGACCATCGGCCACACCTGAGCGTCCTTACCGACGATGAAGTCGATCACGACCGGGCGGTCGTTGATCTCGCGCGCCTTGGCGATGGCCGGCGCGACGTCCTCTTCGCGCTCGACGCGCATCGAGACGCAGCCGAGAGCCTCGGAGAGCTTGACGAAGTCCGGGATCATCCGGGTGTGCGTCGACAGGTCGGTGCTCGAGTAGCGCTCGTCGTAGAACAGCGTCTGCCACTGGCGGACCATGCCCAGGTTGCCGTTGTTGATCAGGGCCACCTTGATGGGGATGCCCTCGATCGCGCAGGTGGCCAGTTCCTGATTGGTCATCTGGAAGCAGCCGTCGCCGTCGATGGCCCACACCTCGGTGTCCGGTGCGGCCGCCTTGGCGCCCATCGCGGCCGGCACCGAGTAGCCCATGGTGCCGAGTCCGCCGGAGTTGAGCCAGGTACGCGGCTTCTCGTACTTGACGAACTGAGCGGCCCACATCTGATGCTGACCGACGCCGGCGCAGTAGACGGCGTCCGGGCCGGCGGCCTTGCCGAGTTCGGAGATCACGAACTCCGGCGACAGCGAACCGTCGGACTGCTTGTCGTAGCTGAGCGGGTAGGTGGCGCGGATGTCGTTGAGGTACGCCCACCACTGGGTCAGGTCCGCACGCTTGCCGCCGGTGGCCTCGTCGTTGCGCAGCTCCTCGATCAGATCGATGATCACGTTGCGCACATCGCCCACGATCGGGACGTCGACCTCGCGGTTCTTACCGATCTCGGCCGGATCGATGTCGGCGTGGATCACCTTCGCGTTGGGCGCGAACGAATCGAGCTGGCCGGTGACCCGGTCGTCGAAGCGGGCGCCGAGGGTGATCAGCAGGTCGCTGCGCTGCAGCGCGGCGACGGCGCCGACCGCACCGTGCATGCCGGGCATGCCCATGTGCAGCTCGTGGCTGTCCGGGAAGGCGCCGCGTGCCATCAGGGTGGTGACCACCGGGATGCCGGTGAGCTCGGCGAGCTCCAGCAGCTCCGGTGCGGCCTCGGCCTTGATAGTTCCGCCGCCGACATACAGCACCGGCTGCTTGGCCTCGGCGATCATGCGGGCCGCTTCGCGCACCTGCTTGCCGTGCGGCTTGGTCACCGGACGGTAGCCGGGCAGGTCGAACTGCGGCGGCCACGAGAACGTGGTCTGCGCCTGCAGGATGTCCTTGGGGATGTCGACGAGCACGGCGCCGGGGCGGCCGCTCTCGGCGATGTAGAAGGCTTCGGCGATGATCCGCGGGATGTCCGCGGCCACGCTGACCAGGAAGTTGTGCTTCGTGATCGGCATGGTGATGCCGGAGATGTCAGCTTCCTGGAAGGCGTCGGTGCCGATCAGCGCACGACCGACCTGGCCGGTGATGGCGACCACCGGGACCGAGTCCATCTGGGCGTCGGCCAGCGGCGTCACCAGGTTGGTGGCGCCCGGACCGGAGGTGGCCATCATGACGCCGGCCTTACCTGCGACCTGCGCGTAGCCGGTCGCGGCGTGGCCTGCACCCTGCTCGTGGCGGACCAGAACGTGGCGCACCTTCTGCGAATCGAGGAGCGGATCGTAGACCGGGAGTACTGCACCACCGGGAATACCGAAGACGATCTCGACGCCGAGCTCTTCGAGAGTGCGCACGACGGACTGAGCGCCGGTGACGCGTTCGGGGGCGACGGTGACGCCCGAGCGCAGAGATTCGGTGGACGGCGACTGCGGCCGTGCCGCCCCGCGGGCTGTTGGAGTGCTCACTGCACGATCCTCATCCTGGTAGTCCTGACAAGAAAAAACCCCCGACAGCGAAGCTGTGCGAGGGGCGCGTCGATGAAGTTCGAAAGGTCTCAGAAGTGACCGATCAGGCGTGGACGCGCCGACCGATTACTACGAGAAGATTCTTGTTCATCACCCCGACACGGTAAGGCAGCGCGCACGGCCGCGTCAAATCCGCTCCGGGGTGCCACAATGGCTGCGTGTCCGACTCTGCCGCCTCCCGCCTCGCCCCCGCCCCGACCAACGCCATGTTCAAAATCTCCGGGCTGGCCTATCTCACCGTCCTGGTGACGGTGATGCTGATCGTGATGATGATCGGCGTCTCCCCCGCATGGTGGAGCTGGACGGTGATCCTGCCGATCGTGCAGATCTGGTGGATCGCCCGCGTGCGCACCGAGGCCGACGAGAACGGCCTGCGCGCCATGCACCTGTTCCGCACCGACTCGATCTCCTGGGACGAGATCGCCGGTCTCCGCTTCCCCAAGTGGACGACCACGCGCGCGGTGCGACCCGACGGCACCACCGTCCGTCTGCCCGCGGTGACCTTCGCCGATCTGCCCGTCATCTCCGCCGTCTCCGGCGGCCGCGTCCCGGACCCGTACGCCGCCGCGGAACGGGCCGAGCTCGAAGCGCAGCTCGCGGCCGACTCCGACGACGACACCGTCTGAGCCCATGCCGGCCACCGGGATTCTCCGCACCCTCGAGCAGAACCTGCGCGACGAACGGCTGTCGGACGCCTCCGCGCAGATGTCGCAACTGGCGCACCAGGACGTCGCCGCACTGCTGGAGCAGATGCCACCGAACCTACGGACCATCGGTTTCCGCCTGCTGTCCAAGGATCTCGCGGTGGAGGTCTTCGACCACTTCGACGCCGAGACGCAGGTGGAGGTGATCGACGAGCTCGGCTCCGCGCAGGTGGCGCAGGCCTTCGACAATCTCGAACCCGAAGACCGCGCGGAACTGCTCGACGAACTGCCGGCGTCGGTCGCCAAGGAACTGGTCCGGACCCTGTCCCCGCAGGAGCGCGAGCTCACCGCGGTGGTCCTCGGCTTCCCCAGAAAATCCGTCGGCCGTCGGATGAGCCCCGAGTTCATCCACGCCTTCGCCGACGACACCGCCGCCGAGGTACTCGACCGGGTGCGGGCCCGCGGCCACCAGGTGTCGTCGATCTACATCGTACCGGTGGTGGATCGTTCCCGGCGGCTGCTGAGCGTGGTCAGTCTGCGCGACCTGCTGCTGGCCGACCCGGACGAACTGGTCGGACCGATCGGCAAGACGCCCATCTTCGCGCACGCTCTCGCCGATGCCGAGGCCACCGCGGATCGCTGCGTGGACCGGGGTATCTCTGCGATGCCGGTGGTCGACGCCGAGGAACGCCTGGTCGGCGTGTTGACACTCGACGACGCGATCGAGATCGTCGATGCCGCCCGCGACGAGGACGAGGCCCGGGCCGGTGCCCGCGAGCCGCTGCGCGAGTCGTACCTGTTGGCGTCGGTCTTCGCGATCACCCGTTCGCGGGTGGTGTGGCTGTTCGTCCTGGCCGTCTCGGCGATCTTGACCGTCAACGTGCTCGAATTCTTCGAGGGCACGCTGGAGCAGCGCGTGGCGCTGGCCCTGTTCATTCCGCTGCTCACCGGTATCGGCGGCAACACCGGCTCGCAGGCGGCCACCACGGTCACCCGCGCCCTGGCCATCGGCGAGGTGGGTCCCCGCGACGTCGCCCGGGTGGCTGGCAAGGAGATCCGCGTCGGCTTCACCATGGGCGCGGCGCTGGGCCTGGTCGGCTTCGGGGTGGCCACGGCCGTCTACGGCATGGACATCGGCACGGTGATCGGCCTGACCATCCTCGCGGTGTGCACCATGGCCGCCACCGTCGGCGGCCTGATGCCACTGCTGGCCAAGACCGTCCGCGTCGACCCGGCCGTGTTCTCCACGCCGTTCATCTCCACCTTCTGCGATGCGACCGGTCTGATCATCTACTTCATGATCGCCAAGACCGTCCTAGGCATTTGAGGGGCTGGGCATTTGAGCGGCTGGGGCATTTGAACCGTCTGGGGTATTTGGACCGTCGCGGGCATTCGAGCCGAGGCGACCTGTTCGGGCTGGACAGCTGACCCGCGGACGGGGCGCGTAAACTCGCCGGTGGCGCCGATCTGTCGGTTCCAGCCCCGTCAATCCTGCTAAGAACGAGGAAACATGCCCGCATTGCGGTCTCGCACCACCACTGTCGGCCGGGAGGCCGCCGGAGCACGCTCGCTGTGGCGTGCCACCGGAATGACCGATGACGACTTCGGTAAGCCGATCGTCGCGATCGCGAACTCGTACACCCAGTTCGTGCCCGGTCACGTGCACCTGAAGAACGTCGGCGACATCGTGGCCGAGGCGATCCGCGAGGCCGGCGGCGTGCCGCGCGAATTCCACACCATCGCCGTCGACGACGGCATCGCGATGGGCCACGGCGGCATGCTCTACTCGCTGCCGAGCCGCGAGATCATCGCCGACTCGGTGGAGTACATGGTGAACGCGCACACCGCGGATGCCCTCGTGTGCATCTCGAACTGCGACAAGATCACCCCGGGCATGCTGAACGCCGCCATGCGGCTGAACATCCCCACCGTGTTCGTCTCCGGCGGTCCGATGGAGGCCGGCAAGGCCGTCGTCGTGAACGGCGTGGCGCAGGCGCCCACCGACCTGATCACCGCGATCTCGGCGTCGGCCAACGACGCGGTCGACGACGCCGGGCTCACCGAGGTGGAGCTGTCCGCGTGCCCCACCTGCGGCTCGTGCTCGGGAATGTTCACCGCCAACTCGATGAACTGCCTCACCGAGGCCCTCGGCCTGTCGTTGCCGGGCAACGGTTCCACGCTGGCCACCCACGAGTACCGTCGTCGCCTGTTCCAGCGCGCCGGCACCACCGTGGTGGAGGCCGCCAAGCGCTGGTACCAGGACGACGACGCCTCCGTGCTGCCCCGCAGCGTCGCGACCGAAACCGCCTTCGCCAACGCGATGGCGCTGGACGTGGCGATGGGCGGTTCCACCAACACGGTGCTGCACATCCTGGCCGCCGCACAGGAAGGCGAGGTGGACTTCGACCTGGCCGACATCGACGCGATCAGCCGGAAGGTGCCGTGCCTGTCGAAGGTCTCGCCCAACTCGGACTACCACATGGAAGACGTGCACCGGGCCGGCGGCATCCCCGCCATCCTCGGTGAGCTGCGTCGTGCCGGCCTGATCGACGACTCGGTGCCCACCGTCTACGCGCCGACCCTCGGTGCGGCCCTGGACGACTGGGACATCCGCGGCGGCAAGGCCACCGACGACGCCGTCGACCTGTTCTACGCCGCGCCCGGCGGTGTCCGCACCACCGAGCCGTTCTCCACGCAGAATCGCTGGAGCTCGCTGGACACCGACGCCGAGGGCGGCTGCGTCCGCGATCTGGCCCACGCCTACACGGTGGAGGGCGGCCTGTGCGTGCTGCAGGGCAACCTGGCCGAGAACGGCGCCGTCCTGAAGACCGCCGGCATCGACGAGGACCTGTTCCACTTCCAGGGCCCGGCCCGCGTGGTGGAGAGCCAGGAGGACGCCGTCCACGCGATCCTGTCGAAGGAGCTGCAGGCCGGCGAGGTCCTGGTGATCCGCTACGAAGGCCCCGCGGGCGGCCCCGGCATGCAGGAGATGCTGCATCCGACCGCCTTCATGAAGGGCACCGGCATGGGCAAGAAGTGCGGTCTGGTGACCGACGGCCGCTTCTCCGGCGGCTCGTCCGGCCTGGTGATCGGCCACGTGTCCCCCGAGGCCGCCGGCGGCGGCACCATCGGCCTGATCGAGGACGGCGACCAGATCCTGATCGACGTCGAGACGCGCGCCCTCAAGGTGCTGGTCGACGATCAGACCCTCGCCGACCGTCGCGCCAAGATGGAGGCCTCCGAGCGTCCGTGGCAGCCGAAGGACCGCCAGCGCCCGGTGACCCAGGCGCTGCGCGCCTACGCCAAGCTGGCCTCCTCCGCCGACAAGGGCGCCGTCCGCGTCGTCGACTGATCCTCCGTAGAACCGCCTGTGGGCACCGTCTCCTCGACGGTGCCCACAGCCGTGTCCGGCCGAAGCCGCGACCCTAATCCCGCCTCGCTCCCGGAGCCCCCACCTCGACTCGGCACCAGGGTCGCGACACGCCAAGTGGCAACCCCGCGTCCGCGCCGCACCAGAAGCAGGCCGCCGACCGAGCGCCCTTCGTCGTCGGGGCCCAGCACATCCACGCAGTGAGTGCGGGCGCGATCGATACGAACCCTCCGCAGCCGATACCTTCGAGCTGCGACCACACCTTCGGGCCGCCTCGGCGAGGACTAGTGAGAATCGATCGCGCCCGCACTCACCGACACGACAGAACCGGACCCGACGACGAGCCCGTTGGCCCTCCGCAGCCGACACCTACGAGCTGCGACCACACCCTCGGGCCGCCTCGGCGAGGACTAGTGAGAATCGATCGCGCCCGCACTCACGGACACGAAGACCAGTGAAGAATCAGGCCCCGACGAGGAGCGGGTTGGACCCATTGAACACAACCCACACCGCCACCGCCGCGGCGATCGCGATGATCAGCCACGCCGCCGAGCCCCAGGCGGGTCGACGCGACCAGCCCCACTGGCGGTCGAACGAGTAGGTACCTGGTCCGCACAGGATGAGCGCGACCGCTGCCGCGGCGAGCACGAATTCGTACTCGACGCCGCCGCCGCCCTGCGAGGTGAAGAACCAGACTCCGCCGGCGAGCGTCATCTTGTAGGCGGTGGCCACCAGGATCACGCCGAGCACGGCGGAGCCGGCGATGGGCGTGATCAGGCCGAGGATGAGGAAGGCGCCGCCGATGGTCTCGGTGAGGCCGCCGAGCAGGGCGAGCGTACGGGTGACGTCGGGATCGAAGCCGAGGTTCGCGTCGGCGCCGGGCGCGGTGTTGGCGAGGAAGGCCGCGAAGCCGTCGATGCCGAAGCCGTCGAGCCACGTCCAGGTGGTGAGTTTCTGGAGGCCGTGCATCACGAACACGATGCCGACGACGACGCGGAGGATCAGCAGACCGAGGTCGGCGGTGCCGCGGCCGACGGGTGCGGTGTCGGCGTCCTGGTCGAGCTCACGGTGCTCGTCGACGACCGGTGCCACCGGCTCGTCCGCGTAGGCGGACGCGGCGGCCGGCACCGCGGTCTCGTCGTCCCAGTCGAGGGGCGTGGTGGGCTGCGGCTCGATGTAGGGCAGCGGCTCCTCGGTGAGGTGCTCGGCGGCCCGCCGCTTCTGCGCGGCCACGGTTTCGTCGTTGGCGTCGTCCTCGACGTCGACGAACGGCTCGGTCACCACGGTGTCGGAGTCGCTGCGCACGTCGGTGCGGGTGGACCGCACCGCGGCGGTCTCGGTCGTGCCGGTGTCCTCGTCAACGGTGTCCTCGTCGACGGTGTCCTCGTCGACGGTGTCCTCGTCGACGGTGTCCTCGTCGACGGTGTCTTTCGCAAAGGTCTTGCCGGCGACGGTCTTGCCGTGGCTCGAGCCGGCGACGACCGTGCCGTGGCTCGAGCCTGCGTCGGATGCGCCGTCACCCGCGTCGGGGACGGTCGCATCGGCAGCGGACTGGATCTGCACGGTGGGCAGGTCGTCGTCGCCGGTGTTGATGATGGTGGTCGCGGGGACGTCGTCGTCGACGACGGGGTCGGCCGCCGGCCGCGACTTCGGTCGCGCATGCTTGTCGTAGAAGGAATCCCGGTCGGGCTGCGGTCGCCGCGCCGGTCGGGCGTCGTCTGAACTACTCACCCATCCGAGGGTAGGTGCGCTCGCGCGGCTGCAGGGGGATCGCCACCCGACGATTTGGTAACGATCGCATAGGGTTGTGTCATGCCCTTGCCGATCCCGGGACTCCCCGCCCGCCGCGCGCTCGCGGTCACCGCGGTGGCGGCGATCACCGTGTTGTCGGCGACCGGCTGCGCCGACTTCAGCGATCAGGAACGCTCGGCCAACGCCGGAAGCTTCACGACGATGCCCGACGGCGGTGGCGGGCCGCAGCAGCCGCCGCCTCCGCCGCCGCCCACCGAGGACGATCAGCCCCCGCCGAGCGGGCCGTGCGTGGACCCCAATCCGGCGGTGATCGCGACCTGCCTGGGCACGACGAGCGGCGTGCGCCCGGCCGATCCGGAGGGCAAGAGCACCTACGTGGCCGAGCGCACCACCGGCAAGATCATCATCTCCCAGAGGTTCGGGCCGCAGCGGACGGTGGCGACGGTGCCGGTCGACGGCGGCGGTGACGGCGGCCTGATCGACTTCGAGTTGTCGCCCACCTATCTGCAGGATCAGATGATCTACGCGCTGATCAGCACCGGTTCGGACAATCGGGTGGTGCGGATCGCGTCGGGCGATTCGGTGAAGCCGATTCTGACCGGCATCCCCAAGGGCGCGACCGGCAACATGGGCTCGATCAGCTTCGTGTCCCCCACCGAGCTGCGGGTGGCGACCGGCAACGCGGGCAATGCGGCAGCGGCTAACAACCCGGGATCGCTGGCCGGCAAGGTGTTCACCATCGACCCGAATCTCAGTGAGCCGCGGCCCAAGATCATCGCCTCCGGTTTCGGATCCAACGTGGCACTGTGCCCGGATCTCGAGAGCGGCAGTCTGTATGTCGCCGACAGCGGCCCGGAGGGCGACCGGCTGCAGCAGGTGGAGGCCGGCGGCGTGCGCACCCTGTGGTCGTGGCCGGAGCGGCCGGGGATCACCGGCTGCGCCGTCGCGGGCGGCGTGATCTCGGTGTCGATGGCCAAGGCGTTCCGCATCGATTCGCTGTCGGCACCGTCGAACGCGAACCCGGCCGTGGGCACTCCGCAGCAGGGCGACGTCAAGGAGCAGTACGGCGCGGTGGGCCGGATGACGTCGTTCGGCCCGGCGATGCAGATCGCCACCATCAACAAGACGGTGTCCGGCGCTCCGCCCACCAGTACCAACGACCGCGTCGCGATCTACACCAGCAGCGGCTCGTCAGCCGACGACAACACCTGACCGGTCTTCGCCGCACCGGCGAACCACGACGGCCCGGTGCCCGCAGACTCTGCGGGTACCGGGCCGTTCGCTGTGCGGTGCCTACTGGCAGGCGGCCAGGACCAGTTCCTTGACGCGGGCCGGGTCGGCCTGACCGCGGGTCGCCTTCATCACGTCGCCGACGATCTTGCCCGCGGCCTGCACCTTGCCGCTGCGGATCTTGTCGGCGATGTCCGGGTTGGCGGCGAGGGCATCGTCGACGGCCTTCTGCAGCGCCGAGTCGTCGCGCACCACTTCGAGGCCGCGATCGGCGACGATCTGCGCCGGTTCGCCTTCGCCGTCGAGCACGGCGACGACCACCTGCTGGGCGAGCTTGTTGGTGAGCTTGCCCTCGTCGACGAGGCCGATCACCTCGGCGACCTGCGCCGGGGTGATGGCGAGACCGTCGAGTTCGGTGTCGCGGGTGTTGGCCTGCTGTGCCAGGAACGACACCCACCAGCTGCGGGCGGCGTCCGGGCTGGCCCCGGCCTCCGCGGTCGCCATGATCAGTTCCACGGCGCCGACGTTCACCAGGTCGCGCATCACCTCGTCGGAGACGCCCCAGTCGGCCTGGATGCGGGCGCGACGCACCCACGGCAGCTCGGGCAGCGTGCCCCGCAGCTCGTCCACCCAGGCGGGCTCGGCGATCACCGGCGGCATGTCCGGCTCCGGGAAGTAGCGGTAGTCCTCGGCGGTCTCCTTGCGGCGACCGGCGGAGGTGCTGCCGTCGGCCTCGTGGAAGTGCCGGGTCTCCTGGATGATCTCGCCGCCAGCGGCCAGCAGCGCACCCTGGCGACGGATCTCGTAGGTGACGGCCGCTTCGACGCTCTTGAGCGAGTTCACGTTCTTGGTCTCGGTGCGGGTGCCGAATTCGGTGGCGTCCTTGGCCATGAGCGACAAGTTCACGTCGCAGCGCATGGATCCCTGGTCCATCCGGACGTCGGAGACGTCAAGGGCGCGGAGCAGGTCGCGCAGCGCGGTGACGTAGGCGCGGGCCACCTCCGGTGCGCGCTCGCCGGCCCCGGTGATCGGCTTGGAGACGATCTCCACCAGTGGCACGCCGGCGCGGTTGTAGTCGAGCAGCGAGTGGCTGGCACCGTGGATGCGGCCGGTGCTGCCGCCGACGTGCAGCGACTTCCCGGTGTCCTCCTCCATGTGGGCGCGCTCCACCTCCACCCGCCAGGTGGTGCCGTCGTCGAGCACCACGTCGAGGTAGCCCTCGTAGGCGATGGGCTCGTCGTACTGGCTGATCTGGTAATTCTTCGGCTGGTCCGGGTAGAAGTAGTTCTTCCGCGCGAACACGCTCGACTCGCGGATCGAGCAGTTCAGGGCCAGCCCGATGCGGACGGCCGACTCGATGGCCTTGCTGTTGGCCACCGGCAGCGAGCCGGGCAGGCCGAGGCACGCCGGGCACACCTGCGTGTTGGGGTCACCGCCGAAGGTGGTGGGGCAGCCGCAGAACATCTTCGACGCGGTGCCGAGTTCGACGTGCACCTCCATGCCCATCACGGGATCGAATCGCTGCAGAGCCTCGTCGAAGTCCATCAGGTCGTCGGTAGCCACACTCATGGTCACCATCGTATCTGGGGCCCGATGCGGGGCGTGGCCCGCCAGCCCACTGGAGGTGCGTCAGCCCGCCGACGACGCCGCGGACCCGCCCGCACGTCCCTGCGCGGACGCGATGCCCAGCCACGTGTGTCGGTTTCCGGCCCAGCACCAGCCCACTTTCGGCGCTCCCTTGCGGGCTGCGCCATCGCGGCCGGTGCCTGCGGAGATCCACACCGCCGGGGTGCGTGCGTCGAGCGTGCCGTCGGCTTTGCGGATCCGGGAGCCGATCGCCATGTAGCAGCGGTTGGGCGCCACCACCTGCGGTGTCTGCAGCGCCCAGGTGATCGCTTCGTGCAGCAGCAGCGGGGTGCGACCGGCGGCGAGCAGTTCCGGCAGCGTCTCGTTCGGTGTGCGGTTGGCGTAGTCGTCGCCGCGATCGAGGCCGGTCACCACGTACAGCGGGCCGGTCGGCACCGACACCTCGGGCAGTGGAGCGAAGCGGTCGACGTCGGTCATGTCGACCACCACGAAGCCCTCCTTGGCCCCGTCGACGTCGTGCGCGGGCAGGCGCATCAACGGTGCCAGCGCCGACGGCGGCGCCAGCGTCGGATCGACGACGAGCAGCCGCTCGTCGTCCTCGGGACCGGCCAGTGCGGCGGCGCGGGCCAGGAAGTCGTCGCCGTCGAACCCGGCGCGTTCGGCGACACCGAGCGCGACGAGGCGTCGGGCCTGCTCGAGGACCGGCGGCAGCACGGGCCGATCGGTCATGTCAGCCGAAGAGCGCGCGGGCGCCCTCGTAGAAGTCCAACGGCACCGACTTGATGTGCCCGACGGCCGCTTCGAACGGCACCCGCTCGATCTGGGTGCCGCGCAGCGCCACCATCTGCCCCCACTGGCCGTCGGCGATGACATCGCTGATGGCCTGGCCGAAGCGGGTGCCGAGCACGCGGTCGAACGCGGTGGGCACGCCGCCGCGCTGGATGTAGCCGAGGGTGGTGGCGCGCGTCTGGATGCCGGTGCGCTCCTGGATGAGGGGTGCGAGGACCTCGCCGATGCCACCGAGTCGGGGGCGGTCGAACTCGTCCATACCCTTGACCGAGTGCGGGTCGTCCATCTCCGGCAGGGTGAAGCCCTCGGCCACCATGACCAGCGGGCCGCGGCCGCGTTCAGCGGCGTGGGCGACCCACGTGCAGATCTGCTCGAGCGTCTCGGGCGCCTCCGGGATCAGCGTGACGTGCGCGCCGGCGGCGACGCCGGCGTAGATCGCGATCCAGCCTGCGTGCCGACCCATCACCTCGAGCACCATGCACCGCTGGTGCGAGTCGCCGGTGGTGCGCAGCCGGTCGGCGGCGTCGGTCGCGATCTCCACCGCCGTGCTGAAGCCGAAGGTGTAGTCGGTGGCTTCCAGGTCGTTGTCGATGGTCTTGGGCACGCCGACCATCGGGATGCCGTCCTCGTAGAGGCGGTTGGCCGCGGCCATGGTGCCGTCGCCGCCGATGGCGATGACGCCGTCGATGTCGAGGCGTTCGAGGACCTTCTTGATGTTCTCCGGACCGCCGTCGGGTTCGGAGTACGGCCCGAACCGGCTGGTGCCGAGGACCGTGCCGCCGTTGCGCGAGATGCCGCGCACCGCAAGCCGATTCAGCGGCCGGATGTCGCCGTAGACCAGTCCGCGATAGCCGTCGCGGAAGCCGACGAACTCCTGGCCGTGCACCGTGCTGCCCTGCAGAACCGTCCCGCGGATCACCGCGTTCAATCCCGGGCAGTCACCGCCCGAGGTGAGAATCCCGTACCGAGCCAACGTCCGACCTCCCTGTCACCGCGCCGCCGACCGCCGGCGAATGCTCCCATTCGACCAGAATCCGGCGAGCCCGGCTACCGGACGCTCCGAGCTCAGCCGACGATCGGTCCGCGCGCCGCCTCGTAGGCCGCGCCGACCCGGTACAGCCGGTCGTCGGCCAGGGCGGGCGCCATGATCTGCAGGCCCACCGGCAGGCCGTCGGCCGACGACAGGCCCGACGGCACCGACATGGCGGCGTTGCCCGCGAGGTTCACCGGCAGCGTGCACAGGTCGAACAGGTACATCGACAGCGGATCGTCGACCTTCTCCCCCAGCTTGAACGCGGTCTGCGGGGTGGTCGGCGAGACGAGCACGTCGACGGTCTCGTAGGCCTTGGCGAAGTCCCGCGCGATGAGGGTGCGGACCTTCTGTGCCTGGCCGTAGTAGGCGTCGTAGTAGCCCGAGCTCAGGGCGTAGGTGCCGATCATGATGCGACGCTTCACCTCGGGGCCGAAACCGGCCTCGCGGGACAGCGCCATCACTTCGTCGGCGCTGTGCGTGCCGTCGTCGCCGACGCGCAGGCCGTAGCGCATGGCGTCGAAGCGGGCGAGATTGCTGGAGACCTCCGACGGCAGGATCAGGTAGTAGGCGCCGAGCGCGTACTCGAAGTGCGGGCAGTCCACCTCGACGATGGTCGCGCCCTGCGCACGCAGCACCTCGCACGCCTTCTCGAACGATTCGAGGACGCCGGGCTGGTAGCCCTCGCCCTGCAGCTGCTTCACCACGCCCACGCGCACACCGGTCAGATCGCCGGTGGCGCCGGCGCGGGCCGCACCCACCACGTCGGGCACGGCGACGTCGATCGACGTCGAGTCGCGCGGATCGAATCCGGCGATCACCTCGTGCAGCAGCGCGGTGTCGAGCACGGTGCGGCCGCACGGTCCGCCCTGATCGAGCGACGACGCGCAGGCCACCAGGCCGTAGCGGGAGACGGTGCCGTAGGTCGGCTTCACGCCGACGGTCGCGGTGACCGCGGCGGGCTGGCGGATGGAGCCGCCGGTGTCGGTGCCGATCGCGAGCGGCGCCTGATACGACGCCAGGGCCGCGGCGCTGCCGCCGCCGGAGCCGCCGGGGACGCGCTCGACGTCCCACGGGTTGCGGGTCACCTGGTAGGCGGAGTTCTCGGTGGACGAGCCCATCGCGAACTCGTCCATGTTGGTCTTGCCGAGGATCGGGATGCCGGCGGCGCGCAGCCGCGTGGTCAGCGTCGCGTCGTACGGCGCCGTCCAGTTCTCGAGCACCTTGGAGCCGCAGGTGGTCGGCGCGTCGACGGTGGTGAAGACGTCCTTGAGGGCGATCGGCACACCGGTCAGCGAGGACGTGGCCTCGCCCGCGGCGATCGACTCATCGGCGGCGCGCGCGGCGGCCAGCGCGGCGTCGGCCCCGACGTGCAGGAACGCGCCCAGTTCGCCGTCGATCTCGGCGATGCGGTCGAGATGGGCCTGGGTCACCTCCACCGACGACAGTTCGCGGTCGGCGATCTTGGCGGCCAGGTCGGCGGCGGACAGGCCGGTGACCTCATTGGCGGTACGCGTGCTCACGGTGGTCATTCCTCCCCGAGGATCTGCGGAACGGCGAAACGGTCCTGCTCGACGGCCGGCGCCCCGGACAGGGCCTCCTCCACGGTCAACCCGGGAACCACGACGTCCTCCCGGACCACGTGGCGCAGGTCCGCCGGGTGGGCGGTCGGCGGAACATCGTCGGCGGCCACCTCGGACACCTGGGCCACGTGGCCCAGGATCGAGTCCAGTTGCGCGGCGTACTGGTCGAGTTCGTCGTCGGTCAGGGCCAGACGCGACAGACGCGCCAGGTGCGCGACCTCGGTCCTGCTGATGGTGGGCTCAGACTGCGATGGCATCGGAGGCTCCTTTCGTACACGTGCGATGTGTCCAGCCTAGGGCCCGCCCGCACACTCCTGCGCCGCGGCCCTCGCGTCGGTAGCGTGGGCCTATGACTCGCGTCACCGTGCGCCGACTCGCGGCGCCCGCAACCGCGGCGTAACGACGCCGCAACAAGGGTTCGAATAATGGAAGCCGTGTCTTACCTTCTGCGCGTGACCTTGACCGATCGACCCGGCAGCCTCGGGCTGCTCGCGATGGCGCTCGGCACGGTGGGCGCGGACATCCGCTCCCTGGAGGTGATCGAACGCGGCGACGGTTTCGCGGTCGACGACGTCGTGGTGGAGCTGCCCAACGGTTCGCTGCCGGACACGCTGATCACCGCCGCGGAGTCGGTCGAGGGCGTCACCGTGGATTCGCTGCGGCCGTTCGTCGGCAAGCTCGACCTGCACCAGGAACTGGAACTGATCGATGCCGTGGCCGCCGCACGCCGCGACCGGCTGCAGGTCCTCGTCGATCTCGCTCCCCGCAGCCTGCACGTGTCGTGGGCGACGGTGGTGGCCCAGTCCGGCGACGAGCCGGTGCAGCTGGCCGCCAGCGGGGCCGCACCGGAGACGCCGTTGACGCGCGCGGACTGGCTGCCGCTGAGCGAGGCACGCGAACTCGACGCCGACGCCGACTGGGTGCCCGCACCGTGGCAGGAACTCGCGACCACCCTGGCGGCCGCCCCGCTGGGCCGCAGCGGCAAGGCCCTGCTGCTCGGTCGCGTCGGCGGGCCGGCGTTCCGCCCCAGCGAGGTGGCTCGCCTCGGCCACCTCACCGGTATCCTCTCCGGCCTGATCCAGTCGGACTGAGCCCCGCTCCGACCGCGTTGCCGTCTGGTGCAGTCGCCTGGTGACTGCAGCAGACGGCAACAGGCACCGTGCGGTGCGCTTTACGGGGCGCCGGTCTCCAGGAGGCGGGTGAAGGCCTCCTCGTCGAGGATCGGCACGCCGAGCTGCTCGGCCTTGGCCGCCTTGCTGCCCGGGGCGTCGCCGATCACCACGTAGTCGGTCTTCTTCGACACCGACCCGGAGGCCTTGCCGCCGCGCGCGATGATCGCCTCCTTGGCGCCGTCGCGCGTGTAGTCCACCAGCGAACCGGTCACCACGATGGTCTTGCCCTCCAGCGTGCGGGCGATCGACTCGTCCACCTCGTCGGCCATCGAGACGCCGGCCGCACGCCACTTGGCGACGATCTCCCGGCGCCAGTCGACGTCGAACCAGTCCCGAATGCTGGTGGCCAGGGTCTCCCCGACTCCGTCGACCTGCGCGAGGTCCTCGACGCTCGCCGCCTCGATGGCCTCCAGCGACCCGAAGCCGGTGGCCAGTGCGCGGGCGGCGGTCGGTCCGACGTGCCGGATCGACAACGCCACCAGCACCCGCCACAGCGGGACGTCCTTGGCGGTCTGCAGGTGCTGCAGGAGCCGCTGCCCGTTCGCCGAGAGCCCACCGGAGTTGTTGGTGTAGAACGACGTCGCCGCCAGGTCGTCGGCGGTGAGCGCGAACAGGTCGCCCTCGTCCTCGATCACCTTGCCGGTCAGCAGCGCGTTGGCGCCTTCGTAGCCGAGCGCGTCGATGTCGAAGGCCCCGCGACCGGCCAGGTGGAACAGCCGCTCGCGCAGCTGCGCCGGGCAGCGATGCGCGTTGGGGCAGCGGATGTCGACGTCGCTCTCCTTCTCCGGCCGCAGCTCGGAGCCGCATTCCGGGCAGTGCGTGGGCATCACGAATTCGCGTTCGGTGCCGTCGCGCAGATCCACCACCGGGCCGAGGACCTCGGGGATCACGTCGCCGGCTTTGCGGATGGTGATGGTGTCACCGATCAGCACGCCCTTGCGCTTGACCTCCGAGGCGTTGTGCAGGGTGGCCCGCGCCACCGTCGACCCGGCCACCAGCACCGGCGTCATGTCCGCCCACGGCGTCACGCGCCCGGTGCGTCCGACGCCGACCTTGATGTCGAGCAGTTCGGTGGTGACCTCCTCCGGCGGGTACTTGTAGGCGATCGCCCAGCGCGGGGCCCGGGACGTGGATCCGAGGCGACGCTGGAGCGCGGTGTCGTCGACCTTCACCACGAGGCCGTCGATCTCATGCTCCACCGAATGCCGGTTGTCGCCCCAGTAGGCCACGGTGTCCGCCACGGCCTGCGCGCCGACCACCTTGGTGGTGTGCGCGGACACCGGCAGGCCCCACGCGGTCAGCGCCAGGTAGATCTCGTGCAGCGACGTCGGTCGCCAGCCGTCGATCCGGCCCACGCCGTGGCAGATCATGTGCAGATTGCGTTGCGCGGTGATCTGCGGGTTCTTCTGCCGCAGCGACCCGGCCGCCGAGTTCCGCGGATTCGCGAACGGCGCCTTGCCCGCCTCCACGAGGGAGGCGTTGAGCTTCTGGAAGTCCTCCAGCCGGAAATAGACCTCGCCGCGCACCTCCAGCAGCGCGGGCACCGGGTACTCGTCGGTGGAGGTCAGCACGTGCGGGACGCCGACGATGGTGCGCGCGTTGAGGGTGACGTCCTCACCGGTCCGGCCGTCGCCGCGGGTCACGCCGCGCACCAGTCGGCCGTCCTCGTAGACCAGCGAGAGAGCCACGCCGTCGATCTTGAGCTCGCACAGGAAGTCGATGTCGGCGCCGGCGTCGGCCTCGGTGCGCGAGATCCACGTGCGCAGTTCGTCGGCGTCGAAGACGTTGTCCAGCGACATCATCCGCTCGAGGTGATCGACGGGGGTGAACGCGGTGGAGAAGCCACCGCCGACCAGCTTGGTCGGCGAGTCGGGGACCGCGAGTTCGGGGTGCTCGTCCTCGAGCTTCTGCAGTCGTCGCAGCAGCGCATCGAACTCGGCGTCGGCGATGATCGGCGCGTCGTTGACGTAATAGCGGAACTGGTGGTCACGGATTTCGTCGGCCAGCTCGGCCCACTCCTGCTGCGCGTTCGTCACAGCAGAATTCTAGTCGCCCGGTCCGACGACGCTCGCTCACACTCGCGGGAGCACGTACGTCGCGGACCGGTAATTGAGGGTCAGCCGGTCGCCGCTGACCACGAGATCGAGGGCGGACCTGCCGCAGTCTTCGTGGGCCAGCGGGAGAAGGCGCGCGGCCACCGATGATTCGGTGAACCGATAGTCCTGCCGCACTTCCATCCGGCAGGTCCGGCTGCCGGTGATGAGCAGGATGCCCGTCACCGGGTCGTCGTCGGTGAAGGTGACCGAGTAGTGCCCGGTGTCGGTGTCGCCGGCGAACGTGCCCAACCAGGCCGGATTCGCCCAATCGACCGCCGGCGCACTGGGCGCGGCCGACACCGCACCCGAGGGCAGCTCGATGTGCGAGTCGGCGAGGCCCGCCACCGCAACACGGCTCTGCACGTAGACCATCGCGAGCGCCGCGGCGACGAGGGCGCCGATCATCAGCAGTGCCAGCGCCACCAGCGCCGCAATCATCGGTCGCGTCAGCCCCCGGCGCGCGGGCGCCGGCTCCGGTGGATAGGGGTGCGGGCTGAGTCCGGCGGGGTCGACCCGCCGATCCGTCGGTTTCTCGTCCACCCTGTCCCCCCGCTTCCCACCGATCGCACCGCAGCCCGAGAAAACCCCGGCAGCCTCGACCGGCGCGCGCTTAGCCTAGAACCATGCCGCATCCGATCATGTTCGACGACGCCGACCCCGTCCTCGCGCGGGTCCGGGAGATCGCCCTTTCCTTGCCGGAGGCCACCGAGCAGGTCGCGCACGGGCGGCCGACCTTCCGCTGCGGCAAGATGTTCGCGATGTACGGCGGCTCCCGCAAAGGTGCGACGAAGACGCCGCTGCCCACCGCACTGCTGTTCATTCCCGACCCGGGCGAACAGCAGGCCCTTGCGCAGGACGAACGCTTCTTCGTGCCCTCGTACGTGGGGGCCTACGGATGGCTCGGCCTGGAACTGTCCGCCGAGTCGGACTGGACGGAAGTGGCCGAACTCCTCGACGCGAGCTTCCGGCAGATCGCTCCGAAACGCGCCGTCGCCCAGTTGCCGATCAGCTCCGGCGACGCACCACGACCCTGATCGCGAGCGCCACCACGGCCGCCGCGACCAGCAGGGTGAGCACCGCGAGATTGCTGAACGCATCGGCCCACTCGGCCACCTGCGCCTGCCACCGCAGCTGGGTGTCGGCGCCGACCGGGGCGCCGAGTGAGGCGGTGCCCTCGGTGACCCACAGCAGAATGCCGATCGCGATCAGCGCCAGCCCGGAGATCAACGAGGTGCTGTGCAGGGTGAAGCGGCCCACCGTGATCTCCCGCCCGCGGAGTACCCCGCGCACCCGGGGCCCGATGCGCGTCCAGAACGCGGCCAACAGCAGCAGCGGCACGGTCATCCCGGCGGCGTAGGCCACCATCACCGCGGCGCCGTACACCGGCTCACCGCTGACCAGACCCACGGTCAGCACCGCGCCCAGCAGCGGCCCCGAGCAGAAGCCGGCGAAGGCGTAGACCGCGCCGAGGGCGACCGTCGACGCCGGGCCCACCACGCGCACGCTGTCGGCGAGCCCGGAGAGGCGACCGAAACCGAAACCGCTGCCGACGATCAGCAGCACGCCGAAGACGATCACCACGATCGCGCCGATCATGGTCACGGTGCCGCGGTGGACGGTGAACAGCGAGCCCAACGCCGCGGCGCCCGCCCCGATCGGGGCCAGCACGGCGACCAGGCCGAGGAAGAACAGCCCGGTCCGCGAGATCAGCGACTTGGCGCCGTCGTAGGTGAAGGCGAAGAACGACGGCAGGAGCAGCGCCGCACATGGGCTGAGCAGTGCGAGCAGCCCGCCGAGAAACGCTCCGGCCAGACCGATCTGACCCACGTGTCAGCGCCCGCCCAGGTACTGGTCGATGACCACCTCGAAGGTCTCGATCGGACGCACCCCGACGATCGGTTCGCCGTCGATCACGAAGGCGGGCACGCCGATGATGCCGAACTCCTCGGTGGGTGCGGCGTCCGCGGCGATGTCGGCGGCGTACCGATCACTCAGCGTCTCGCTCCGGAAGCGGTCGAGGTCGGGCACCCCGGCGGCCTCGGCGTGCTGGACGAGGACGTCGATGGGCAGGTCGGGGTGTCCGGTCTGCGGCGCGTCGGCGTAGACGTCGGTGGTGAACTCCCAGAACTTGCCCTGCGCCGCGGCCGCCCATCCGGCGCGGGCGGCGAGCTCGGACTCCTTGCCGAAGATCGGTTGATCCCGCCATTCGATGCGCAGTTTTCCGGTGTCGACGTACTTCTCGACCAGCTGCGGTTCGATGTCGCGCGCGTAGGCGGCGCAGAACGGGCAGCGGAAGTCGGAGAAGACCACCATGGTGACCGGCGCGTCCACCTCGCCCAGCGCGCGCGGATCGTCGGCCTGGCGACGGGACAGATCGCCGAGCGGCCCGAACGTCGCCGGTGCCGCGGACGCGGTGGTCGACGACGCCTGATCCGAGGAGCCGGCGTTCCGGACGACGAGCGCGACGATCAGCCCGATCAGTACCAGTACCAGCACCCCGAGGAGCATCAGGTCGCGTCGACGGCGCCGCTGGGGCGCAGACGAGGCGGGAGGTGGGGTCGATTCGGTCGATTCCGTCGGTTCGGCCTGATCAGTCACACCGCCACCCTGCCGAACGCCCCGGCGCGCCGCAACATCCACAGCACCGGGAGCAGCAGAACGGCGATGACCGCGCCGACATAGCCGACCACGTCGAACCCGAACACCGACATCACCACACCCGCTAACGCCCCGGCCCCGGCCCCGGCGAGCGCGATCAGCACGTCGATGGAACCCTGCACCGTGGGACGTTCCGGTGCCGACGTGGCGTCCACCACAAGGGCGGTGCCGCTGATCAGTCCGAGGTTCCAGCCGAGCCCGAGCAGGATGAGTGCGACCGCCAGCAGCCCCAACGAATCCATCGGGGCCCAGGCCGCGAGCAGCCCGGCCAGCACCAGCAGCACCACCGAGCCGACTGCCATCGGACCGCGCCCCACCCGGTCGACGAGCGGACCGGTGACCAGCGACGGCAGGAACATGGCGGCCACGTGCGCACCGATGATCACCCCGACGGCGGTGAGACCGTACTCGAGGTCGACCATGTGCACCGGCGTCATCGTCATCACGCCGGTCATCACGATCTGCGCCGTCACCATCACCGCGGCGCCGATGTACAACGCCGAACGCGGCGCGGACGCGCCACCGGCCTCGACCTCGGAGGCGTCGTCGTCCGCCGCGCGCGCCGCCACGTCCCGGGCCAGCAGGAACGGGTCGGGGCGCAGCAGGAGATAGAAGATCAGGCCCGCGGCACCGTAGGCCACCGCGGCGAGCAGGAACGGTCCACTCAGCCGCGGCAGACCGATCGCCTCGGCGAACGCCCCGGTGGGGGTCAGCAGGTTCGGGCCGGCCACCGCGCCCAGCGTGGTGGCCGCCAGCGAGACGCTGATCGCTCGTCCGCGTCGGTCCGGCGCGGCCAGGTCGGTGCCCGCGTAGCGCGCCTGCAGGTTGGTCGCGGTGCCCGAGCCGTACACGAGCAGCGCGGCGAAGAGCAGCGGGATGTTGCCGATCGCGGCCGCGATCACGATGCCCACCGCGCCGAGCGCACCCGCACCGAAGCCGATCGCCAGACTGATCCGGCGACCCGAACGCTGCGCGATCCGGCCGACGCCGAAGGCCGCGGCCGCCGAGCCCAGCGTGAACACGGCGGCGGGCAGCCCCGACAGGGCGTCCGAGCCGAGCATGTCGCGGGCCAGCAGAGCGCCCACCGCCACGCCCGCCGACAGACCGGCGCCACCGAGCACCTGGCTGGCGATCACCACCGCGAGGGTGCGCCGCTGGACCTTCGCCAGATCGATCGCCGTCGTCACAGCGTGGCCACGCCCTCGGCCACGTCGCCGGCCACGGCCAGCGCCCGCGCGGCCCAGGCCGGGCTCGCGCCGGCGAGCCCGCAGACCGGAGTCACCAGCAGTTGATCGCGTAAAACGGTGCGCGGCAGGCCGATGCGGTCGACGAGCCCCTGCAGCCGGGCCACCAGGTCGTCGACCAACTCCGTGCGCGACTGTCCCGGATCCGTGGTCGGCACCACCCCCGCCGCCAGCACCCGCCCGCTGTCCAGCAGGGCGCCCAGTCCGTCGTAGTCACGCTCGGTCAGCAGGGTCAGATCCATCGACACCGCGTACGACGGCAGGCCGGCGAGCAGGTCCCACCGCGGCTGCGCGCAACTGTGCAGCAGCATCGGCCGCCGCACCTGTGCGGCGAAGGTCTCCAGGCCGGCCTGCAGGTCGGGCACCGGGATCGGCGCGATCGGATCCAGTCGGGTCAGCGGGGTCACGGTGCCGTCGATGACCGCACCGATGGACGGCTCGTCCACCTGCACCACCGTGCGCACGCCGAGGCGTCGTTCCAGGTCCTGCGCCTGCTCGTCCAGTCCGGCCGCCAGCGAGGCCGCGATGTCGCGCACGGCGCCGCCGTCGCGGATCACCTTGTGTCCGCCGCGCAGCTCGACGTGCGCGGCGAAGGTGTACGGACCGCACGCCTGCATCTTCAGGACCTCGTGCTCGCCGCCCAGACCGCCCGTCTCCCAACACTCTTCGACGGCGTCGACATCCCAGCGCAGGTAGTCACGGGCCCGCCGCGTCTCGACGGTGGGCGCCACCGCCAACCGGTAGGTGCGGTGCACGTAGTCCACCGGAACGTCGACGAGCAGACCGGCGGTGCGCCCGATGAGGTCGCCGCCGACCCCGCGGCCGGGCAGTTCCGGCAGATGCGGCAGACCTGATTCGCCGGTCACGACGGTCGCCGCCTCGCGGGGATCGGTGCCCGGCATGGAACCGATCCCGGTCGCCGTCGCCACGGGGATCCGGGGGGCCGCCGGTACGGAACGCTCGCTCACCACGCCAGCCTAATCTCCTCGGCCGTACCGCACCGCCCTAGGATGAGGGCCATGCCCTCGCCCTCGAACTCGCACCTCGGCGAGGCCTTCCGCAGCCTCTACTTCCACCTCTACTCCAACGGGCAGAGCAGTCGCGCCGAACGCATCGTCGAGGACATGACGCTCGCGCTACTGGTGAAGCTGGCGGCCGAACGCGCCGGCCGCACGCAGGTGTGGCAGTCGGTGCTCGACGGCGCCGACCCGGCGCTGCTGCTCGACCTGGCCCATCACGAGTTCCCCGGTGCCATCTCCCCCGACGAGGCCTTCCACAACGACGACGCGGTGATCCGCGACGCGCTGCGCGCCCTGTCCGACATCGCCCTCGACGATGCGCCCGCGCACATCGTCGGCGACGCCTTCCAGGCCGTCCTCGGGCCGCGTATCCGCGGTGAGAAGGGCCAGTTCTTCACCCCGCGCACCCTGGTGCGGGCCATCGTCTCGATGCTCGATCCGGCCGACGGCGAGCGCGTGGTGGATCCGTCCGCCGGTTCCGGCGGCTTCCTCGCCGAGGCCGTGGCCCACGCCGCCGACCGCGGGGCCCGCGTCGAGGTGGTGGGCGCGGACAAGGACTTCGACCTCTACCGCCTGATGACCGCGCTGCTGGCCATGGTGGCCGGCGACGACGGCCGCGCCTTCCACCGCAACTCCCTGGACCCGGCCGCGTGGATCGACGCCGACGGGCGCACCGAGCAGTTCGACGTGGTCGCCACCAATCCGCCGTTCGGCGCCCGGATCGGCGTCACCGACCCGGACCTGCTGCGGCGGTACGACTTCGGGCACGTCTGGACCCGGGACACCGCCGGAGCGTGGACGCAGACCGAACAGGTGGAGAAGAGCCGCGATCCGCAGATCTTGTTCGTGGAACTGTGCGTGCGGCTGCTGCGGCCGGGCGGCCGGATGGGCATCGTCTTGCCCGAGGGCGTCTTCGGCAACCTGGGCTCCGGCTTCGTGTGGACGTGGCTGCGGCGCCGCGGCACCGTCGACGCCCTCCTCGACTGCCCGCGCACCACCTTCCAACCGGGCACCGACACCAAGACCAACGTGCTGTTCTTCACCAAGAACGACGAGGAGACCCCCACCGCCGACGACGACGGGGGCGACGCGACGACGTGGATCGCGGCGGCGCTGCACTGCGGGCACGACCGCCGCGGCAAGTCGGTGACCGCCGACGGCGCGGCGTATCCGGATGACTTCGCCGATCTCGCCGCGGCGTATCCGCACCGCGCCGACGGCACCACGGCCTGGTCGGCGGCGGACCTGACCGGCCACACCTATCTGGTGCCGCGCTACTTCGAGCGCCCCGCACCGCGCAGCGCCGACGAGCAGGCCCTCCTGGCCGGCGCCGAGTGGGTGACACTCGGGCAGCTGCGCGAGGCCGGCCTGATCCGCGTGCGCAAGGGACGCGAACCGGGGTCGGCGGCCTACGGCACCGGCGACATCCCGTTCATCCGCACCTCCGACCTCAACAATTTCGAGGTGTCCACCGATCCCACCAAATCGGTGAGCGAGGCGGTGTACCGGGAGCATCGCGGGCCGATCGACCTGCGGGTCGGCGACGTGCTGATCGTGGTCGACGGCCGCTACCGGATCGGCGCCGCCGCCATGATCACCGAGCGCAACGTCCGGAGCCTGGTGCAGAGCCACCTGCAGGTGATCTCGGTGAGCCCGGACGCGCCGGACCTGGACCCGTATGCGCTGCTGTTCGCACTGACCCTGCCGTCGGTGCGGCACCGCATCCGCGATCTGGTGTTCGTGCAGAGCACCCTGGGCACCCTGGGAAAGCGCCTCTTCGAGCTGGAGATTCCGCTGCTCGGCGGGCCGGGGCCGTGGACCCCGCGCGTCCAGGAGTTCGCGCGGGTGATCACCGCCCGCGACCGTCTGCTGGGCGAACTCGAGACCGCGACCGCCGGCGAGACCTTCGAACTCTGACCCGGGGCGGGTTCAGGCGGCCGCGGAGATACGACCCGAGCCGAGCACCAGGTCGCCCTGGACCGCGTCCGGCAGGTACAGGACCGCGGCCTGACCGCGGGCGACGCCGCGCAGCGGCTGCCGCAGCGCGATCTCGATGCCGGGTCCGTCGGGGCCGTCGACGGGGGTGGCGACCGCGTCGGCCAGACCGCCGTGGGCGCGCACCTGCACCACGCACTCGACGGGCCCCGCGGGCACCTCGCCGGACGACCAGATCGCCTTGGTGGCGCTGATCGAGTGCACTTCCAGATCCTCGGCGGTGCCGACGGTGACCGTCCCGGTGCCCGGATCGATGGCGGTCACGTAGCGCGGGCTGCCGTCGACGGCGGGTGCCTCGATGCCGAGACCCTTGCGCTGGCCGATAGTGAAACCGTGCACGCCGTCGTGCTCGGCGAGTTGCTCGCCGGACTTCTTGTCGACCACCGCGCCGGGCCGCACGCCGATGCGCGCGCCGAGGAAGGCCTTGGTGTCGCCGGTCGGGATGAAGCAGATGTCGTGCGAGTCGGGCTTGTTCGCCACGAGCAGGCCGCGCCGCTCGGCTTCCTCGCGGATCTGCGGCTTCGGGGTGTCCCCGATCGGGAACATGGCCCGGCCCAGCTGACCGTGATCGAGCACCGCGAGCACGTACGACTGATCCTTGTCGGCGTCCACCGCACGACGCAGCTCGCCGTCGTCCAGTCGCGCGTAATGACCGGTGGCCAGCGCGTCGAAGCCCAGGGCGACGGCCCGCTCGGCGAGCGCCGCGAACTTGACCTTCTCGTTGCAGCTCAGGCACGGATTCGGGGTCTCGCCCGCGGCGTAGGCGGCGACGAACTCGTCGATCACGTCCTCTTTGAAGCGGTCGGCGAAGTCCCACACGTAGAACGGGATGCCGAGCATGTCGGCCACGCGGCGCGCATCGTCGGCGTCCTCGCGCGAGCAGCAGCCGCGCGAGCCGGTACGCAGCGCGCCCGGCGCGGTCGACAGCGCCAGGTGCACGCCCACCACGTCGTGGCCGGCCTCCACGGCGCGGGCCGCGGCGACCGACGAGTCGACACCGCCGCTCATCGCGACGAGCACCCTTCGACGGGGCTCAGGGGTCGATTCGGTGTTCGGTTCGAGTTCCGCCATCAGCGCACTCCCATCAATCCGGCCGCGCGAGCGCGGCCCACGGCCTCGGGCAGGACGGCGGCGACGTGGTCGATGTCGGCGACGGTGTTGTCCGGTCCGATCGAGAACCGCAGCGAGCCGCGCGCCGCGGCGCGGTCCAGACCCATCGCGAGCAGCACGTGACTGGCCGAGGCGACGCCCGCCGTGCACGCCGAGCCGGTGGAACACTGGACGCCCTTGGCGTCCAGGAGCATGAGCAGCGAGTCGCCCTCGCAGGAGTCGAAGCTGGCGTGGACCACCCCGGGCAGACCCTCGGGTCCGGAGTTCACCGTCACCCCGTCGAGGGTGTCGAGCACGGCGAGCAGTCGATCGCGCACCGCGGTCACCGCGGCGGTGTCCTCGTCGCGGTGGTCGACGGCCCGCTGCAGGGCCGCGGCCATGCCTGCGGCGCCGGCCACGTCCTGGGTCCCCGACCGGAGGTCGCGTTCGTGACCGCCGCCGTGCTGCAGTGGCTGCGCGGCGACGTCGCGGCCCAGTACCAGCGCACCGACGCCCTGCGGGCCGCCGAACTTGTGGGCGGCCAGAGTCAGCGCGGACAGCCCGCTCGCGGCGAACTCGACGGGCACGTGGCCCACGGCTGCCACCGCATCCGAATGCATCGGCACCCCGTGTTCGCGCGCCGCCGCCGCCAGTTCGGCGATCGGCTGCAGGCAGCCCACCTCGTTGTTGACCCACATCACCGAGATCAGCGCGACCTCGTCGGCGTGCTCGGCGAGTTCGGCGCGCAGGTCCTCCGGATCCACCCGGCCGTGCGCGTCGACCGGCAGGATCACCAGTTCGGCGTCCTCGTGGTCGGCCAGCCACTGGGCCGGGTCGAGCACCGCGTGGTGTTCCACGGCGGAGATCACCAGGCGGCGTCGTCGCTCGTCCTGCGCACGACGGGCTCGATAGATGCCTTTCACGGCGAGGTTGTCCGACTCGGTGCCGCCCGCGGTGAAGATCACCTCGGACGGGCGCGCGCCGGTGCAGCGGGCGATCGTCTCTCGGGACTCCTCCAGGAGGCGGCGGGCCCGACGACCGGCGTCGTGCAGTGACATCGGGTTACCCGGTCGACTCCAGGCATCGCTCATCGCCGCGAGTGCTTGGGGCACCAGCACGGTGGAGGCGGCGTTGTCGAGATACACGGACATGATCGCCGTCCAGAATAGCCGCGGGTGGCCTTCCCGGCCCAATGCCGACGACCAGGTCACTCCGGCGCACCGGCACTGCCCACGCCCGTGGTGCTCGCTCCGGACGGATCAGGTCGCCGCAGCGCGTCGCCAGGGTTCGACGATCCCCGGCCGGCAGTTGCAGCGGGTGCACCGTCACCGCGACGACGAGGCCGCGGGAGCGCAGTACTCGGCGCAACGTGTCGACCACCGAGTCCTCCCCCAGATATCCGGGCGCCACGGCGGTCGTGCCCGCCCGGTGATAGCGGAGGGCGATCGGCAGCACCGGTACGCCCGCGTCGATCGCGCTCTGAAAGAAGGCCGACCGGAACGCGCCCGCGGCGATGCCGCAGCGGGTGGTGCCCTCCGGAAAGACCACCACGGGGCGGCCCCGGTCGAGGATGCGGGCCACGCGGCGCACATCGGACCGCAGTTCGCGCAGCAGACCCCGCCGGTGCGGCAGCACGCCGAAGCAGCGCAGCAGCGGGGTGAGCGCACCCATCGCCAGCACCTCGCGTTTGGCCACGAAACGGGCGGGCGCCACCGCGGCGACCGCGAAGACGTCGAGGAACGAGATGTGGTTGGCCACCACCAGCGCCCCGCGCACCGCGCGTGCACCGCGCGGCCGATGGTCGGTCACCGCCACGCGCAGGCCCACGGTCCGCAGGCACGCGCGCGCGGCACAGCGCCAGTAGCCGGTTCGGACGCGCCGCGGCAGCGCGGGGGTGAGCAGCCCGACGAGCAGCAGGATCAGTCCGGCCAGCACCAGCGCGGACACGCGGCCCGCGACCCGCACCGCGCCCACCCGATCCCGCTCGGGCGGGACGCACTGGGGCCCGCACCCACTGACCGGAACCCACGGATCCATCGTCTGCGCAGCCTGGGCCCCCTGGGCCGCCGGGGCCGCGGCCACCGTCAGTGCTGCCCGTCCGCGGCCGCGGCGGGTGCGGACAGCCGAGCGAGCGCCCCGCGCATACGCGTGAGGTAGCGGTCGTCGCCCTCCTCCCGGTCGATCACCGTGAGGAAATCGCCGACGTCGAAGACCTCGTCGAAGGCGGGCTCGCCGCAGACCCGCGCACCGAGTCGGAGGTAGCCCCGCAACAGCGGCGGGAGCACCGGCTTGGCCACCGCGGGCAGGTCGTCCAGGCGCGCGCCGTCGACCTCCACGTGCCGGTACGGAAACGCCTGCCACCGCGCGCTGTAGCGATCGCGCACCACGTCGCGAATGCCGCGCAGGTCCCGCCCGCGCCCGGCCTCGGCGTCGACCGGCACCGAGACGCACCCCATCAGATAGCGGTAGCCGCCGTCCTCGAGGTAACCCAGCACCGCGGTCCACAGCAGTCCCGTCACCGCGCCGCTGCGGTGCGCCGGGTGCACCACCGCGCGCCCCATCTCCACGGTCTCGGGCGCGATCGACGCCAGTTCGCCCAGGTCGAACTCCCCGGCCGAGTACCACCCGCCCGCGGCGATGGCCCGCGCCGGCGGCAGGACTCGGGCGCACCCGGCCACCTGACCGGTCGGCAGGTGCCGGATCAGGAGGTGATCGCAGAAGCCGTCGAACCGGTCGGCGTCCACACCGGTCGCGACGTCGCCGATGGCGTCGGAGTAGCCGGGCTCGGCACGGAAGGCCGCGAACCGCAGGCGTTGGGCGGCCCGGATGTCGGCGGGATGTCCGGTCACGACGACGTCGTACTCGCCGGCGACGAACAGCGTCCGGCGCACGGCCGATTCGGACAGTGGACTGTGGATCGGAAGAACCGTCATGCCTCGAAGTGAAACGACCGGGATCGACGCCGCGGCAGCCGTCCGGCGACGCCCATCCGGCCACGCGGTGAACGACGGCGATCACGGTCACGCACAAGGGAAAACGCGTCCGCTGAGCGTTGTGCCAGGCCTGCCCGGCGGGCCTGCCATCGATCCGTCGACCCGGCCGCAGAAGCGAAAGAGCCACTGCCCCGCAGCTCACACGGAGCTGCGGGGCAGTGGCTGTCGACGCGGGAGACGCCGACACTCACGCGAGCGTCGGCGTCACCGCATCACTTACGAGCGTTGATCGCCTCGGTCAGCTGCGGGGCGACGTCGAACAGGTCGCCGACCACACCGAAGTCGCTGATCTCGAAGATCGGGGCCTCTTCGTCCTTGTTGACGGCCACGATGGTCTTCGAGGTCTGCATGCCGGCGCGGTGCTGGATGGCGCCGGAGATGCCCAGCGCGATGTACAGCTGCGGCGACACGGTCTTGCCGGTCTGACCCACCTGGAACTGGCCCGGGTAGTAACCGGAGTCGACGGCCGCACGCGAGGCGCCCACGGCAGCGCCGAGCGCATCCGCGAGATCCTCGACCACGGAGAACTTCTCCGCCGAGCCGACACCGCGGCCACCGGACACGACGACCGAGGCCTCGGTCAGCTCGGGGCGGTCGCCGCCCACGTTCGGCGCGAAGCCGGTCACCTTGACGGCGTTCTCGGCCTGCTCGGGCACGGCCACGTCGACGCGGGTGCCCGCGCCGGCCGCCGGAGCGGCTTCGATGGCGCCCGGACGGACGCTGATCACCGCGGTGTCGCCACCGGCGGCGGCGTCGACGGTGAACGCACCGCCGCGCACGGACAGCACACCGGTGCCGCCTGCGCCGACCTCGATGACGTCGACCAGCAGACCGGAGCCCAGGCGCACGGCCAGACGTCCGGCCACCTCCTTGCCCTCGGCGTTGGCGGCGATCAGCACCGCGGCGGGGGTGTTCTCCTCGGCGAGCGCCGCGAGGACGTCGACCTTGGGGCTCACCAGGTAGTTGGCGACGTCGTCGGACTCGGCGACGTAGACCTTCTCGGCGCCGGCCTCGGCCAGGGCGCCCAGGACGCCGTCGGCCTTGCCCGGGGCGTCGATGACGACGGCGGCGGGCTCGCCCAGTGCGCGGGCAGCGGTGAGAAGTTCGTTGGTGACCTTCTTCAGCCCACCCTCGGGATCCTGCTCAACGAGCACGAGTACTTCAGCCATGTTCTCTCTCCTGAATGTCTTTGCTTGTCGGGGTGGGGGCGATCAGATGATCTTCTGGCCGACCAGGTACTCGGCGACCTTGGTGCCGCCGTCGCCCTCGTCGGTGACGCGCTCGCCCGCAGCACGCGGGGGCTTCGGGGTCACACCGGTGACGCTGCTGCCCGCGTTGGCCACGCCCATGACGCCGTCTTCGATGCCGAGTTCGGCAGCGGTGAGGACCTCGGGGGTCTTCTTCTTGGCGGCCATGATGCCCTTGAACGACGGGAAGCGCGGGTCGTTGATCTTCTCGTTCACCGAGACGATCGCCGGCAGGGAGGCCTCGACGTTGAAGATGCCGTCGTCGGTCTCGCGCTCGCCGCGCAGTGCCTCGCCGTCGACCTCCAGCTTGCGCAGGTGGGTCAGGTGCGGCAGGTCCAGGTACTCGGCGATCATCGCCGGGACCGCACCGGCGCGGCCGTCCGAGGACTCGTTGCCGGCGATGACCAGCTCGACGCCCTCGACGGTGCCCAGGGCGGTGGCGAGCAGGTAGGCGGTCTGCACCGCGTCGCTGCCGTGCACGGCGTCGTCCTGAATGTGGATCGCCTTGTCGGCGCCCATCGACAGCGCCTTGCGGATCGCGTCGGCCGCCTGTGCGGGGCCGGCGCACAGCACCGTGACCTCACCGCCGTTGGCTTCCTTGATCTGCAGCGCGGCTTCGACGGCCCGCTCGTTGATCTCGTCGATGATGCCGTCGACAGCAGCGCGGTCGAGGGTGTAATCGTCGGCGGAGAGCGTCCACTCGGCCGTGTAGTCCGGCACGTGCTTGATGAGCACAACAACGTTCGTCATGGGTCTTCGTCGACCTCCTGCGTAGGTTTCGGCAACTTACCGGCCGGTAAGGCCATGGGTCATCGCTAACTCTAACCGTTCGTTCACTCGGGCAATACACCGCCCGCGAGGAATTTGCGTCGGGTTACTCACACTCGTGAGCGCCGGGCGCGTCCGCGCCCGCGCAGGGCGAGGCGGGGCGAGCCCGTCGGTATGCCCTAGTGTCGTGCAGATGAGCGATTCCCCGGCCTCCTCCGAGCCCGTCCTCGACGTGGAGCAGCACCTCGCCCTGACCGGCGAGCGCACCGTGCCCGGCATCCCCGCGGAGAACTACTGGTTCCGTCGGCACGAGGTGGCCTACGACTACATCGAGTCGCGCAGCGCCGGCAAGGACGTCCTCGAGGCCGGTTCCGGCGAGGGCTACGGCGCCGCGCAGCTGGCTCGTCGTGCCGCGTCGGTCACCTGCGTCGACTACGACGCCCAGGCCGTGGAGCACACGCGTCGCCGCTACCCGGAAGTGACTGTGCACCAAGGGAATCTGATCGATCTACCGCTGCCCGACGGCTCGGTGGATCTGGTGGTGAACTTCCAGGTGATCGAACACCTCTGGGACCAGCCCGCCTTCGTCGCCGAATGCCATCGCGTACTGCGGGCCGGCGGCGAACTGCTGATGAGCACCCCGAACCGCATCACCTTCTCCCCCGGCCTGGACACGCCGCTCAACCCGTTCCACACCCGCGAGCTGCACGCCGCCGAGCTGACCGAGCTGCTGACCGACGACGGTTTCGACGTGCAGGCCATGCTCGGCGTCTTCCACGGACCGCGTCTGCGCGAGCTCGACGCGAAGTGGGGCGGCTCGCTGATCAACGCCCAGATCGAGCGCGCGCTGGCCGGCGAGGAATGGCCGGCCGAGCTGGTCGCCGACGTCGCGGGCATCACCGCCGCCGACTTCGAGATCGTCGACGCCCGCGAGCGCGACATCGACACCAGCCTCGACCTGTTGGCGATCGCCACCCGCCGGGCCGACTCGTGACCGACGTCGATCCGGTGCCGGGCCAGTTCACGCTGGTCCTGCATTCGCATCTGCCCTGGCTCGTCAACCACGGCCGCTGGCCGGTGGGCGAGGAATGGCTGTATCAGTCGTGGGCGCACTGTTACCTGCCGCTCTACGGCATGCTGCGCCGACTGGCCGCCGACGGCTTCACCGATCAGCTCTCGCTCGGCATCACCCCGGTCCTGGCCGCGCAGCTCGACGACCCGCACGCGGCCGCGTCGATGTACGAGTGGCTCGCCGACTGGCAGTTGCGCGCCATGGAGGCGGCGGTCGACGACGACCCGGACCGCCGCGCCAGCGGCCACCGCGAATACCGGGAGGCCGCCGCGGCGCTCGCCGACTTCGAGCAGCACTGGCGGCACGGCGGCAGCCCGCAGATCCGCAGCCTCGTGTCCTCCGGCGTCCTCGAACTGCTGGGCGGCCCGTTGGCGCATCCGTTCCAGCCGTTGCTCGACGAACGTCTGCGCCGACTGTCCCTCACCGAAGGCCTCGCCGACGCCCGATTGCGGTGGGGCACACAGCCGGTCGGGATCTGGGCCCCCGAATGCGCATACACCCCGGGCATGGAACGCGAGTACGACGACGCCGGCGTCGGGCACTTCATGGTCGACGGCCCCACCCTGCGCGGCGACACCGCCCTCGGCCGACCGGTGGGCGACAGCGACGTGGTGGCCTTCGGCCGCGACCTGACCGTCAGCTACCGCGTGTGGTCGCCCAAGTCCGGCTACCCCGGACACAGCGCCTACCGCGACTTCCACACCTACGACCACAAGACCGGCTTCAAGCCGTTCCGGGTGACCGGCAAGAACGTCCCGGGCGACGCGAAGAAGCCGTACGACCCGGCCTTGGTCGACGCCGTGATCGACGCCCACGTGGAGGACTTCGTCGACGCCGTGCGTACCCGCATGATCGACGAGTCCGCCCGCCTCGGTCGCCCGGCGCTCGTCGTGGCGGCCTTCGACACCGAGCTGTACGGCCACTGGTGGCACGAGGGGCCGATCTGGCTCGAACGGGTGCTGCGCCGCCTGCCCGAGGTCGGCGTCACCGTCGGGACGCTCGCGAGCGCCCGCCGCGACGGCTTCGTCGGCGAGCCGGTGGAACTCGCCGACTCCTCCTGGGGGTCGGGCAAGGACTGGCGCGTCTGGGAGGGCCCGCAGGTCGCGCACCTGGTGCAGTTGAACGCCGAAGTCTCCGAGACCGCCCTCGACGTCCTGGACAAGCTGCTCGAAGGCGGCCACGCCCGGGACACCACCGCCGACCAGATCCTCCGCGAGACCCTGATGACGTTGCAGTCGGACTGGCCGTTCATGGTCTCCAAGGACACCGCGGCCGGATACGCCGAGGACCGCGCGTACAAGCACGCGCACGCCACGCGGGAGATCTGCGCCGCCGCCGCGGCCGGACGCTCCGAGCACGCGGCCCGCCTGGCCGCCGGCTGGCGCCGGGCCGACAATCTGTTCGGCGCGCTCGACGCCCGCCGTCTGCCTTCACGCGACGGGAGTCTCCGATGACGCGACGCAAAGCCTTGATGGTGTCGTGGGAGTACCCGCCGGTCGTCGTCGGCGGCCTCGGGCGGCACGTGCACTATCTCGCCGAAGCCCTGGCCGCACAAGGGCTCGAGGTGACCGTCCTGACCCGACAGCCGTCCGGCACCGACGCATCGACGCACCCCACCACCGACACCGTGGTGAACGGCGTCCGCGTGGTGGCCGCTGCCGAAGACCCGACGGAGTTCGACTTCGGCGTCGACATGATGTCGTGGACGCTGTCGATGGGGCACAGCTTCATCCGTGCTGCGCTCGCGCACCTCGGCCGGGACTGGACGCCCGACGTGGTGCACGCGCACGACTGGCTCGTCGCCCATCCGTCGATCGCGCTCGCCGAGTTCTTCGACGTGCCGCTGGTCGCCACGCTGCACGCCACCGAGGCCGGTCGGCACTCGGGGTGGGTGGCCGGACACGTCAACCGGCAGGTCCACTCGGTCGAGTGGTGGCTCGCCAACTCCGCCGACGCGCTGATCACCTGCTCGTCGTCGATGCGCGAGGAGGTGACCGCGCTCTTCGGCCCCGGGCCGGCACCGATCACCGTGATCCACAACGGTATCGATCTGACCGCGTGGGCCTTCGCCGAACGCCCGCCCGACGACGGCCCCGCCGAGCTGCTGTTCGCCGGCCGCCTCGAATACGAGAAGGGCGTGCAGGATCTGCTCGCCGCCCTGCCCGCCGTACAGCGCGCCTACCCCGGTACCACCCTCACCGTCGCGGGCGAGGGCACCCAGCTGACCTGGCTCACCGAACTCGCTCACCAGCACGGCGTCGCCGAGTCGGTGGTCTTCGCCGGCCGCCAAGACCATGATGGTCTGGTGACCCTGATGCAGCGGTGCGCGGCGATCGTGCTGCCCAGCCGCTACGAGCCGTTCGGCATCGTCGCCCTGGAAGCGGCGGCGTCGGGCATTCCGCTGGTCACCTCCACCGCGGGCGGCCTCGGCGAGGCCGTCGTCGACGGTGCCACCGGCGCCACCTTCGCCCCCGCCGACGTTCCCGCGCTGGTCGACGCCGTGTGCCGGACGCTGGCCGAACCGGAGACCGCCGCCGTGTGGGCGCATCGGGCCCGCGCGGTGCTGACCGAGGAATTCACCTGGCCGGTGGTCGCCGAACGCACGGCGGCCGTCTACCAGGTGGCCACCCGACATCCCCGGCGCCGCCTCGCGCGTCCGGAGATCCCGTTGCGTCCCCTCCCGGAGCGCGATCACGAGAACTGAGTCGGCCGTCGCAGAGACGGTCGAGGACGGAGACAACGACATGCGCAGTGCCCTGTTCGACCAGAACAACCGCGAGTAGGAGACCAACCAGCGTTGGACGCTGCAGTCGAACAAGATGCTGCGCGTCGCCTTCGGTCCCGGGTGCGCTCGCCGCGAAGGGCGCCATGGTGGCCTACCAGGGCGTCTTCGACTTCAAGCACGAAGGTTCCGGATCGGTCAGCAATTTCCTGAAGAAGGCCATCAGCAATGAGGGCGGCCATCTGATGCGGGTCAACGGCCAGGGCGAGGTCTTCTTCGCCCGACGCGCCGAGGACGTCTTCACTCTCCAGCTGGAGGGGCCGCAGGACGCGATCACCGTCAACACCTCCAGCCTGCTCGCCTTCGACGACTCGCTGGCCTGGAAGATCACTTCCATCGGCAATGCGGGCACCATGGCCGGCGGCCTGTTCAATCTGACGCTGTCCGGGCAGGGCGTGGTCGGCGTCACCAGCGACGGTCCGCCGATGATCCTCGACTGCTCCCGCCAGCCGACCTATGTCGATCCGCAGGCCGCGGTGTGCTGGTCGGCCAACCTGACCCCGTGCATTGCTCGCGGGGGCCGCCGCCGTCGCCGCGCACGACAAGCAACGTTGGCTGTCGTTGTTCACCCCGTCCGCGGTGGTCAACGATCCGGTCGGCTCGGCGCCGCACCGCGGCTCCGAGCAGCTCGCGCGGTTCTACGACACCTTCATCGCCCCGAACCGCATCCGCTTCGAGGTGGCCCACGACGTGGTCTGCGGCCGCGAGGTGCTCCGCGACGTCACCATCGTCATCGAGATGAGCGACCGCGTGACGCTCCGGGTGCCCGCCCACCTGCGCTATGCGATGACCGACGATGCGCACATCGACGCGCTCGCCGCGCACTGGGAGTTGGGTCCGATGATCGGCCAGCTGCTCGGCAACGGGTCGGCGGCCGCGCCCGTGGCCGGCCGACTCTCGGCGGGCCTCCTGCGCAACCAACGCCTCGGCGGCGCGCTGGGCTTCGCCCGCGGCTTCGTCGGCGTTGGCGCCCCCGCCAAGCGGCAGGCGATCGCCCTGCTCCAGGCGCTGGGCGCAGGCGATGTGCGCGCCGCCGAACAGGTGTGCACCGCTGCGCCGGTACTCCGGTTCGGTGGACGGCCCGCGGCGTCGCCCGCCGACCTCGGTCGACTTCTCGCCGGATGGCGGGTCGGCAAGACGCTGGCTGCCGGCCGTACCGTCTCGGTGACCCTGACCGACGGCGAGGCCCACGCGGTGGCGCTGGTGGAGTTCGCCGGGCGCTCGGTGTCCGCGGTGACGGTGTACGTCGACGCCTGACGACTGACGCCCGCGAGGCTGCGCAGTGATCCCTAGTCGGCGGCGGGCCGTCGGCGGTTCACCTTGAGCGCGCCGCGGCGCGTCTTGGCGTCGAGCCGTCGACGCTGGGAACCCTTGGTCCGGCGCGTGGGACGGCGCGGTACCTCCGGGGCCACCGCCTCGCGCAGCAGGTCGGCGAGCCGCTGCCGGGCCAGGGTCCGATTGCGTCGCTGAGCCCGCTCTTCCGAGGCGGCGATCGTCAGGACACCGCCACTGAGCCGCGGCGCGAGGGCGCGCAGCATGCGGGCGCGCTGGGCGTCGTCGAGCGCCGTGGTCGCCGCGAGATCCAGGCTCAGCTGCACCCGCGAGTCGGTGGTGTTCACGCCCTGGCCGCCCGGTCCCGACGAGCGGGAGAACTGTTCGATCAACTCCGACGCCGGAATCCGGAGGCCGCGCGGCGCCCCCGGTCCCGGCGTGATGAGTAGATCGTCCATGGCTGCCATTCTGCGGGTCGCCGCCGGATCTGGCCAACGAGTTATCACGGCTCAGTCGTCTTCGGGTCTCGCGTCGCCTCGCCCTGGGCGGTATGCGTAGCAAATACCTTTTCACGTGCAAAGACCGCTGCGATCCTTGCGAGTCGCAGGGTCTCGGGGGAGCCGGCCTGAACATCTCATCTCAGGAATAGCTGTGACTTGCACCTTCACCCCGTAACAGGAGAGCCGCCTTGAAGAAGACGACCATTCCCCTGCGCGCAGGAATCACCGCCTCCGTCGCACTCACCGCAGCCGCCGCGATCGGCGTCGCCACCACCTCCGTCGTTCCCGAGACCACCGTCTCGGCCGACCCGGCGCTGACGGCTTCCACCAGTGTCGCCGGCGGCATCGCCATCGACCCGGAGGGGATCATCAAGGGCATCCCGCGCATCGGTGATGCGGCATGGCTTGTCGCCAAGACCCAGCTGGGCACCACGTCGGCCACGGCGATCCTTCCGGGCTTCGCTGCGGCGTACGCCGACAAGGGCGAGAGCGCTACGGCATTCTCGCTGCTCGGCATCGCGGTGGCCTCGACCGACTTCAAGCTCCTCGGCTTCATCGACGTGCCGACCGGGCAGCTCGCCTGCCTGGGTGCACTGACCTTCGCCCAGTCTTCGACCGAGGGCTTCTGCCTCAACGTGCTGGGTGTCTTCGACATGAAGAACGACAAGGACAAGGGCGAGTTCTCCCTGGCGCTCACCAACCCGATCGCCCTGCTCACCGATGGGATCGACGCGAGCGAGATCATCGGTGCCATCACCGGCGACACCAGTCTGTCGGAACTGCTGACTGCCGACTTCGCCCGCGCCACCTTCGGTGGCGCCGACACCTTCAAGGTCACCAGCTCCTACGGCTTCCTGCCGATCAGCAAGCAGATTCCGGGCGCCATCCAGGTCGGGTGGCTCGGCGGCACGATGACGCTGCTGCCGGTCACCAGCGACGGCAAGATCAACTACGTGGGCCTGCCGAACTTCGACTTCTCGAACTTCGGCCAGTTCGACGACATCACCTCGATCATCCCGAGCCTGAACGTCGGCGGGTTCCAGACCCCGATTCCGGGCCTGGACATCCCGGGCTGGAGCACCAACGACATCTTCGGCGGCCTCACCACTCCGGCCACCCAGGAGGCCACGGTGAAGCTGGACGCCTCGGCGGTCGACAACACCTCGGAGGCTCCCCTCAAGGTCGCTGACACCACCGTCGAAACCCCGACGGTCGAGACGGACGACGCTGCGGTGCAGCAGCCCGCTGTTGAGGCTCCCGCTGTGGAGGCTCCCGCAGTGGACCAGCCCGCCGCCGATCCGGTGGTGGACGCCCCCGCGGCAGAGAGCGCGCCCTCTTCCCCGGAGCCCGCTGTCAGCCTGGGCTAGTCCCCCCTCCCCTCGGGGAGACACGAGAGCGCCCTCCACGGTGAGATTCCACCGCGGAGGGCGTTCTTCGTCCACATCGGTGCAAGTCACCCGGGGAGGGCTGTGCGGTGAACCTCCGACGCCGAGCCACCCCGCTGCACCCGGCGGCGTCGTCCGTAGGCTCGTCGGCATGAACGCCGACGCATCGCACGATCGGGAGCGCGAGCTCACCGAACGCATCTCGCTGACCCTGCCCGACGGGCAGTTGAACCGGGAAGCGGTCGGCTTCGCGCGCTGGCCCCTCGTCGACACCTCCGGCATCGGTCGCGGACTCCGAGCCGTCGGCCGCAACAAGCGGTGGGAGTACTGGAGCGTCATCACGCCCACCCACATCGCGGCGCTCACGGTCTCGTCGATCGATTACGCCGGCGTCCACGAGGTGTGGCTGTTCGATCGGGCCACCGGCGAGGAGGTCGGCAAGGCCGCCACCGTCATCCCCCCGCGCCACGTGGAGCTGCCCGCCTCGCTCGGTGGCGGCATCGCCAGCGCCCGCGCCAAAGACCTCGCGATCGACATCACCCCGCTGCCGCACGACGCCACCCGACTGCGCGCTCTCATCCCCGGCGGCGTGATCGACGTCGTGGTCCAGCGCCCGCCGGCCCACGACTGCCTCGCCGTGGTGGTGCCGTGGAGCGACACGCGCTTCCAGTACACGGTGAAGGACGTCGCGCTGCCCGCGTCCGGCTCACTGATCATCGACGGCGTCGAGCACGTGCTCCCCGAGGGCGAATCGTGGGCGGTGCTCGATCACGGCCGCGGCCGGTGGCCGTACGACATCACCTGGAACTGGGGCGCGGGTTCGGGCCGATCGCACGGGCACACCATCGGACTCCAGGTGGGCGGCAAGTGGACCGCGGGCACCGGCGTCACCGAGAACGGCGTGGTGATCGACGGTCGCCTGCACAAGATCAGTACCGAACTGCGCTGGGAGTATTCGACCGACGACTTCCTGGCCCCCTGGCGGGTGTCCGGCGGTGGCTTGGACGCCGAGCTGGTGCCCTTCCACGACAAGCGGAGCCGGATGAACTTCGGCGTCCTCGCCGGCAACACGGACCAGTGCTTCGGTACCTGGTCGGGCACCTTCGACACCGGCCTCGACGTGATCGAGTTCAACGGGCTGGTCGGATTCGCCGAACACGTCCACAACCGCTGGTAGCCGCGTGGCCGCGGTGTAACAACTCGGTGCCCATGTGGCCACAGTGATTGATGGTGCGCACGTGGTCATCGATACTCGTCTGGTGAGAGTCATCCGGAGAGGCAGCCGCACGGTCGTCACGGACATCGCGATCGCCCTCGCCGCGCTGCTGGCCACGACCCCGGGCGGCAGCGCCGCCGAACCCGCCGCCGCGCGGTACACCATGGTCGCGTTCAGCAACGCCAGCGCCCGCGACCTGGACGTCTACGAGTCGAGCGACGGCACCGACTTCCAGCCGCTCGCACTGTCGGCGTACCGCCCGCCCGCGGGATTCGTCCGGGATCCGAGCATCTTCCGGCACACCGACGGGCAGTACTACCTCACCCACACCACGGCCGACGGCGCGAACATCGGCTTCGCTCGCAGCAGCGACCGCATCACCTGGACGCCGATGAAGAGCTGGCCGGTCCCGCTGTGCTGCGCCCTCCTCCCGGGCACCGGCGACGGCAAGGGCCCGGTGAATCCGTTCGGTATCACCGGCTCGGCGGGCTTCCGCGACGGGCCGTCGCTGTCGCCGTTCACCACCAAGGCGTGGGCGCCGGAGTGGTTCATCGACGACGGCCGGGTGCACATCATCATGTCGATGTCGACCGGCGGCGGCTTCGTCCCCTATCTGCTGACCGCTCTCGATGCGACGCTCACCCGATGGAGTTGGCCGGTGCCGCTCGACGGCCTGAACGCCGACCGGATCGACACCACCGTCGTCAAGGTCGGATCGACCTATCACGCGTTCACCAAGAACGAGACCAAGAAGGTGCTCGAGCACGCCGTCGCCCCCGCCCTGCGCGGCCCTTACACGTTCGTGCCGCCGGGCGAGTGGGGCACGCTGGTGGAGGGCCCCACCGTGACGCAGCTGCCGAACGGCGACTGGCGGCTCTACTTCGACGCCTACAAGGCCGGCAAGTATCTCTATTCCGACAGCAGCGACGGCATGAAGACGTGGACGCCGCCGAAGGAACTGCCGGGAATCTCCGGCACCGCACGCCACTTCGGCGTCCTCCGCGAACCCGCATAGGGTGAGCGCACACGGGTGAGCGGGCGGGTCAGCCCGCTTCAGTCGCCTCTGCCCGGGCCTGCGCCTTCTTCCGTTCGATGTCGGCGAGCGCACGCTCGTACTCAGCGCGCTGCTCGGCGCCGGCCTCCCACGCCTCCATGCGGTTCTTCACCACGCGGGCCGGGGAGCCGACCGCGATCGAGTAGTCGGGGATCACGCCGCGGGCGACGGCGTGGGCGCCGAGGACGCACCCGCGGCCGACGATGGTGTTGCGCAGCACGGTGACCTTGGTGGCGATCCAGGTGTCGGCGCCAATCCGCAGCGGCCCCTTGACGATGCCCTGGTCCTTGATCGGGATCCCGATGTGGTCGGTCACGTGGTCGAAGTCGCAGATGTAGCACCAGTCGGCGATCAGCGTGGAGCCGCCGATCTCGATGTCCAGGTAGGCGTTGACCACGTTGTTGCAGCCGAAGACGGTCTTGTCGCCGATTCGGAGGCTGCCCTCGTGGCAGCGGATGGAGTTGCCGTCGCCGATGTGCACCCACCGGCCGATCTCCATGCGCGACAGTTCCGGCGTCGCATGGATCTCGACGTTCTTGCCCAGGAAGACCATGCCGCGCAGCACGATGTGCGGGTTGGCCAGGCGGAACCGCGCCAGCCGGTAGTAGCGCACCAGGTACCAGGGCGTCCAGGCCTTGTTCTTCTTGATCCAGCGGAGCGAGTCCAGCGTCAGGAAACGGGCCTGCTGGGGGTCGCGGCTGCGCAGCCCGGCACGCCAGCGCGAACGGTACGAGGCGTTCCACATGGTGGTCATGGGGACAAACCCTAATCGACGCGATTTTCGGACACGATAGAGTCTTGCCCGAACGGCCCGCACGCGCGACACCGCCGCGGTCGGGGCAGTCGAAGGAAGGTACCCCCAGGGATGCAGCAGTCAGTCGGACGACGTCGGCGGCAGGGTCGTATCTTCGCGTCGGTGGTCTTCGCCGCCGTCCTCGGCCTCGTGATGACCGCCTGCTCCGACGGGCACACGGAGGTCCGCGCGATCCCGGCGGCCGGGTGGCCCACGTTCGGGGGCGACGGCGCCAACGCGAACTACACCCCGGTCACCGCACCCGACAACCTCGCCCTGGCGTGGACTCGACCCACCGGCGGACCGATCAGCGCCCCGTTGACGATGAACGCCCTCGGCGACATCGGCGTCACCGCGAACACCGCCAACGGCTGCAACACGTTCGTCTTCGACCGCGCCGCCGGCCGGAAGAACTTCTGCAAGCGCATGGCCTCCGGCGTCGAGCTCAACGCCATGGCCTTCGACCAGAACAATCAGCCGTACCTCGGTGAGTCGGGCACCTTCCTGGCCTTCAACGGCGGCGGCTCGATCCGCTGGCGGATGCCGGCCATCGGTGTGCCGCTGTCGGCGAAGTTCGCCGGCCCGGGCCGCGTCCTGATGGTCACCACGCAGGGCCAGATCCTGCTCATCAACGCCCAGACCAACGTCTTCGAGGCACCCGAGATCCGGCTGCGTCCGGACGCCCGGCCCGACGAGCCGCTGTTCGGCCTCGGCGACTGCGTCACCGGCGGCCCGCTCTGCGCGGTCTCCGCTCCCCCCGCCGTCGACGCGGCACACGAGCGTTTCTACCTCAACTTCCATCCCGAGGGCACCGAGCAGTCGCAGCTGAGCGCGCTGACCTACAGCGACAACGACATCGTCCAGCGCTGGCACGTCGAGGTGCCCGGCGGCATGGTGGGCCCGCCGACGCTGTCGGCCGACGGTGGGACCGTCTACGCCTTCGGCCGCGACGGCCGCCTGTACGCCTACGACACCGCCGACGGTAAGCCGCGCTGGAATCACGACCTCGGCGGCTTCGGCTTCGCGACCCTCGCCGTCTCGCCCGACGGCATCCTCATCCCCACCGGCACCGTCGGTGCGCCGCTGACCATCCTGAAGGACGCCGGCACGAGCGCCGAGGTGGTCGCCACGCGCACCGACCTGCAGACCGTCAGCCTGTCGACCATCACCGGCGGCGACCGCGCCTGGACCGTGGTACGCACCGGTGCCGACCAGAAGCTCATGCTGACCGAGATCTCCACCGCCGACGGCGCCACCCAGCGCTCCCTGGAACTGCCGAAGGCCGCCGGATTCACCACCGGCGTCGCGGTCTCGGCCTGGGGCAGCGTCGCGGTGGCCACCCACGCCGGCGAGGTCTTCTACTTCACTCCCCAGTAGTTCCGCCGGGCGTCGTCAGCCGGGAGTAGTCAGTCGCGGGTAGCGGCGCGGACGCCGGGCTCGCACAGGAAGGCGACGCCCTGGCGGCCGATCCGCGTGAGGATCAGCGCGTAGGGCTCGGATCCCTTGAGCTTCAAGCGTTTCCGCAGCCGGTCGGGGTCCACGTCGAGACCGCGCACCAGCACTTCCAGGCTCCCGCAGTCGCGAGCCGCAAGCGCGCTGCGGAGCGTTCTCTCGTGGACCGGCAGTTGCTCGATCACCCGAAAGCCGCGTTCGCCCGCAGGCACCGCGCTGCCGGTCAGGTAGGCGATCTGCGGATCCAACTGCACCAACCCGTGCCGGTACCCGTACTGGCGCACCAGGCCGGCGCGCACCACTGCGCCGTCGGGGTCGACGATCCACTCGCCCACCCCGGGGGCGCCCAGGTCGTCCGGGTCGTCGGAGGTCACCTCGTACAGCGACGTGGTGCCGTCCGGGCGGCTGCGCAGCACGCTGGCGCGATTGGCGGGCTGTCCGGCGGAGTCGGTCCACAGGCAGGCTTCGCGGACGCCGCCGTCGAGCGAGACGATCTGCACCTGCCCCTCGAAGCCGAAGCGGGTACGCAGATGCTGATAGTCCAGTCCGGGTGAGCATTTGACGACCATCGGCCGCCCGGCGTACACGGCGAGCAGTTCCAACAGCGGCGGGTCGAGCTGATCGATGCCGAAGACCCGGCCGCCGCTGTTGCGGCGTCCGGGGTCGGCGATGAACACCTCCGCCGTCGACGTCGGTGTCAGGGCGTCGGCGCGCAACAGCGTCGGCGCGGTACCGCCGACCAGGCTGAGATTGTGCTGCGCCATGGCGAGGCGCACCGGATCCAGATCCGAGCCGATCACCGCGCCGATTCCGGGCGCGGCCGCCAGCGTCGTCAGTTCCGCACCGATCGAGCAGGTGAGGTCGTGCACCAACGCGCCGGGGTGCCGACGGGCGATCTCGGCGGCACGCAGTGCGGCCACCGGGGTCGCCGTGGCCTGCTGGACGGCGTTGTCGTCGGCCAGCAGCGCGTCGGCGTAGGCCAGCTTCCCCGCCGCGCGGCGTCGTGCCCGGACCGTCTCCACCAGAGCGGCGGCGTGCTCCGGGTACCGCGAACGCAGCTTCGTCAGGTCGCCCAGCAGCGACGCCGAGGTCAGCGGAAACTCCGCAGCGACGTCCAACGCCTTGCTTCCGTACCGGGAACGCAGGAAGACGACGTCGTCGTCACTGACGGTCATGGGTCGCGGCGTCCAGGTGCGTCGACGCCCCTACGGGGTCGGCTTCACACCGGTGATCAGCACGTTGTAGAAGTACTGCGGCGGGACGATCTTGGACAGGACGTTGTCGTCGAGCCAGGTCATCCGCTTCCAGCCGCCGAACGCGAAACGCGCCCAGCCCCAGCCGAGCTTGTCGGCGGGCACGGCCGCCTCGAACGTACGGACCGGCCAGCCCAGCATGGCCGCGGCGAGCTCCTCGCTGGCCGACTCCACCTGCACGGCGCCGGCGGCGGTCGCGAGGTCCTCGAGGTCCTGCGGGGAGAAGGTGTGGATGTCCACGACGGCCTCCAGCGCCGCGGCGCGCGAGGACTCGTCGAGCTCCTCCTGCGGACGGCGCCACGACTGCAGCGGACCGAACTTGGTCATCGTGGTGGTGGCCCACCAGGTGGCCCGGCTCATCCAGCGCGCGTAGAAGTCGCCGAGGGTCGACGGCTCACCGGCGAAGACGAAGCGGCCGCCCGGCTTGAGCACGCGCAGCACCTCGCGCAGCGACTGCTCGACGTCCGGAATGTGGTGCAGCACAGCATGTCCCACCACAAGGTCGAAGGTGTTGTCGTCGTACGGGATCTTCTCGGCGTCGGCCACGCGGCCGTCCACATCGAGCCCGAGGCCCTCCGCGTTGCGCAGCGCCACCTTCACCATGCCCGGCGACAGGTCGGTGACCGAGCCCTTGGTGGCCACGCCCGACTGCATCAGGTTCAGCAGGAAGAAGCCGGTGCCGCAGCCCAGCTCCATGGCGTGCCCGTAGGGCAGCTCGGCGTCGGGCACGATGCGGTCGAGGCGGCCGCGCGCGTAGTCGATGCAGCGCTCGTCGAACGAGATCGACCACTTGTCGTCGTAGCTCTCGGCCTCCCAGTCGTGGTACAGGACCTGGGCGAGCTTGGTGTCGGTCAGCGCGGCCTCGACCTGCTCGGCGGTGGCGTGCGGGTTCGGCTTCGGATCATCGATCGTCGTCATGAAGGTGGTGCTACTTTCCGGTGAAGTCGGCCTTGCCGGGGCCGGTCTCGATGAACGACGCCATGCCGATCGCACGGTCGTCGGTGGCGAAGAGCGAAGCGAACAGATGTGCTTCGATCTTCAACCCGGTTTCCAGGTCGGTGTCGAGACCCTCGTCGATCGCGGCCTTGGCCGCGGCCAGAGCCGCCGACGCACTGCCGACGAAGCGGGCGGCCCAGGTGACCGCCGCGGTGTAGACGTCGTCGGGGGCGACGACCTCGTCGACCAGACCGATCGCCAGCGCCTCCTCGGCGTCGACGAAACGACCCGTGAACACCATGTCCTTGGCGCGCGACGGTCCGATGAGACGGGCCAGTCGCTGGGTGCCGCCGCCGCCGGGGATCACGCCGAGGAGCACCTCGGGGACGCCCAGCTTCGCGTTGTCGCCGGCGATCCGACGATCCGCGCCCAGCGCCACTTCCAGACCGCCGCCGAGTGCGTAGCCGGTGATCGCGGCGACGGTCGGCTTGGTGATCTCGGAGATCGCACCCAGGCCGCGCTGCAGCCGACGGGCCACCTTGGTCATCTCGGCGGGGGTGATGTCGATCATCTCTTTGATGTCGGCGCCGGCGGCGAACACCTTGGGTCCGCCGTAGACCACCACGGCCTTGATGTCGTCGCGGGCATTCGCCTCCGCGGCGGCCGCGAGGAGCTCGTCCTGGACCTGTCGGTTCAGTGCGTTCATCGGCGGTCGACGCAGCTCGATGATGCCCACACCCGGGTGGTCGGGAGCGGTTTCGAAGGTCACGAACTCAGCCATGGCAGGCACGTTACCGGGTAACTGTCACGTCCTCCCAACCGCACCCGGCGCGATGTACTCGTCGGTAGAGTGCGGGCATGAGTGGCGACGCCGTCGAACTCGTCGTCCCGGGACCGCCCGGCGACGACGGCACCGACACCGCGCGCACCATCCGACTCAGCAGCCCCGATCGCCTCTACTTCCCGGACGCTCCCGGCCCCCGCGGCACCGGCCTCACCAAACTCGATCTCGCCGAGTACTACCGCGCCGTCGGCCCCGGCATCACCGCGGCCCTCGATCGGCGCCCCACCATGCTGCACCGCTTCCCCAAGGGCCTGGCCGGCCCCAAGGTGCACCAGAAGAAACTGCCCGCGGGCGCACCCGATTGGGTCGAGACGGTCGGTATCTACTTTCCCCGCTACGAGCGCATCGTCGACGAGCTCTGCGTCACCGAGCTGGGCGCGGTGCTGTGGGCGGTGCAGATGTCCACCGTGGAGTTCCACCCGTGGAACTCGCGGCGGCCAGAGGTGGAGTTCCCCGACGAATGGCGGATCGACCTCGATCCCATGCCGCACTGCGACCTCGCCCGCACCCGCCGCGTGGCGCGCGCCGCCCAGGACCTGTTGGCGGAGTTGGGCATTCGGGGTTTCCCGAAGACGTCCGGCGGTCACGGCCTGCACATCTACGTGCGGATCGTTCCGGAGTGGGGTTTCGCCGACGTCCGCCGCGCCGCCCGTGCCTTCGGACGCGAACTGACGCGCCGGGTGCCCGCCGACGCGACCGTCGTGTGGTGGCGCAAGGACCGCGACCCGTCGAAGGTCTTCGTCGACTTCAATCAGAACGCGCGCGATCACACGATGGCCGCCGCCTACTCGGTGCGGTCCACGCCGCGCGCCACGGTGAGCGCACCGTTGGACTGGTCCGAGGTCGACGACGCCGAGCCCGACGACTTCACCGTCGGCACCATGCCCGAACGGTTCGCTCGACTCGGCGACCTGTTCGCCCCGATCGAGCTCGTCGCGCACCGGCTCGACACCCTGCTCGAGTGGGCCGCACGCGACGAGGCCGCCGACGACGTCGCCGACCCCCCGAACTCCTGAGTCCCGAACTCCTGACCCCCGAACACCGGGGTCCGCGCAGGTGTATCGGCGTGCGCTACTTGGCCACGTCGCGCAGCGTGTCCAGGCGCCCGTCCGCCATCGCGGCGAAGTAGTCGGCGGAGTCGTCGAAGCCGAGGCCCAGGATGCCCTGGCCGTCGGAGACGACGGGTTCGATCGGCTCCAGCACCCGCGGCTGGGCCACGAGGTCGGCCACGGTGGCGTACTCGCCGACGTGCCGCAGCTGGGTCCAGGTGGGCGGCAGCAGGAAACGGCGGCCGTCCTGCCAGTCGGCCAGCGCCGCGGCGGCCGTGCGCCATTCGGTGGCCTCGGCCTCGGTGGTGGCGCCGTCGGCGTCGTGCCCGGCGGGCAGCTGGGCGAGGAAGAAGCGGGTGTCGTAGCGACGTCGTTCGTTCTTCGGCGTGATCCAGTGCGCCAACGGCGTCAGCAGATCGGTGCGGAGCACCAGCTCGTGATCGGCCAGGAACTGCGCGAAGGAGAGTTCCTTGCTCACCAGCGCCGCCCGCTCGGCGGCGTAGATCGACGGATCGGCGCACACCTGCGTGGCCGTCCCGGCCAGCAGGACGCCGCACTCTTCGAAGGTCTCCCGGACGGCGGCCGAGACGAGGGCGCGCGCGGTGGCCTCGTCGGCGGACAACTGCTCCGCCCACCAGCCGACCTCGGGACCCACCCACTGGATCTGCGCGTCGCGGTCGCGATCGTCGACGCCGCCGCCGGGGAACACGGTCATCCCGCCGGCGAAGGCCATCTGCTGCACGCGATGCTGCAGGAACACCTCGATGCCGTCGGCGGCGTCGCGCACCAGAACGACGGTCGACGCATCGCGCAGCGGCGCGACCTGTTGCGGATTGTCAGCAGCACTCATGGATTCGGCCTCCTGCTCAGCCTGTGTGAGCAAGCGCTCACTTGTGGTCGTCTCTCGACTGTATCGCTCAGCCTTCGGCGGCGCGCCGGTGCCCACCGGCGCGACGCGCTCGGCGGGCGAAGTAGCGCCCGTCGTCCTGTGTCAGGGCGATGTTCTGCCGGAACGTCGTGGTCAGATTCTCCGCGGTCAGGGTCTCGGTGAGCGGCCCCTGGGCCGTGACCTGGCCCTCGGACAGCATGATGAGGTTGGTGAAGCCGGGCGGGATCTCCTCCACGTGGTGGGTGATGAGCACCATCGCCGGCGCGTCGGGATCCTGCGCCAATCGGCTGAGCCGGTCGACGAGTTCCTCGCGGCCGCCGAGGTCGAGACCGGCCGCCGGTTCGTCGAGCAGCAGCAGCTCCGGGTCGGTCATCAGGCCGCGCGCGACCAGCACCCGCTTGCGTTCGCCTTCGGAGAGGGTGCCGAACGTGCGGTCGGCGAGGTGTTCGGCGCCCATCGACTCCAGCACGTCGGCGGCCCGCTCGCGATCGAACTCGTCGTACTCCTCCCGCCAGCGGCCGAGCACGGCGTAGCCGGCCGAGATCACCAGATCCGACACCACTTCGCCGCCCGGGATGCGACCGGCGGTCGCCGAACTCACCAGGCCCACCCGCGTCGTCAGATCCCGAGTGTCGGTGCGCCCCAACTGTTCCCCGAGCACGAAGGCGGTGCCGGAGCTCGGATGCTCCACGGCGCCGGCCATCCGCAGCAGCGAGGTCTTGCCCGCCCCGTTCGGGCCGATGATCACCCAGCGTTCGTCGAGCTCCACCTGCCAGTCGATCGGCCCCACCAGGGTCTTGCCGCCGCGCACGAGGCGCACGTCGGAGAAATCGAGGATCAGGTCCGGATCGGTCTGCACGTCAGTCACCCCACCATGATGGATCACCTCGCGGCCGGAGTGCGGGAGGCCCACTGGAATATCTGTCGCGGCGGCCGACTTGAACTACAACGTGAGCCTGTCCGAGATCCCCCTGTCCCTGCTCGATCTGGCCCAGGTGGGTCCCGGCGAGACGGTCCGCGAATCGCTGGACCACTCGCTGGCACTGGCGGAGTTCGCCGACACCACCGGCTACCGGCGTCTCTGGTACGCCGAGCACCACAACATGTCGGCCATCGCTTCCGCCGCGCCGGCCGTGCTGATCGCGCGGATGGGCGCCGCGACCCGACGCATCCGACTGGGCGCCGGCGGCGTGATGCTGCCCAACCATTCACCGCTGGCCATCGCCGAGCAGTTCGGCACCCTCGCCGAGCTGTATCCGGACCGAATCGATCTGGGCCTGGGCCGTGCGCCCGGCGGCGACCAGGCGACCTTCGCGGCGCTGCGCCGCAGCCCGGCCGCCTCCGAGCAGTTCCCGGCCGACGTGGTCGAACTGCAGAAGTACCTGCGCGGGCAGCCGCAGCAGTCCGGAGTGGTGGCCACCCCCGGCGCAGGCACCGACGTGCCGCTCTACATTCTCGGTTCCTCGTTGTTCGGCGCGCAGCTCGCCGCCTACCTCGGTCTGCCGTACGCGTTCGCCTCGCATTTCGCACCTGCCGCGTTGGAGCAGGCGGTCGCCCTGTACCGCAGCGAGTTCCGCCCCCTGCAGGCCGAGTTCGGCGGTGTGACGGAGCCGTACGTGATCGCCGCGGCCGGGGTGATCGCCGACGACGACGCCGACCGCGCCACCGCGCAGTTCGACGCCACCCGGCGCCACCGCGCTAAGTTCCTGTTCGCGCGGGACACGTCGCTGTCCGACGAGGAGGCCGACGTGCTCCTCGACGGGCCGGTGGGGCGCCAGGTGAACGAGATGCTGCGCCACACCGCCGTCGGCACCCCGCAGCAGGTGTCCGACCAGTTGGCCCGGTTCGCCGAGTTCGCGCACGCGGACGAGCTCATCCTCGCGCCGATGGCCCCGGACCGCGGCGTGTGGCTGGGTACCGTACGGGCGCTCGCGCCCGCACTCTGACCCGACCCGCGGTTCAGCCCGCGGGCAGCGGGGCGGCGATCACCGTCGCCGAGCCGGGCGCGATCTCGGTGTACCCGGCGTCCCGGACCACGATCGCGGCGCCGCGCGTCTCGCCTTCGAGCAGTTCCGCCCAGCGTCGTCGATCGGCCTGGCACACCTGCACCGGGCAGCCGTCGTCGAACCAGCGCTGCGCCTGATCGGTGGGCACCAGGACCGCGCCGAGCATCGAGGCGTGCGCGACCTGCGCGGCCAGCTTCCCCACGGTCATCGGCAGATCCGGTGCCACCCACAGGCACAGTCGCGCACCGCGGCCGTCGACGATCGGTGTGCCCGGCAGTTCGCCCTCCACGTCGGTGCCCTCGATCTGCAGTTTGGTGAGCCGCCGGTCGGTGGTCCCCACCGGGCCTGGCACGAAGGCCCGCGCCTGCGCCTGTCCCACCTGTGCGGTCACGCCGGGCAGATCCGCCGCCGCCGCCCACTGGGCGCCGCGCGCGCGTCGCGCGATCTTGCGGATCCGGCCGGCGCACCACGCGTCGAACTCGGCCGCCCACGGTGCGCCCGGTTCCGATCGCGGATCCAGGCAGGCGAGTGCGGTGGCCTGTGCGGCGGCCGCCAGTAGGTCGGCCCGCGCGGGCGGGGTCGCCTTCTCGATCTGCAGCACCAGCGGCATGGCGAGCACCAGCGCCGGGTCGTCGGGGTCGACGCCACGGGGCGAATAGTGGGTAAGCCGGGCAAAATTCTGAGATAGTGCCATCGAGGACACCGTAACGCAGCCGGTGTCCTCGACTCGTGTCTGCTGCGCTTGCACACTCAGGGGACCCGATGCCGACGAGCACGCGCCGATGGGCGGCCCGCGCGGCCGCCGCGACCGTGACGCTGTCCTTCCTCCTCGGCACCGTCGCCTGTTCCCGCGACACCGCGGGTCTGGCCGTGCGCGCGCCGTCGACCACCGATACGGCTCCGCCGGTCCCGGTCCGGGCCGCGTCGAACGTCCCGCTGACCAAGCTCGCCCCGGGCGCCAAGCCACCCCAGTTCATCCTCTTCTCGTTCGACGGCGTGGGCGTCGGCCCCAACTGGGACATGTTCCTGAAGACGGCGAAGGAGACCGATGCCCGTTTCACCGCGCTGATGACCGGGCTGTACTTCCTCACCGACGCCTCCCGAAAGAAGTACCGCGCCCCCGGGCACAAGCCGGGCGAGGCCGCGATCGCCTTCGGCGGCACCAAGGCCGAGGTGATCGAGGAGATCGAGTACCTCAACCGGACCTGGTACGACGGCCACGAGATGGGCACGCACTTCGTGAGCCACTTCTGCGCGGGCACCAAGTATCCGGGCAAGGACTGGACCACCGCCGACTGGAACCACGAGCTCAATCAGTTCTTCTCCCTGATGGTGAACTGGCGAACCAACAACGGCATCACCACCGGTCCCGACCTGGCCTTCGGCCCGGAGGTGGTCAAGGGCGGCCGCACCCAGTGCCTGGAGGGCACCCCGAAGGCGCTGTTCCCCGCACTCCGGAAGCACGACATGACGTGGGACTCGTCGATGGCAGCCGTGCAGCCCGGGCTGTTCTGGCCCGCCAAGGAACGGGGTATCTGGGAGTTCCCCATCCCCTACGTCTATTCGCCGGCGCTCAAGCACCGGCAGACCGCGTTGGACTACAACTTCTGGTACACGTACAACGGCGCGGTGAATCGTCCGAAGGATGCCCCGAAGATCCGCCGGGCGGTGAAGTCCACGTACGACTATATGTACCGACGCGCCTACGAGGGCAACCGTGCTCCGCTGGTCATCGCGAACCACTTCAACGAGTGGAACGGTAACGCCTTCAATCCGGCCACCGCCGACTTCATGCGCGAAACCTGCACCAAAGCCGAGACCATCTGCGCCACCTACCAGGACGTGATCGCCTGGATGGAGCTGCAGGATCCACAGGTCCTCGCCGATCTGCAGAAGCTGCCCGCGGTGGCGGTCGACGGCAAGCGCTGATCAGGCGAGCGGCACCCGGCGCACCCCGCCGTCGACGGCGTCGGCGGCCTCGATCTCGTCGCGCGTCACGCCGAGCATGTACAGCACCGCGTCCAGGAACGGGTGATCCAGCGTCGCATCGGCCACCTCGCGGAGGGCGGGCTTGGCGTTGAACGCGATACCCAGGCCGGCCGCGGTCAGCATGTCGATGTCGTTGGCGCCGTCGCCGACGGCCACCGTCTGTTCCATCGGGACGCCCATCTCGGCGGCGAAGGCCGCGAGCGCGCGCGCCTTGCCCGGCCGGTCGACCACTTCGCCGATCACCCGGCCGGTGAGCTTGCCGTCGACCACCTCGAGGGTGTTGGCGCGGACGAAGTCCAGTTCCAGCTGCGCGGCGAGCGGTTCGATCACCTGGCGGAAGCCGCCGGACACCACGCCGCAGTGGTAGCCCAGCCGGTTGAGGGTGCGGATGGTGGTGCGCGCGCCCGGCGTCAGTTCGATGGACTGCGCCACCCGATCGATCACCTCAGCGTCGAGGCCCTCCAGTGCCAGCACCCGCTGGTGCAGCGATTGCGCGAAGTCGAGTTCGCCCCGCATGGCGGCCTCGGTGACCGCGGCGACTTCGGCTTCCCGGCCCGCTTCGGCGGCCAGCATCTCGATCACTTCGCCTTGGATCAGTGTGGAGTCGACGTCGAACACGATGACCCGCTTGGCGCGGCGGGCCAGACCGGCCCGTTCCACAGCCAGGTCGATCGGATAGCGGCTGGCGACGGCGCCGAGGGCCTTTCGCAGAGCGGCATCGTCGCCGTCGTCGACGGTGACGAGCAGTTCCAGGCCGGTGAGCGGATAGTCGGCGACGCCGCGGATGGCGTCGATGTTCCCGCCGCGTTCGGCGAGGGCGGCGGCCACCGCCGCGAAGGCCTCCGCCGCGATCGGGCTGCCCAGGATCACCACCGCGTGACTCGACGGTCCGCGGACGGCCGCGCCGTCGTTCTGGGCCGCCACCACGTCCATGCCGTGCTCGGCCAACGCCGCCGACACGCTCGCGCGCAAGGCCTCGGCGGACTGGCCGGTGGCGACGAGCACCCCGAGGGTGAGGTGATCATGGATCACCACCTGCTCCACGTCGAGCAGGTCCACCCCGCATGCGGTCAGGACGGTCATCAGCGACGACGTCACACCGGGCTTGTCCGGCCCGCTCACCGTTAGAAGTACCGACGAATCCATCTCTGCACTAGCCACACCTTGATTATGGTGCCCGAACTTCCGGGGCGGTAATCCGGGATGCACCAGGCCCGCCCGAGGAGGACTCGGGCGGGCCTGGTGGTTGTCGTGCGGGGTCTCACCCCGCCGCGATCACTTCGCTTCGACGTGCTTGTCGCTACCCCAGCCGACATGCGCTTCTTCACGCATGCGATCGACCATGTGCGGGTAGTGCAGCTCGAACGCAGGGCGCTCGGAGCGGATGCGCGGCAGCTCCGTGAAGTTGTGGCGCGGCGGCGGGCAGCTGGTGGCCCACTCGAGCGAGTTGCCGAAGCCCCACGGGTCGTCGACCGTGACGACCTCGCCGTAGCGGTAGCTCTTGAACACGTTCCAGAGGAACGGAATCATCGACAGACCCAGCGTGAAGGCACCCGCCGTGGAGATCACGTTCAGCGTCGTGAATCCGTCGGTCGGCAGGTAGTCCGCGTAACGGCGGGGCATGCCCTCGTTACCGAGCCAGTGCTGCACCAGGAAGGTGAGGTGGAAGCCGATGAAGGTGAGCCAGAAGTGCCACTTGCCGAGGCGCTCGTCGAGCATGCGACCGGTCATCTTCGGGAACCACAGGTAGATGCCCGCGTAGGTGGCGAACACGATGGTGCCGAAGAGGACGTAGTGGAAGTGCGCGACGATGAAGTACGTGTCCGAGATGTGGAAGTCGATCGGCGGGCTGGCCATCAGCACACCGGTCAGACCACCGAACAGGAAGGTCACGATGAAGCCGATCGAGAACAGCATGGGAGTCTCGAATGTCATTCGACCCTTCCACATGGTTCCGATCCAGTTGAAGAACTTCACGCCGGTGGGCACCGCGATCAGGAACGTCATGAACGAGAAGAACGGCAGCAGGACCGCGCCGGTCACGTACATGTGGTGCGCCCAGACGGCCACCGACAGCGCGGCGATCGACAGGGTGGCGTAGACCAGACCCGAGTAGCCGAACAGCGGCTTGCGGGCGAAGATCGGGAAGACCTCCGAGACGATGCCGAAGAACGGCAGCGCGATCACGTAGACCTCGGGGTGACCGAAGAACCAGAACAGGTGCTGCCAGAGGATGACGCCGCCGTTGGCCGGGTCGTAGATGTGGGCACCGAACTGGCGGTCCACCTCCAGGCCCATCAGGGCTGCGGTCAGCAGCGGGAAGATCAGCAGGATCAGGACGCTGGTCACCAGGATGTTCCAGGTGAAGATCGGCATGCGGAACATGGTCATACCGGGGGCGCGCAGGCACACCACGGTGGTGATCATGTTGACGGCGCCGAGGATGGTGCCCAGGCCGGCCACGCCGAGACCCATGATCCACAGGTCGGCGCCGAAGCCCGGCGAGTGCACGGCGTCGCTCAGCGGCGCGTAGGCGGTCCAACCGAAGTCAGCGGCGCCGGCGGGGGTGAGGAAACCACCCAGCGCGACCAGGTTGCCGAACAGGAAGAGCCAGAAGCCCATCGCGTTCAGACGCGGGAACGCGACGTCCGGCGCACCGATCTGCAGCGGCAGCACGAAGTTCGCGAAGCCGATCACGATCGGGGTCGCGTACATCAGCAGCATGACGGTGCCGTGCATGGTGAACAGCTGGTTGAACTGCTCGTTCGAGAGGAACTGCAGTCCCGGGGTGGTGAGCTCGGCGCGCATCAGGAGCGCCATCAGGCCGCCCACCAGGAAGAACGCGAACGACGCCACCATGTACATCTGACCGATCAACTTGTGATCGGTCGTGGTGATCATCTTGTAGAAGAACGACCCCTTGCGCTCATAGCGCTCGGGATACGGACGAACCGGAGTCACCTCGGTCGTCGGTTGGTCTAGGGCGGTCACAGATCCTCCTCCTGGGCGCCCGACCGGCGCCTGGACTCTAACCATCTAAGGCGCGAAACGGCACGCCGCCGCCTGCGCTGTCCATTGATCGTAAACCAGACGTGGGCCGCGCACCGCACGGGTCCTACGATCTGTCGTATTCGATCCTACCCACCCCGAGTTTCCGCAGGTCGGGGCCGCCATCGGGGCGACTCGCCCGTCGCCGCGGCGCCGCTGGGCTCTGCTAGCGTGGTCGGGTGCTCGCTAACTCCTCGCGCCGCGGACCGGGACGCGCCCGCTCCCGCGGCATCAGCGCCCTGGTCGCACTGTCCACCGTCGCGACCCTCGGTCTGACCGCGTGCGGCGATTCCGACACCACGTTGCGGACCCCGGACGGCGAGGTGATCTCCACGGTCACCTCACGGATCGCGGGCGTGAACATCGTCAACGCCGACCGCGACTACGCCAAGACCTGCCTGGCACCCACCGCCACGGATCCCGGTCGCAGCGACACGTCCCGCGTGATCGTCACCGATCCGAGCCTGCTCGATGCCTTCTGCGCACTGGGCATCGGTAATAAGGTGCGCGCGGTGACCGCCGCCCCCGGCAGCATCCCCGCCTATCTCGGTCCCGAGCTCGGCGCCGTCCCCACAATCGGCGACGACCCGACCGCCGACGCGGTGCGCGCGGCCGACCCCCAGCTGGTGCTCGGCACCCCGAGTACGGCCGCCGAGCTGTCGGCTCTGCGCAAGACCGGCGCACTGGGCGACGCGCGCATCGCGACGGTGCAGCCGGGCAAGGACTGGCGCAGCCTGTTCACCGCCGTCGCCGATGCGATGAATCGATCCGCGGCCGCCACCGAGCGGCTCGGCGAGTTCGACGCCGAAGTCAAGCGCATCGGCACCGTGATGGATGCCGCGCACAGCCAGGTCTCACTGGTCCGGTTCACCCCCGACGACGAACTGTTGGAAGGCACCGACAGCTTCGGTGCCTCCATCCTCGCCGAGGTCGGGGTGCAGCGACCGGCCGGCCAGCGCGGTGCGGATCCGGTCGTGGTGACCGACGCCAACTTCACCGAGGCCGACGCCGACCTCATCTACGTCAGCGCCGAAGGCGAGGCGGGCATGAACCGCGCGACCTCCGTGCTCGACAGCGATCGCTGGAAAGAGATGGGCGCACCGAGCTGGCAGCGGGTGCTCTGGATCAACGACGACGTCTGGTACCGCTCGTCCGGCCTGGCGGCGGCCTGGCTGGTCCTCAACGACATCAAGAGCTCGCTGAACTCGAGCTCCGCCGGCGAGTAGGTCGGCGCCCGCTTGTCCCGCGGCCCGACACTCGGACTGCGCGCCCTCTGGCGGCCGGGCCTGGGCCTGGCCCTGTGGCCGGACGGCGCACCGGTCACCGCCGAGAAGTCCCTGCCGCTCGGCGATCTGACCGAGGTCCCCGACGCCGTCGCCGACCTGGTGTCCCGGCGGAGACTCCGGCACACGGTGGATCACGTCGGCCCCGACGGTACCCGCGCGCTGCGGCCGGCCGTGACCCTCGGTGTCCCCACCGCCGTCGAACTCCTGGACCGGTGCGCGCATCTGAGGGTCGGCGGTGACCTCGCCTTCTACTGTTATCTGCTGGCCGGAGCGCGGCGGCTGCGCGATGCGGGCGCGGTGGCGCCCGGCGTGCGGCCGGGCCAGGACGAGGTGCGGTGGGAGCCGCTGCCCGGCCCGGCCTGGCTGGGCTGGCAGACGGTCATCGCCGCCGGTGCCCCGCCCGCATTGATCGCCAACGGCGACACCGGCGCGCTACTGGACTTCGTCGCCGAGGTACTCGATGCCGAGACGCGGCGGGCGCTGATCGACGAACGCGGCCGGTCGCGGGTGCCTCTCGTCGACGGCCTCACCCAGGCCGCGCCGATGCCCCTGCCCGCCGGGGCGAGCGCGACCGCCGCGTGGCAGGGCTGGCAGAGCACCGGCGCTCCGACCGGTCCGAGCCTGGTGCTGCGCCTGCACCAGCCGGACGACGCCCCGGACGCCCCGGTCCTGCCGCCCGAACAGGAACGCTGGCGCTTGGAAGTGTGCCGCCGCTCCCCCGACGGCGCGGTGACCCCGGTGGTGCCGCACCGGCTGGGTCCGCACGAACTCGACGATCTCACCACCGAGCTGGCCGCCGCCGTCGCCGCGTTCGGTCGACTCTCCCGCGCCGACACCGACCCGCACACGCTCGACTTCCTTCTCGACACCGCGACGGTCGCCGACTTCTTCGCCACCGGCGCGGCCGCGGTCGGCGCCGCCGGGATCACCGTCCTCCTGCCCCACACGGTGGCCACCGTGACGCCGACCCTGCAGATGCGCGGAAGCGCGGTGCCCAGCGGCGGGGCCCGTCCGGGATTGGTGGGACTCGACGAGATCTCCGACTTCGAATGGCGGCTGGCGCTCGGCGACGGCGGTGCCGCCCTCGGCCAGGACGATCTCGACGAGCTCGCCCGCCAGCACGGCGACCTGGTGCGGGTCCGCGGCCGCTGGGTGCGCGCGGAAGGCGCCGCGCTCAGCCGCGCCGCCGCGTTCCTCGCCGCCGGGAAAGCCGTCGGCACCGACCTCGAATTGGCCGAGGTGATGCGCCTCATCACCGGTGACGATGCCCGCCTGCCGGTCCCGGTGAGCAGCGTCCAGGGCCTCGGCTGGCTCGACGACGTGGCAGCCGGCGGCACGCTGGTGCCCGAGCCGGTGACGCCGCCGCCGACGCTGCATGCCGCCCTGCGGCCCTACCAGCAGCGCGGACTGGAATGGCTGCACGCGCTGGGCCGCATCGGCGCGGGCGGAGTCCTCGCCGACGACATGGGACTGGGCAAGACCGTGCAGGTGATCGCGCTGATCACCTGCCGCCGCGACGAAGAACCCGGCGCACCACCGGCACTCGTGGTCTGCCCGATGTCGGTGATCGGCAACTGGCAGCGCGAACTGGAACGGTTCGCGCCGGTGCTGGGCGTGGTGGTGCACCACGGACCGCGCCGCGATCACGCGCAATTGTCCAGCGCCGCTACCGATGTGGTGGTGACCACCTTCGCCACCCTGACCCGGGATCGCGAAACGTTCATCGCGCTGGACTGGGACCTGCTGGTGGTCGACGAGGCCCAGCACGTGAAGAACTCACGGACCGCGGCCGCGAGATCCCTTCGCGCACTGGATATTCGGCGGCGCATCGCCCTGACCGGTACACCGGTGGAGAATCGCTTGGAAGACCTCCGGTCGGTGATCGACCTGGTGAACCCGGGACTGCTGGGGACCGCGTCGTCGTTCCGCTCGCGATTCGCCGAACCCATTGAGCGCGAACGTGATCCGCGCGCACTGGACCGGCTCAACGCGATCACCCGGCCCTTCGTGCTGCGGCGCCTCAAGACCGATCCGGCGATCGCCGCCGATCTGCCGGCGAAGACCGAGCTGACGGTGCGCACCAACCTGACCGCCGAGCAGGCCGGGCTCTATCAGGCGATCCTCGACGACCTGCACGAGGCACTCGACGACCGCGCCTACCTCGGCGCCCGACGCCAGACCGTACTGGCCGCCCTGACCCGACTCAAGCAGGTGTGCAACCACCCGGCGCACTACCTGGGCGACGGCTCCCCCATGCTGCGTCAGGGCCGACACCGCTCGGGCAAGGTGGAACTGCTGACCGACATCGCGACCACCCTGGTGGACGAGGGCGACCGCGGCTTGATCTTCACCCAGTTCGCAGCCTTCGCCGACCTGCTCAGCCAGTGGCTGGGACCGATCCTCGGCCGCGACGTCCCGGTGCTGCACGGCGGGCTCCCCCGCACGCGGCGCGACGAACTGGTCGCCGACTTCGCCCGCGGCGACGGCCCGCCGATCATGCTCGCCACCCTCAAGGCCGGCGGCACCGGACTGAACCTGGTGGCCGCCAACCAGGTGATCCACGCCGACCGGTGGTGGAACCCGGCCGTCGAGGAACAGGCCACCGACCGCGCCTACCGGATCGGTCAGACCCGCGCGGTACAGGTGCGCAAGTTCGTCTGCGTGGGCACCCTGGAGGAACGCATCGACGAACTGATCGCCGCCAAGCGCGAACTCTCCGCGCTGACCGTCGCCACCGGGGAGAGCTGGCTCGCCGATCTCGGCGACGACGCCCTCCTGGACCTGTTGTCCCTCCGCGATGAGGCGGTCGGCGAATGAGGGCGGTGGGCGAATGAGCGCGCGCCGCAAAGGTTCTCGGCCGCCGGTGCGCGGCTACGGTCTCACGCCGTGGGGTCGCGCCTTCGCCGGCGTCGTCGAGACCGGCGCCGACCATCGGCATCTCACCGGCGCGCGCCGCTACTTCCGCGACCACCACGTCGACGACCTCGTCGTGGCGCCCGGCGAGATCACCGCCGCGGTGCGCGGCAGCCAACTCGATCCCTTCGACGTGGTCCTCACGCCGCGCCCCATCGACCCGGCGACGGTGGTGACGCTGCTGCGCGCAGCCGGCGAGACCGATGCACTGCTCGCTCTGGCCCGCGGCGAACAGCCCCCCGCCCTGGGCGAACTCGTCGCACCCACCGAATCGGCCGACGTGGCCTCGACGTGCACCTGCCCCGACGAGGCGCCCCGCTGCATCCACGTGCTGGCCACCGCCTTCGAGGTGTCCGCGCAGATCGACCGCCATCCCACCGTCCTGCTGCGGGTGCTGGGCACCGATCTCCCCGACCTGCTGGCCCTGGCCCGCGACCGCGCGCCCGATCGGGACGACGCGTCCCCGATCCAGAACGCGGGGAACGCCCCCACCGCGACGCCCGAGCAGATCGCCGCGACCTACTACGGCGATCAGGCCACCATCCCCGCGCTGCCCACCGCCGCGCCGATGGATCCGCTCACCGAGCTGGACGTGGGTGCACTGCGCGCGGCCCTGCGCGCCTCGGGTATCGGCGCGACCGAACTCGCCGAAGCCCTCGACGACCTCGCCGAGCTGTACGCGGCGCTCCGGGATCGGTGAGCACCGCCGAGCGCCGACTCCGACATCGACATCCACAACCATGTCATTGGCCATTGACACCGTTCACGAGTCGTCATAAGGTCCAGGACATAACCGGAGGTAGTCCTGTGACCATCGCAAACAACCCCGAAACCGCCACCGAGTACGACTACGACGCACGCGCCGTAGTGGCCCGCAGACTGCTCAAGGGATCGGCGCAGCGCTCCTACGATCCGATCATCGAACTCGACTTCGACGCGCCGTTGCCGTCGGACAAGTTCTTCCTGCCGCCCCGCGTGGTCAGCATCTACGGCACCGACCTGTGGGAGTCGTTGACCACGCAGCAGCAGATCGAGGTGTCCCGGCAGGAGCTGGCCAACATCCTGTCGGTCGGCATCTGGTTCGAGAACCTCCTCAACCGCGCACTGCTGGTCCGCCTGATGCGGCAGGACCCGGCCGCCTCCACCACCCACTACGCGCTCACCGAGATGGGCGACGAGTGCCGCCACATGACGATGTTCGGCAAGGTGATCGAGCACGTCGGCGCCCGCGCCTATCCGATGCGGCGCTGGGAGAGGGGCGCCATGCACCTGCTCCCGTTCACCATGCGCGGCACCCTCCTGTGGGTCATCACCCTGGTCGGCGAGGAACTGTTCGACGCCCTCCAGCGCCAGATCAAGGACGACCCCGAGCTGCAGCCGATCGTCGCCCGCCTCATGCAGATCCATGTGACCGAGGAGTCCCGGCACATCGGGTTCGCGCGCGACGGCATCGTGCGCCGCATGCCGATCCGCTCGCGCGCCGAGACGGTGCTCGCCGCGAATCTGCACGGCCTGGCCGCGCCCATCTTCCGTCTCCTGTTCACCAATCCGGAGATGTACCAGCGGGCAGGACTGCCGAACCCGCGCGAGGTGGCCGCGATCGCGCGCGCCAATCCGCACTTCCACGCCTCGCAGATCACCTCGTTCGCGCCGCTGGCGGCGTTCTTCCGCAAGACCGGACTCATGGGGTCGTTCGCCGAGCGTCGGTGGCGCCGGGCCGGATTCCTGCCGTGACCACGATCGCGCTGGTGGACCGCGGCCCGTCGATCACCGAGGTCCGACGTCGGCTGCAGCGGTCTCCGCTGGCGTTCGACCTGGTCGACGACCCGGCGCAGACCGACCTGGTGGTGACCGATCAGCCGGCGCCGGTACCGAACTTCCTGACGGTGGCGGCCGCCGCCACCCCCGACGTCTTCTATTGCCGCCCCGCCTCGGTCGACTACGTGGTGGCCGCGCTCACCGAGGCGCACCTGGTCGGCGCGCACGGCGTCCGGGTGCGCCCGTCCGTGCAGGCTCGGCCGGATCGAGCACCGCGCCCGCACTGGTGGCGGCGGGCGTTCCGGCCGCTCGTGCACTTCGACGCGACCCATTTCGACTGGTCAGGTGTCGAGGACGTCGAGGCGGGCGTATTCGACGACGAGGCGCACGTGGTGCTCGACGACGCGGAGTTCACCGCCCGTCTGCGCGCCCGCGGCCGCACCGACGGCGCGGAGGGACGCTTCCGCTGGGCCGGCATCCTGTACGGCGCGGCCGCCCGCGCCGCCGCCCCGGACGGCCGCGGCCGGGTGCAGGTTCGCATCCGCGACGGCGCGCCGGTCGACGCTCGACTCACCGACCTCACCCCGTGGGGGACCGTCCGGATCGCCGGTGTCGGGGCCCCGCCTTGGAGCCCCGACACCGAACCGGCCCGACTCAGCCGGTGAACTGACCGAGCAGGTGGCCCATCCGGTCCCGCTTGGTCTGCAGGTAGCGGATGTTCTCCGCGCCGGCGGCCACCTCCACCGGGATCCGGCGGCCGACCGGAATGCCGAAGTCGGTCAGCCGATCCACCTTGTCCGGATTGTTGGTGAGCAGGGCGACCTCCTCCACCCCCAGGTGCGCCAGGATCTGCGCGGCCACACCGTAGTCGCGCGCGTCCACCGGCGCACCGACCGCCACATTGGCGTCGACGGTGTCGAGCCCCTCGGCCTGCCGCCGGTAGGCCCGGAGTTTGCGCCCCAACCCGATACCGCGGCCCTCGTGCCCGGTCAGGTAGACCACCCCTCCCCCGCCGGCGGCGACGATCGCGTCGACCGGGGCCGACAACTGCTGCCCGCAGTCGCATTTCGCCGAACCGAACAGGTCGCCGGTCATGCATTCGCTGTGCACCCGCACCAGCACCTCGGCCCGCTCGGCGATGTCGCCGTAGACCATCGCCAGGTGTTCCACCCCGCCGCTCCGATAGGCGTACGCGTGCGCCCGACCGCGGTCGGTGGGCACCGGCGCATTGCCGGTCGGCACCACCTTCAGGTGCTCCTGCAGCTGTCCGACGGTGATCACCGGCAGGCCCCACTGGCGCGCGAAGGCGACGGCATCGGCACCGCGCAACATGTCGCGGGCGTCGACGGTCACCAGTTCGCAGATCACCGCGACCGGCGTGCAGCCGGCCACCCGGCACAGCGCCACCCCGGCCTCGGTGTGCCCGCCCCGCGCACTGAGCCCGCGCGGATGCTCGGTGAGCGGGAACACGTGCCCGGGCCGGACGAAGTCCGCGGCGCTCGACCGCGGATCGGCGAGGGCGCGGGCCGTGGCCGCCCGGGCGCCGGCGCTGATCCCGGTCCCGGTGCCGGCCAGGTCGACGCTCTGGGTGAACGCCGTGCCGTGCGGGTCGGTGTTGTCGGCGACCATCGCCGGCAGCCCCAGCTCCGCGGCCCGGGCCCGCTCCAACGGCACGCACAGCAGACCCGAGGTGTGCTCGATGAAGAAGGCCATCGCGTCGGTGTCGGCGAACTCGGCGGCCATCACCAGGTCGGCTTCGTTCTCCCGGTCGGCGTCGTCGAGCACCACCACCATGCCGCCGGCGGCGACGGTCGCCGCGGCGTCGGCGACCGTCGACAGCAGGTGGCGCGGGAGGCTCATCCGACCGCTCCCTGCGGGAGCGGCACCTCGTGCGGCAGGTGGGTGCCGAAGGTGCGCGCGAAGTACGTCAGCGGACGATCGACGCCGCCGTCGGCCTCGACGACGGTGCCGAACAGCACCGTGTGGTCGCCGCCGACCACGAACTCGGTCGCCTCGCAGGCCACCCAGCCGGCCACGTCGGCCAGTTTCGGGACGCCGTGCGAATCCGACCAGGACACGCCGTCGAACTTGGCGGCGCCCTTGCGAGCGAAGGCCCCGGCGAGGTCGTGCTGCGGCGCGGCGAGCACATTGACGCCGAAGCGACCGTGCGCGCGGACCGCGGCGAGGAGGTCGGAGCCGTGATCGAGGGCCACCGCGATCATCGGCGGCTCCATGGACAGGGACATGAACGCCGAGACCGTGGTGCCGTGCGGCCGGTCGCCGTCGCGCGAAGTCACGACGGCGACCGGACTGCACACACCGGCCATGGCGTCCCGGAAGCGGGATTGCAGCGAGAGAGTCACAGCTGTGTCGGCCATCGTCGTCTCAGGCCTTCGCGGCCAGCTCCTGCTCGTACTTCTTGGTCATGTGGTCGACGGCGGCCATCTGCTTGTCGGCGTAGCCGCTCTGGACCGCACGGGCCCGCTCAGCGGCGTCGAGAGTCGGCTGCGCCTGCCCCTGGAAGTACGGGAAGACCTGTTCGGCGAACAGCTCCGCCGAGCGCCGGGTGTCGCGCGGGGTGGCCCAGTCGGTGGCCATCTGCAGCATGGAACCGAAGCCGCCGGACTGGTCCCACAGCCGCTGGACCTGGTTGCGGGCCTGCTCCGGGGTACCGATGACGCCGATGCCGGAGTCCTTCACGAAGTCGATCATCTCGTCGAGCTTGTCGCCGGAGACTCCCATCTGCGGGAACGCGGCCACCCGCTGGAAGTAGTCGAACCACTGCTCGATGCCGTGCCGCACCTGGCGACGGGCCTCGTCCTCGGTCTCGGCGATGTGGAAGATGCCGACCAGGCTCCACTCGTCGCGATTCACCGTCTTGCCGTGCTCCTGCGCCCGCTCCTCCATGATGTTCCAGTGGTGGGCGAGGGCGTCGAAGCCGTCGGCCGAGAGCGTCGCGCCGATGGACAGCAACCCGAGGCCGTGCGTGCCGGCCAAACGCGGCCCGGTGGGCGAGGCGACCGCGGCCACCGACACCGGCAGACCGGTCGGGCGGTACGGCGCCAGTTGCAGGCGCGCGTCGATCAGTTCGTGGGTGCGGGTCTTGGCGGTGACCGCTTCACCGTTGAGCAGTCGCACGATGATGTCAACGTTCTCCTGCAGGAGTTCGCGGGTGTCGATCGGGTCGAGGCCGATCATCATCGAGTCGGTGGGCAGCGAACCGGGGCCGACGCCGAAGATGACGCGGCCGCGGGTGAGGTGGTCGAGCTGGATCATGCGGTCGGCCGCCCACAGCGGGTTGTGGTACGACAGCGACGTCACACCGGTGCCGAAGGTGATGTTCGGGGCGCGCGAGGCAGCCGCGGCGATCATGATCTCCGGCGAGGCGAAGATCTCCGAGCCTGCGGAGTGGTGCTCGCCGAACCAGATCTCGTCGTAGCCGAGGCCGTCGAGGTGTTCGACGAACCGCAGGTCGCGTTCCATCAGCATCGACGGGTTCTGCCCGGCCGGGTGAAACGGTGCCATGAAGTAGCCGAAACGCAGTCGTGACATGAGATTCTCCTCGGTTGGTGATCGGCGTCGAGCCGGTTCTGCTCGACGGTCACCCCACCGTAAGATCGTTGTGATTGCACGCACATTGCACCAAAGTGGTGTCTTGCACCACAGCGCACGAACGCCCACAATCGACGCAACGTCGGCAGCCCACCCGAACAGGAGGACCCCGTGCAGCGATCCGAGTCGTCGACCCTGCCCAGCCGCGAGTACGACGCGATCTTCGCCGTCCTGGACGACTGCGCGCAGGCTGCTTCGCTCCCGGAGTTCAAGAACCTGCTGATGGACGCCCTGCACCGGCGCTACCGGTTCCCGAACACGACGTTCCTGACCGGCGCGACCTTCCGAGGCGCCTTCCGGGATCCGCACCCGGTGACTACCGGCCGGATCACGCCGATCATCGACGAGTACACCGCCGGGTGGTACGCCGACGACATGTTCGCCACCCCGCAGTCGTACGCGGCACTCGCGCGCAACCGAGCGATCTGCCACACCAGTCTCCGCGAGCTGCCCACCGAAGCGGTCACCTACCTCGACCGCTTCCTGTACCGACATCGGCTCAAGAGCGCCTCGGTGCTGCACCTGGCACTGGCCGGGCGCAGTCACGCGATGGTGGGGATCTTCGACGACGAGGACAAGAGCGTGCCGCCCGAGCGCCTCGCCGGGCTGGGCCTGCTCGCCCGGCAGCTCTCCACCTTCGCGCAGACGTTGCCCGGGCACGACGCGCCGTCGTGGCGGTCGGCGCTGACTCCGCGGCAGGCGCAGATCGGCGAATTGGTGGCCGACGGTCAGACCAACGAGGAGATCGCCGCAACCCTCTGCATCGGTCTGGACACGGTGAAAAAGCACGTCAGCGCCGTGCTGGCGGCCACGAAGACCCGCAATCGGGTCGAGTTCGCGAAGCTGGTCCTCACCGAGGAACTCGCCCGCGCGTGACCGCCGGCCGGCGCCGACGGGACATACCGTTTCTTAGAAGTCCCAGTCCTCGTCTTCGGTGTTGATGGCCTTGCCGATGACGTACGAGCTGCCCGAGCCGGAGAAGAAGTCGTGGTTCTCGTCGGCGTTCGGCGACAGCGCCGACAGGATCGCCGGGTTCACGTCGGTCTCGTCCTTCGGGAACATCGCCTCGTAGCCCAGGTTCATCAGGGCCTTGTTGGCGTTGTAGCGCAGGAACTTCTTGACGTCCTCGGACAGACCCACCTCGTCGTACAGGGCCTCGGTGTAGTCGGACTCGTTGTCGTACAGGTCGTAGAGCAGCTCGAAAGTGTACTCCTTGAGCTCGGCCCGACGCTCGGCGCTCTCGGTCTCCAGCGCGCGCTGGTACTTGTAGCCGATGTAGTAGCCGTGCACGGCCTCGTCGCGGATGATCAGGCGGATCATGTCGGCGGTGTTGGTGAGCTTGGCCCGCGAGGACCAGTACATCGGCAGGTAGAAGCCGGAGTAGAACAGGAACGACTCCAGCAGCGTCGAGGCGACCTTCCGCTTGAGGGGGTCGTCGCCGCGGTAGTACTCCATGATGATGTGCGCCTTGCGCTGCAGGTGCACATTCTCCTCCGACCAGCGGAAGGCCTCGTCGATCTCGCGGGTGGAGCACAGCGTCGAGAAGATCTGGCTGTAGCTCTTGGCGTGCACCGACTCCATGAAAGCGATGTTGGTGAGCACGGCCTCTTCGTGCGGGGTCTGCGCATCGGGGATCAGCGAGATCGCGCCGACGGTGCCCTGGATGGTGTCCAGCAGCGTCAGACCGGTGAAGACCCGCATGGTCATGGTCTTCTCGTAGTCGGTCAGGGTGGCCCACGACTGGATGTCGTTGGACACCGGCACCTTCTCCGGCAGCCAGAAGTTGCCGGTCAGTCGATCCCACACTTCGGCGTCCTTCTCATCCGGGACGCGGTTCCAGTTGATCGCGCTGACGCGGTCGACCAGCTTGATCGGAGCGCCTTCGGCAGGACTGTGAGCGGACGCAGACATGGCACCTCGGGTTTCATGAATGGCTTGGGAGTTCAGAACGCCCCCAACACTACTCGTTGCGTCCGGCCGGTCTAACCACCACAAGATGGTGTGTCTCGGCGCGCCCGGCGTGTCGCCGGAATCGGCGGCCCGGCGTGTCGTGGCCGATTGCAAGCGGTTCCGTCTTCGCCGAGGCATGCTGAGGGCATGCCGGTCCTGCCGATGTTTCCCCTCGAGCACGCCCTACTCCCCGGTGAACCCCTGCAGCTCAACGTCTTCGAACCGCGCTACCGCGCCCTGGTGGCCGACGTCGTCGCCGGCGACGGCCGATTCGGGGTGGTGCTGATCGCCCGCGGCAGCGAGGTGGGCGGCGGGGACGATCGCTGCGACGTGGGCACGGTGACCGGACTGCTGGGTCACCGGAGTCACGCGAGCGGTCAGATCCGTCTGGCCTGTCGCGGCCTAGACCGGATCCGGGTGACCCGCTGGCTCGACGACGACCCGTACCCGCGCGCCGAGGTGCAGATGTGGCCGGACGAGCCCGCGGGCACCACCGCCGACTGGCAGTGGGCACGGTCGGCGTTGACCGACGCGCTGGTGCAGGCCCAGGAGCTGTACGACCGCATCGCCGAGCGCAGCGGACGTCCCACCGCCACGCTCGCGGCACCCGAGGATCTGCCGCCCACCGAGTACACCTTCCGCACCGCGGCGATGCTGCCCCTCGGCGCCGCCGACCGCTACGCGATCCTGACCGCCCGGGGCCCGCGTGAACGTGTCGCGGCCATGACCCGTGCACTCGACGACGTCCTGCCCCTCCTCCGGGACCGGTTGACCCCGCCGACCGCACCACCGAACAGTCCGTGACCCCGGGCATCCGCCGACCGGATCGAGCCCCGTGTCACATCTGACACCGCTCTCCCTTTACTCTTTTCATGCCACCGATGAGGAGCGTGCGAGATGACTGAGAAGACGACGGGCCGAGAAGGCGAGACGGTCGGGCCGTATCGGCTCGATGCGCTCCTCGGCCGCGGCGGCATGGGCGAGGTGTACCGCGCCCACGACACCACCCGCGACCGCACCGTCGCGCTGAAGCTGCTGCCCGGCCATCTCGCCCAGGATCCGGCGTTCATCGAACGCTTCCGCCGCGAATGCCAGACCGTCGCCCGCCTCGACGAACCGCACGTCATCCCGATCCACGACTTCGGCGAGATCGACGGTCAGCTGTTCCTCGACATGCGCCTGGTCAACGGTTCCGACCTGCGCACGGTGATGCGCGAGCGGGGCGCCCTGGAGCCGGCCGAAGCGGTGGGGCTGCTCGAGCAGGTGGCCGCCGCACTCGACGCCGCCCACGCCGCCGACCTGGTGCATCGCGACGTGAAGCCGGAGAACATTCTGGTCACGACGGCCGACTTCGCCTACCTCGTCGACTTCGGCGTCGCCCACGCCGACACCGACACCCACCTCACGAAGACCGGTACCGCCGTCGGTTCGGTGGCCTACATGGCGCCCGAGCAGTTCGACGATTCGCCGGTCACCGCGGTCACCGACGTCTACGCGCTCGCCGCGGTCTTCTTCGAGATGCTCACCGGCGCCAAGCCGTACCCCGGCTCGTCGGTCTCCACCATCACCAAGGGCCTGCTCTTCGACCCGATCCCGGCGGCGAGCACCGTCAATCCGGCCCTCACCGAGGCGATGGACCAGGTCCTCGCCTGGGGCCTGGCGAAGGACCCGACGCAGCGCTGCCCCTCCGCGCTCGAGCTGGCCCGGGCGGCGCGCGCCGCGCTGTCCGGCGAGCGTCCGCCGACCGTCGGGGAATCGGAGACCGGCCTCATCGCCGCAGCGGGCGCCGCCCCGACCACCGTGCATCGCACCGAGCCCGCCGCCCCGGCCGAGGCCGCCTACGCCGCCGTCGAAGCGCCCGCCAGCGCGCCCCCGCCGCCGGGCGCCTACGGAATGCAGCCGCCCCCGGGGCAGCCGTACCCGCAGCAGCACTACGGTCAGCAGCCCTACGGCCAGCCCTATCCGACCTACGGCCCGCCGCCCGCGAAGAGCAACGGGCTCAACACCGCCCTGATCGCGGTCCTGAGCGTGATCGTGGTGGCGCTGATCGGCGTCGGCGTCTGGTATCTGCTCGACCAGCGGTCGACGGACACGGAGACCGTGGCCGCCACCAGCACCGTGGTCATCACCCCGCCGACCGCGGCCCCCACGACCGTCGAGGCGACGACCTCGGCACCCACCGCGGCGTGGACCCCGGGCCCGCCGCCGTCGGACAACCAGCCGTGCCCCGGTTTCCCGGGCGTCGGCACCGGCTACCCGCAATGGACCGGCTGCGAGTTCGCCGCCAACGTCCGCACCGCCTACCTCGAGAGCGGGCCGATGGGCGGTACCCGCGCCGTGAACGGCTGGGCACCGCAGCAGCGGATGAACTATGTGATGAACTGCGGCCCGTACCAGCAGGTCATCGCGTGTCGCGGCGGCAACCAGGCCGTCGTCTACATCTACTGACAGGAGCGTCGGTGCAGATCACTCGAACGGCCCGCCGCACCCGTACGACAGCAGCGTTGCTGTCGCTGAGCACGATGGCCGCTCTGACCGGCTGTGCCGAGACCGCCGGCGTTCCGCAACCGACCCCGGCGGTGTCCACCGGCGTCTCGGTCACGCCCGCCGGGCCCACCACGACGGCCGCGGCCGAGCTGGCGGCGAGCTTCGACAAGGCCGACTTCGGGCCCGGGGTGGGAATGGTGCTGGCCCCCGTCGGCTCCTCCGAGGTCGCGGTGTTCGGCGATCAGAAAGCCCGGGTGGCCTGGTCGACGATGAAGGTGCCGGTGGCGCTGGCCGCCCAGCGCAACGGCGCCAAGCAGTCGCTGATCAACCGCTCCATCATCGATTCGGACAACGACGCCAACCTGGCGTTGCGCGAATCCCTCGGCACCCCGGAGCAGGCGAGCGACAAGATCACCGCGGTCCTGCGCGACGGCGGTGACACCACCACCGAACTGGTGGAGATCGTCGAGCCGGACGAGACCTTCGGCCTCACCGTCTGGCCGCTGACCGCCAGCGCGGTCTTCACCGCGCACCTGCCGTGCCTGCCCGACGCCGGGCAGATCGTCACCGACATGGGCGAGGTGGCCGGCAACCAGCAGTGGGGCCTGAAATCGATGACCGCCAAGCACATCACCACCGCGGTCAAGGGCGGCTGGGGGCCGGCCGCCGAGGGTGGCGTCGAAGTCCGCCAGATCGGCCTGATCACCTGGCGCGACGGTCGCCAGCTCGCGGTCAGCATGAGCAGCTATCAACCCGGCGCGGAGATGGGTGTGGGCACCGCCAACCTGAATCGGATGGCGACGTGGCTGGGTCGCAACCTCAAGAAGCTCCCCCGCGGCGCCTGCTGACCCTGCGCGCCGGAGACAGCTAGGACCCGGCCTCGGGCGCCGACCCCACGAGCAAGTAAGTAGCGAATATATCGCAGGTCACACAGTCTCAATCCGGTCCTGATGGGTATCGCCACCATCCTGATCGGCTTCATCCCGGAGACCTCGACGGTCTGGCTGGCACCCACCCTGCTGGTCATCCCGCGCGTTGCACAGGGCCTTGCCGTCGGCGGCCAGTGGGGCGGCGCGATCCTGCTGGCCACCGAATACGCACCGGCACATCGGCGCGGCTTCTACGGCAGCTTCCCGCAGCTGGACATCCCCCTGGGCCTCATCCTGGGCAACGGCGTCTTCCTGATCATGACCGCCGTCACGTCCCCGGAGGCCTTCATGGCCTGGGGTTGACGTATCCCGTTCTGGATCAGCGATGATGGGCGTCTGGGCGATCCCCATGTGGTTCCTGATGGCCTCGTCCAGCGCCGACAACATGTGGCCGCTGGTCGTCGCGATCTTCGTCTCCTGCCTGGCCATGAGCTTCCAGACCGGACCGCAGCCGGCACTCTTCGCCGAGATCGTCCCCGCGAAGGTCCGCTACTCCGGCGCCAGCCTCGGCTACCAGTTCGCCGCCGTCATCGGCGGCACCGCACCGATGGTGATGGTCGCGGTGATCAACGGCCAGGTCGATCAGATCTGGCGCATCGGACCGATCATCTCGGTCCTGGCGGTCGTCGGCCTGGTGTCCCTGTACACGCTGAAGCTGCGGCAGGAGCGCGCCACCGCAGAGGCCGCGTAGACACACCTCCTCAGACAAGTAGGCCGCCGGTAGGTCAGACCTACCGGCGGCACACTTTCTGTTTTCTCTACAGCATGCAGCTGACGCAGTTGTCCAGCTCGGTGCCTTCCAGCGCCATCTGCCGCAGGCGGATGTAGTACAGCGTCTTGATGCCCTTGCGCCAGGCGTAGATCTGCGCGCGGTTCACGTCGCGAGTCGACGCGGTGTCCTTGAAGAACAGCGTCAGGCTCAGACCCTGGTCGACGTGCTGCGTCGCCGCGGCGTAGGTGTCGATGATCTTCTCGAAGCCGATCTCGTACGCGTCCTGGTAGTACTCCAGGTTGTCGTTGGTCAGGTACGGCGCCGGGTAGTAGACCCGGCCGATCTTGCCTTCCTTGCGGATCTCCACGCGCGCGGCGATCGGGTGGATCGAGCTGGTCGAGTGGTTGATGTAGCTGATCGACCCGGTCGGCGGCACCGCCTGCAGGTTCTGGTTGTAGATGCCGTCACGCATGACGGCTTCCTTCAGCTCGCGCCAGTCGTCCTGCGTCGGGATCTCGATGCCGTCGGTGCTGAACAGGCCCTTCTCGTTGCCCGAGCCCGCGTTGGCGAACAGCTCGCGCACCTTCTCGGTGGCCGGCACCCATTCCTGGTCGATGTACTTGTCGAAGAACTCACCGCTGGCATAGGTGCTGTTCTCGAAGCCGATGAACGGGCGACCCTTCTCCTTGGCGAGCTTGTTCGACGCGCGCAGCGCGTGGAACAGCACCGTGTAGAAGTACATGTTGGTGAAGTCGATGCCCTCTTCGCTGCCGTAGAAGACACGCTCGCGCGCAAGGTAGCCGTGCAGGTTCATCTGCCCCAAGCCGATGGCGTGCCCCTCGTCGTTGGCCCGCTTGATCGACGGCACCGAATCGATGGCCGTCTGGTCGGCGACGGCGGTGAGACCGCGGATGGCGGTCTCGATGCTCAGGCCGAAGTCCGGCGAGTCCATCGTCTTGGCGATGTTCATCGACCCGAGGTTGCACGAGATGTCGCGGCCGATGTGGTTGTACGAGAGGTCGTCGTTGTAGGTCGACGGCGTCGACACCTGCAGGATCTCCGAGCACAGGTTCGAGTGCGTGATCTTGCCCTCGATCGGGTTGGACCGGTTCACCGTGTCCTCGAACATGATGTATGGGTAACCCGACTCGAACTGCAGCTCGGCGAGGGTCTGGAAGAACTCGCGCGCCTTGATCTTGGACTTGCGGATGCGCTTGTCGTCGACCATCTCCTCGTACTTCTCGCTGACATTGATGTCGGCGAAGGGCACACCGTAGATGCGCTCGACGTCGTACGGGCTGAACAGGTACATGTCGTCGTTGCGCTTGGCCAGCTCGAAGGTGATGTCCGGGATCACCACGCCCAGGCTCAGCGTCTTGATGCGGATCTTCTCGTCCGCGTTCTCGCGCTTGGTGTCCAGGAAGCGATAGATGTCGGGATGGTGCGCGTGCAGGTACACCGCGCCGGCGCCCTGGCGGGCACCGAGCTGATTGGCGTAGCTGAAGGAGTCCTCCAGCAGCTTCATGATCGGAATGACGCCCGAGCTCTGGTTCTCGATCTGCTTGATCGGGGCGCCCTGCTCACGGACGTTGCTCAGCAGCAGCGCCACGCCGCCGCCTCGCTTGGACAGCTGCAGCGCCGAGTTGATCGACCGGCCGATCGACTCCATGTTGTCCTCGATGCGCAGCAGGAAGCACGACACCGGCTCGCCGCGCTGCTTCTTGCCCGAGTTCAGGAAGGTCGGGGTGGCCGGCTGGAAGCGGCCGTCGATGATCTCGTCGACCAGGTTGCGCGCCAGTGCGGTGTCGCCGGCGGCCAGCGTCAGCGCGACCATGCAGACGCGGTCCTCGAAACGCTCCAGGTAGCGCTTGCCGTCGAACGTCTTGAGCGTGTAGCTGGTGTAGTACTTGAACGCTCCGAGGAACGTGGGGAACCGGAACTTCTTGCCGTAGGCGTGGCCGAACAGCAGCTTCACGAACTCACGGTCGTACTGATCGAGAACCTCGGCCTCGTAGTAGTTCTCCTTGACGAGGTAGTCGAGCTTCTCGTCGAGGTCGTGGAAGAAGACGGTGTTCTGGTTGACGTGCTGCAGGAAGTACTGCCGCACCGCCTGCTGATCCTTCTCGAACTGAATGTTCCCGTCCGCGTCGTACAGGTTCAGCATCGCGTTGAGGGCGTGGTAGTCGAGGTCCCCCGGGGTATGTCCGGCCGGTCCGGCGTGCACGCCGGAAACACTGGCCGAGACGGTGGGCTCGACAGCGGGAAGGTCAGACACGGGAACAACGGTAGGCGACACGACGACTCCTGGATATTGCGTGAGGTGAATACAGAATCAGGGCGAACGCGAGCGTTCAGCGAGTGAATGCGGGACTGGCGGCGAATCCGGCGAGACCGGCGCGGACGCGTTCGACGTCCTCGCTGGTGCCCATCAATTCGAAGCGGTACAGGTAGGGCACTTGACACTTGCCGGCGATGATGTCGCCGGCCACGCAGAAGTCCTCGCCGAAGTTGGTGTTACCGGCGGCCAGGACCCCGCGGATGAGGGATCGGTTGTGCGCGTTGTTGAGGAACCGGATCACTTGCTTGGGCACGTGACCGCCGCTCCGCTGCGCACCGTCTGCGCTCTGCCGCCCGGCGGCGATGGACTTGCCACCGCCGTAGGTCGGGCTGATCAGCACGTAGGGTTCGTCCACTTGGAAGGCGCCGGTCGGGTCGTGCAGCGGGATCCGCTGAGACCGGGCACCGAGCTTCTCGACGAACCGAAGGGTGTTCTCCGACACGGAGGAGAAGTAGACGATCAGCGGCAGTTCGCCGCCGACCGACTCCCCCGATTCAGAGGTGTTCTCCGCACCACCGACTCCCCGGCTCGATGAGCCGGTATGCACGGAATCCCGTGCAGAGGCGACGACGGACACGACGATCGCCTCCTTACGCTGCGCGAGCGGCGACGGCCTTGATGCGTTCCGGGCGGAAGCCCGACCAGTGCTCGTCGTCGACGACGACGACGGGCGCCTGCAGGTAGCCGAGGGCCATCACGTAGTCGCGGGCTTCGTCGTCGAGGCTGATGTCGACGACGTCGTAGGACAGACCGTGCTTGTCGAGCGCCTTGTAGGTGGCATTGCACTGCACACAGGCCGGCTTGGTGTAGACGGTGATAGCCATTGCGGACTCCTCGCAAACAGTTCGAACGCGGAAACTGACAGGTCGTCCGGCGGCTTCTCCATGAAGAATGACCACCGTGTGGTTTCAGGTGCTCCGCGCACCTGATCCGCACTGCGGGCTGTTCCCCCCGTCGGACAACCAGAACACTACCCCTTGTGTCCGACATTTCCTCACACCACAAGAACTTGTGAATAACAATCGTGAAAGACCCAGGTCGACGACGAGTAATCCACAGCCCCTCCCGGCGTGTCTCGGCGTGTTGGGCGTGTCGCCCACACCCGCCCGACCGCGCCGCGCCGGCGGCGTCGATCAGACCGCGCCGACGAGCTCCCCGAGCAGTCCGTCGAGCACACCGGCGACCTGCTGGGCCAGCAGCTCGTCGCCCTCCGCGCCGCCCAGGACCTCGCCGGCGAGGATGCCGAGTTCGACGGTCTCGATCACGGTGGCGCCGGCGATGCCGACGGCCTTGCGGGCATCCTCGCGGGCCCACGTCCCGGCGTAGCGACCGAGGGCCGAGCCGATCACGGCGACCTGCCGGCTGCTCAGCGCGCACTCGCCGAACGGGCGCGACAGCCAGTCGATGGCGTTCTTGAGGACCGCGGGCAGCCCGCCGTTGTACTCCGGGGTCACCATCAGCACCGCGTCGGCGGCACCGACCTGTGCGCGCAGCGCGTCGACGGCCGCGCCGCGCACACCGTCCACGTCGAGGTCTTCGTTGTAGAACGGCAGCGTGTCCAGGCCCTCCACGATCTGCACGTCCACCCCTTCCCCGGCCTGCTCGGCGACGAGGCGGGCGATGCGCCGGTTGATCGAGTCGCGACGAAGGCTGCCGACCAGAACGACGACGGTGCGGGAGGTAAGGGACATGCGGGAACTCCTCGAGAGTTGCGAAGGGGCGCGATGCACAGATCGCAGAACAGCGATCGTGCGAACACGATGACCCCCCTACAACAAAACCGCGACGCGAAGTCGTCCCGCCGCGACGGTGAGTCCGGTCACCCGCCCGGTCGGGATATCCTCGGGCCATGACTTCCGACCGCGGACCCATCCTGGCGCTGCAGATCGTGCCGGATGCCGCCGCGGGGCCCGAACGGGCCGACGCCGCACGCAACCGGCAACTGCTGCTGGCCGCCGCCAAATCCCTGATCGACGACCACGGCGCCGCCGCCGTCACGATGGACGCGGTGGCCCGGGCCGCCGGCGTCGGCAAGGGCACCGTGTTCCGCCGGTTCGGCAACCGCACCGGTCTGATGATGGCGCTGCTGGATCATTCCGAGACCGAACTGCAGCAGAACTTCCTGTCCGGCCCGCAGCCGCTCGGACCGGGCGCGCCCGCGCTCGACCGGCTGATCGCCTACGGTCGCGCCCGCCTCAAGATGACCGTCGACCACCTCGACATCCTGTTGGAGGCCGGGGCCGACGATCCGGATCGGCTGAGCCACCCGGTGTGGGCGATGTCCACCCGGCACGTGCAGTACCTCCTCGGCGAGCTGGGCTATGCGGGCAATCTCGCCACGGTCGCCGTCGCGGTGCAGGCGCCCATCGAGGCCATCGCCGTCCGCCACCAGCTCGACGTGCTCGGCATGACCCCCGCGGCGCTGGCCGACGATTGGGAGCAGATGATCCGCGTCCTCGCCGCGGGTCTGTCCACGCGCTCCTGACGGCTGCCCCGCCGGGGAATTCAGCGGGGCAGATCGCGCTCGACGAGCGCGGACTCCCGTGCCAACTGCGGCCCCGCCGGCAACAGCGACAGCACCGGCCACGGTGCCGGGCGCGCCGCCGTCGGCAGCCCCAGGACGGCGCCCACGTCCTCGCCCACCAAGCGGTAGCGGACGCCGGCGTCGGTCACGTAATACTGGGCACCCGCCACTTCGACCCGTTCGCCGGTCCCCGGTCGCAGATACGCGCCGTCGAGCGCGGGTCCGTCGCCGTCGCCGGCCCGCAGTCCCACCACGCGCGCTCCGGTCGGCAACGGCAGTCGCTCGGTGACCGTCAGGGATTCGCGCGCCGCCGCGCTCGATCCCGCGTACTCCCATCGGCGGCACAGCACCGCTCCGGCCGGAGTGAGGGCGACGGGTCCGGCGGGAAAGTGCTCGAGCGGCAGCCGGTGCACCACCGGCACCCTGCTCAACACACCCGGCGACACCTCCCGCACCGATCCCGCCGAGCCGACGTCGGAGCCCCGCAACGCTTCGGCAGCCGCCACCGACAGCGGCTGCACGCCCTCGGCCAGGACCACGAAGTAGGACGCCCGGCCGTCGACGCCGAGCAGCCGGATCACCGTGCCGACCGGCTCGGCGCGTAGCGCCCCCGGCCCCGGCCCGCCGCGGCCGGCGATCTCCGGCACCGCGAGTTCGGGCTCGGCCGGGAACGCGTTGAGCAGCGCCGGACTGATCGGCCGGGCGGTGGCGCCGTCGATGCCGAGTGCCCGTCGCACAGCCGTCGACGAGGGCTGCACCCGAGCGCGCACCGGACGCCACCCACCGCGCTGTTGCTGCTGGTAGAGGAGCCATTCACCCGACCCCGACCGCACCAGAGCGCCCGTCGTGCTCGGTGCCGGATCCGCGGCGAGGGTCCCGGCGACCACCGCGGTGCCGCCGGCGGGGTCGTCGCACACCGACCACGACGACACCGCCCGGTCCGCCGGGCCCGGCAGGGCGACCGGCGCGCCGGGGATGCCCAGCGCCGATCCGCGCGGATACCGGCTCACCGCGCTCTGGGCCACCGTCTTGGCCGGCAACGGTTCGCCCACCACCAGGCGGGCCGACGCGAGATTGGGTACCGGATGCATCACGTCGTCGACGAGGACGTAGAGCCCGCCCGCGTCGGAGGTCACGATCTTGGCCTGTGCCACCGACGGGGCCGGCGCGATCAGCCCGTAGATCCCCGCTCCGGCGACCACCAGCAGCGCCACCACGGCACCGGCGATCAGCGCGCGGAATTGGGATCGCATCGGATCGTGCAGCATGCGCGCGTCGCGGCGCACCAACGCGTGCTCGGCGCGTGCGAGCCCGAACCGGTATCCGCTGACTTGCGCGCGCGTCGTCATCTGTCTCGACACTCGACCCCCCGATCGAATCCCCCCGGTCAATCCCGTGCTGCACACCGTAGTGCGGCAGTAGGGTGACGCCAGGCGCTTTCGGGGAATGCGCCGAGGATTGCCGCAATGTCGCTCGGGGGAGGCAGACACATGCAGAGACGTCGATCAGTGCCGCCGGTCCGGCGCGGCATCGGGCCGGGATCCGCGCCGTTCGACGTGCCGTGCCCGGAGGGCTTCCTCGGCGTCCAGTACCTCGACGGCACCCTCGTCACCGTGCTGGCCGTGCGGCCCGCCCCGCCCACTCCGCACCGCCTCGCCGCGCCGTGGTCGGCCGGCGACGGCCTCCCCGGCATCGCGGGGAATACGTTGCGGCAGTGGATGACTCGGCCCGAGGGTGCGGCCACGGTGATCACCGTGATGACCGAAGGCCACAGCGGTCCGCGCCACGGCCCCGCGGCCGCCGCGTATCGCACCCTCACCGGACCGCTGTCGATCGCCGGAAGCCGCCGTGTGCACGTGGTGCTCGCCTTCGCTCCCCTGGACCACCACGAGTTGGTCGCAGGCTACGGCTCCGGTACCGCGGCGGCGTTGCGGGCGTGCCGATCGATCACGCGCCGATTCGCGGCGCTCCTCGCCGCCGACGGTGTGGCGACGACCGCGTTGACCGCGGCCGAGCTGACCGATTTCACCACCGTCCAGCACGCGCGCGGCCCCGCCTTCACCGTGCTGCCGAGCGCACCGACCGGACTCCCGGAAGCACTGGAGTCCGTGTGGCGGGCAGCGGGCGCGGGAACCACCGCGGTCCAGTGCCTGGTTCGCGCCGACGGTCCGGTGGTGCGGGCCCGCGTCCGGCTCCCCGCCGCGGCCGCCGAGCCCGCCGTCGGGGCGTCGCACGGCTGGCAGCCCCTGCCCGCAGACCGCCCGCCGCTGCCGGGCACCGCCTGGCCCGAGGCACCCCTGGACCGATCCGTCGACACGCTGGCGGACACCGTTCTTCCGTGCGACGGCGCCGGGCCGATCGTCGGCGCCGACCGGCACGGCCGACCGGTGACCCTGCGGCTGGCCGGTCCCGACGTTCCGCTCGCCGAGATCTCCGGCGACCTGACCGCCGCGCAACGTCTGGTGGCACGACTGGTCGCCGTCGGCGGCGGGGCCGCCGTCTTCACCGACCGGCCGCGCCGGTGGGCCGGGTTGATCGACGCCGTGGCCGATCCGCGCCTGCTCCACCCGGCCTCCGACGGTCCGGCGACGCTGCTCGTCGACGATCGTCCCGACCACCGACTGGGACCGCTCGCCGGCTGCACGGTGCTGCGTCTGACCGAGCCCGGACCGGTGGCATCCGCCGACGTCCCGGCGTGGCGAGCCGACCCGGACGATCCGGACCGCGCGACGGTCACCGGCGGCGGCCGATCGCTGCGGATCCGCCCGGTCAGCACCCCGGCCGAGGACGCGTTCGTACGCGCATCGATCCCGGTGAACGGCTAGGCCGAGACGCGCCGCGTATCGAGTGGGCAACAGAGTGTGAGGTTGTGGTGCGCTGAGCGCCACAACCTCACACTCTGGTCGGCGAGAGAGTCCGGCGCTATGCGCCGGGATCGAGCGGCACCCGCGACCGGAAGAAGATCGTGTGCGCGGAGCCGGCATGCACGGTCACGTCCGGATCGTCGTCGGACACCCAGAGCGCCTCGCCCTGGGACACCACGCGGCGTTCGCCGTCGGCCACGTCCACCTCGATCCGGCCCGCGGTGACGGTCAGGATCTGCGGTCCGGGCATGTCGAAGCTGATGCTCGACGGCAACCGCAGCCCGGTGCCGTCGAGTTCGATGCGCGACAACAGGAACTCCGGTGCCGGCGTGAGATAGATGCGTTCGGCGCCGACGGAGCGGACCGCGGGCATCAGGGTGTCCCGCGAGACCGGTCGGAAATCGAGCACGCGCAGCAGCTCGGGCACGTCGATGTGCTTGGGGGTCAGTCCGCCGCGCAGGACGTTGTCCGAGTTCGCCATCGCCTCGATGGCCGTGCCCCGCAGATAGGCGTGCAGGTTGCCGGCCGGAAGATAGATCGCCTCGCCCGCACGCATGCGCAGGAAGTTCAGCAGGAGCGCGGCCAGCACACCGGGATCGTTGGGATACGCCTCGCCCAGTTCCAGCACCGCGCGCAACTCGTCCGCGAAGCGCGTCTCACCGCGACCCAGCACCGCGACGGCGCCGTTGAGCACCTCCGGGACCAGCTCGATGATCACTCGCTCGGGCAGCGTCAGCCAGGTGGTGAAGACCGCGCGCAGGCCGTCCGCATCGGGCGAACCGGCCAGCATGCCGAGGGCCGAATCGAGCCCGGGGACCTGCAGACTGCGCAGCAGCTCCACCGTCTCGTGCGGATCCCGGAACCCGGCCAGCGCCTCGAAGTCGTCCTCGAGGGCGACCACGATCTCCGGCTTGTGCCATGAATCGCGGTAGTTGCGGCGCGGATCATCCGCGGCCAGCCCGGCCCGATTCTCCGCGTCGAAACCCGCCCGGGCCTGCTCGGCGCTCGGATGCGCCTGCAACGACAGGGCCTCGTCGGCGGCCAGGATCTTGACCAGGAACGGCAGCCGCGCGTCGTAGGTCTCGGCGGTGGGTGCGCCGAGCGCGGCCACCGGATCGGCGTCGATCATCGACAGCAGATCCTCCGATTCGCCGTCCAGACGCGCCGGCGACGCCGGATGGGCACCGAACCACAGCTCGGCTTCGGGATGCGCCGACGGCGACGGCCGCCCCTGCAACTCGGCGATCGCCGTCCGCGATCCCCACGCGTACGGACGGATCATCCCCGCAAGTACCTTCATGCCGTCCTCCTGTCCTTCTCCCCTGCGGCCGCCGGCCGGCTCCTCACACGTCTGCTTCGGCTAAGGCCGCGTAGGCGGCTGCCAATTGGGCCCGGACGACCACCACCAAGTACGCGGTCAGGTCCGCCGGTGTGTCGACCACCGTCTCCGCTCCGCCTCGCGGTGGCAGCTCGTCGAGGCCGAGCTCCTCGGTCTGCTCGGTGACGATGTCGATCTCCCGGCCGCCGAGGCGCCGGGCCAGCGCCCCGGACCGATCGGCGGTGCTGACCCAGAACCCGCGCAGCGGCTCGCTCGGCGCCGGTCCGTCGAACTCCGGGTCGTAGAAGAGCGAGTCGACGGCGCCGCCGGACGCGGTCGAGGCGGTCAGGGCGGCCAGGGCGCGCGGTTCGTCGGCGACCGCCCCGGTGCGCACAGCGATGTCGAAGAAGGCGGCGGCCACCGCAGCGGCCACCGCGGCCGCGCCGGGGGTGTCCCCGACCCAGACCAGCCGGTGCCCGGCGGTCCGCAGCGCCAACAGTTTGGCCTGATTGTGAAAACTCTCCTGGCCGGGATGGTCGGCGGCCGCCTCGGCGTCGAGGTGCTCGGCGACCTCGGCGAGCGCCGGTGCCGCGGGGGTCAGACGCACGGTCGTCAACCCGGTCAACACCGCCACCAGCGCCGCGACCTGCCCGGCGAAGACGAAACGCGGATCGATCGGCAGGCGCGGCGACAGGTCGACGAACGTCATCGCTCCGGGCCGGCCGACACCGGCGGCCTCGCGCAGCGGTCCCTCCAGCGGCGCCGCCACCACCACTTCGGCACGACGACGCGCGGCCCGCGCCAACGCATCGGAGAGCTGCGGGTCGCCGGCATCCGCGCCGAGCACCACCACCACGTCCAACGGTCCGATCCAGCCCGGGAGCGTCGGAGCGACCACGATCGGAACGTCGATGCGGGCGGCGAAGACCGCGGTCACCAGGGCGGCGGCGCGCACCGACAGGGCCGACGAACCGGTCACCACCACCACCGCGCGGGGGCGGAGATCGGCGAGCGGTTCGAGGACGCCTTCGGCCTGTGCTTCGGCCACCGCGCGGACCTGCGCGCCGGCCATCGCGGCGGCGTGCAGAAGACCGTGGCGGTCAGCGGAGTGCAAGAACTCCGTGTCGTCGAGAACTTCGATGGTTACCGGCATGAATCACACGACTCGGGGCGCGCGATCAGTCGACCGGATCCGGCAGCACGCGCAGATGTCCGCGGCGGCCGGGTCGGGGGCCCGGCGCCGGTGCCGCGGAAACGGCCCGGCGATCGGCGCGATGGCGCCCCGGATTCGAGTCGTCGCTGTCGACGCGCGCGGTGAACGAGGGCATCGGCGGCAGGCCGGCGCGTGCGGCACCGCCCGCTTCGCGCACCACGTCGGCCAGCGCGGTCAGTTCCTCGTCCTCGGCGGGCTGGACGAACTCCCGCTCACTGCGGAGCAGTTCCCACCCGCGCGGCACGGTGATGCGATCGGCGTGATCGGAGCACAGATCCCACGAATGCGGTTCGTCGGGACCGGCCAACGGGCCGATCACGGCGGTCGATTCCGCATACACGAAGGTCAGGGTCGCCACAGCGAGGCGCGAGCACCCGGGACGGCAGCACTGACGGGGAGCATTCACACCGAGCAGCCTATCGCGCAGGGACGTTGTACCCGGCATCGACACGCAAACCGGGCGGCCCCCTCGGGGGCACTAGACTCGTGACATGCGCTTTCATCCGGCCGATCACCTGGAGCTTCTGCGCCCGCCGCGCCCCGCACGCGACCGCCGCGGCCGCGGACTGCGCAGCCCGGTGCTGCCGCCCCATCTCCCCGCCTACCGCACCCGCGCCGGCGAGTTCGACCACACGGCGGTGATCGCCTTCGCCGAGATCGATCGACTCTGGCACGAGCGCCTGACCGGACTGGATGTGGCGGTCGACGACATCCCCCGCATGATTCCGCGAGACCTGGAGACCGTGCAGTGGCCGGAGGAGGTCACCGCCGACGGCCCGGTGCCGCTGGCGCGCCTGATCCCCGCCGGGGTGGACGAGGCCGGACGTCCGACGCGCGCGCAACTCATCCTCTTCCGGCGACCGCTGGAGCTGCGGGCCCGGCACGACGACCTCCCGGACATCCTGCGCGAGGTGCTGATCCAGCAGGTCGCCACCTACCTCGGAGTGGACGAGGAGACCGTCGAGCAGGGCCCGGAGAACTGACGCTCCAGGATAACTCGGACCGGCGACGGGGCCACCGTAGCCACCGACGCCGACGGGCCCGGCAGATCAGTGATCTGCCGGGCCCGTCGACAAGTTTCGGTAGTGGCGGCTACTCAGATGATGCCGCGCTTGAGGCGTCGTCGCTCCCGCTCGGAGAGTCCGCCCCAGATGCCGAAGCGCTCATCGTTGCCGAGTGCGTACTCCAGGCATTCCGCCTTCACTTCGCAGCCGTGGCAGATGCGCTTGGCTTCCCGCGTCGATCCGCCCTTCTCCGGGAAGAACGCCTCGGGATCGGTCTGCGCGCAGAGCGCACGATCCTGCCACTCGTCCTCGACCGCTTCGAAGTAGGCGTCGAGTTCGCCACGAACCAGCGAAAGATGGCTGCTGTCGCCGACGAAGACCGACGACGACGTCGTGTTTCCGAATGGATCACCATTCCCCGCAAAGGTCATTCCTGCCCTCCCTGCTCGATGATCAGTGCCGGTGTCCTTCAACAATGTGATCTGGCCCCCACCTCAGCCCTTGTCAAGGAACCAACGGCAAGAATCACACTCCTGTGATTACACACGGAACCGACCGCGAAAATCAAGCGAACGGCGAAGTTTCCTTGATATCACCCGCCACCGACGAGGCCCGGGATGCACTCTCGTATCAGGAGCATGATCGGCGTGTCGCGCCCGAGCTCCGCCGCCGCCCCGCCCGATCGTCCGTTCCCCGAGCCGCCGCCGTAGGGTGAACGCTGTGAAGGTGACGGTACTGGTCGGGGGCGTCGGCGGCGCCCGGTTCCTGCAGGGTGTGCGCGAAGTCTTCGGCCCCACACCCTTCCCCGCGACGGGCGAGTCTGCGGGGGGCCCGCACGAGGTCACCGCGGTGGTGAACGTCGGCGACGATGCCTGGATGCACGGCGTCCGCATCTGTCCCGACCTGGACACCTGCATGTACACCCTCGGCGACGGCATCGACACCGAACGGGGCTGGGGGCGCCGCGGCGAGACCTTCCACGCGAAGGAGGAGTTGGCCGCCTACGGCGCCGATCCGGACTGGTTCGGACTCGGCGACCGCGATCTGGCCACGCACCTGCTCCGCACCCAGATGCTCGACGCCGGCTACCGCCTGTCCGACATCACCGCCGCCCTGTCCAAGCGCTGGCAGCCCGGTGTCCGGCTGCTGCCGGTGACCGACGATCGGCACGAGACGCACGTGCTGATCGACGCCCCCGGCGGCGAGCCGGGCGAGCGGGTGGCGATCCACTTCCAGGAGTGGTGGGTGCGCCACCGCGCCCAGGTGCCCACGCACGGCTTCGTCCAGGTCGACGGCAACGCCGCCCCGGCCCCCGGGGTCGTCGAGGCGATCAACGACGCCGACGTGGTGCTGCTGGCGCCCAGCAACCCGGTGGTCTCCGTCGGCGCGATCACAAGCGTCCCCGGGATCCGCTCGGCGCTGCGCAACACGACCGCTCCCGTGGTCGGCATCAGCCCGGTGATCGACGATCGGCCGCTGCGCGGCATGGCCGACGAATGTCTGTCGGTGATCGGCGTGGACACCACCGCGCGCGCCATCGCCGAGCACTACGGCGCCCGCAGCGGCAACGGTCTGCTCGACGGCTGGCTGGTGGCCCCCGGCGATGCCGCGGCCGCCGACCCGGTCCCGGGCATCGCGATCGCCGCCGCGCCCCTGCTGATGACCGACCCGGTCGCCACCGCGGACATGGTGCGCGCCGCCTGTGCCTTGGTCGGAGTGCAGCTGTGACCGCTGCCGATCCGCCGCTCGCCCCCATGGATCACCGTGCTCCCGTGGATCACCGCGCCACCGGGACGGTCGAGATCCGGCCGGTCACCGGGCTCGGTGAGTTCACTCCCGACAGCGACCTGGCCGCCGAACTGCTGGCCGCCGCACCGTGGATCGCCGACGGCGACGTGGTGGTGGTGACCAGCAAGGTGTTCTCCAAGATCGAAGACCGGCTGGTCCCCGCCCCGACCGACCCCGAGGCGCGAGATGCCCTGCGCCGCAAGCTGATCGTCGACGAAGCGGTGCGTGTCGTCGCGCGGCGCGACGAACTCCTGATCACCGCGAACCGCAACGGACTGGTGCAGGCCGCCGCGGGCATCGACGCGTCGAACGTCGCCGGGGACCAACTGGCCCTGCTGCCCGTCGATCCCGACGCCAGCGCCGCCGGCCTGCGCGCCGCCCTGGCCGCCCGCGGCCGTCGGGTGGCGGTTCTCGTCACCGACACGATGGGCCGCGCCTGGCGGGCCGGCCAGACCGACGTGGCCATCGGCGCGGCCGGGATCGCCGTCCGGCACGCCTACGACGGCACCGTCGACCCCTACGGAAACCTGTTGCGCGTCACCGACATCGCGGTGGCCGACGAACTGGCGGCCGCCGCCGATCTGGTCAAGGGCAAGGCCGCCGGCGTACCGGTGGCCGTGGTCCGCGGCCTGACGCCGACCGACGACGGCAGCGCGGCCCGCGACCTGGTGCGCGATCCCGCGTCGGACCTGTTCCGACTCGGCACCGACGACGCCCTCGCCCAGGGTCGCACCGAGGCGCTGCGGACACGACGGTCGGTGCGCACGTTCGCCCCCGGCCCGGTGGACCCGGACGTGATGCACGCGGCCTTCGCCGAAGCGCTCACCGCACCGGCCCCGCACCACACCCATCCGGTGCGCTTCCTGTGGGTCCGCGCCCCCGCCCGTCGTCGCGCACTGCTCGACGCGATGGCCGACGACTGGCGCGCCGACCTGACCGGCGACGGCAAGACCGCCGAATCGATCGCCAAGCGCGTGGCCCGCGGCCAGATCCTCTACGACGCACCGGAACTCGTGATTCCGGTGCTGACCCGCGACGGCATGCACGACTACCCGGACGCGCGCCGCACGGACGCCGAGACCACCATGTTCACCGTCGCCGCGGGCGCCGCCGTGGGCTACCTCCTGGTGGCGCTGTCGACGCGCGGCGTCGGCAGCTGCTGGATCGGTTCGACGATCTTCGCCGCCCCCACCGTGCGGCGGGTGCTGGATCTGCCGGCCGACTGGGCGCCGCTGGGCGCGGTGGCCGTCGGCCGTCCGGAAACCGAGAGCGCCCTGCGGGCCGCCGCCGCCACCGAAGGACTGGTGATCGAGCTGTGATGATTCCCAACACCCGTGCCGCACTGGCGGAGTGGGCCGCACCCGGCGCCGAGCAGGACTCGCTGCGCCACGCCTACCTCGCCTTCCTCGACGCGGCCCCGAATCCGTGCGAGCGGGCTTGTGTCCCCGGGCATCTGACGGGCTCGGCGATCGTCTTCGATGCGACCGGTGAGCACGTCCTGCTGACGCTGCACCCGCGGGTCGGCAAATGGGTGCAGCTGGGCGGGCACTGCGAACCGGAGGACACCGGTATCGACGCGGCCGCCCTGCGTGAAGCCACCGAGGAATCGGGGCTGCCCGATCTGGTGCTGTCCCCGGGCCCCGTGCACCTGCACACCCACCCGATCACCTGCTCGCTGGGACAGCCCACCCGGCACCTGGACGTCCGCTACGCCGCGGTGGCACCGTCCACCGCGGACGGCACGCCGCCGACACCGGTGCGCAGCAGCGAGTCGACGGACCTCGCGTGGTGGCCGGTCGACGCCCTGCCCGCGGAGGTCGACGCCGAGTCGGTGCCGACCCTCATCGCCTTCGGTCGGTCCGCGCTGCGGGACGCCGGTCTCCTCCCCTGACCCGGCACCCGAACAAGGCACCCGGCCCGGCGAGGAGCCGGATCAGACGGTCTCGTTCTTGCCGACGGCGACGATCCCGCCGCTGCTGACGGTGAATCGCTCGCGATCGGACTCGAGGTCGACGCCGATCTGCCCGCCCTCGGGCACGCAGACGTTCTTGTCGAGAATCGCGTTGCGCACCACCGCGTTCGCGCCGATGCGCACGCCCGGCATCAGGACGCTGCCCTGCACCACGGCGCCTTCGTCGATCACCACGTCCGTCGAGAGCACCGAATTGTGCACGGTGGCGCCGGAGACGATGCAGCCCGCACCGACCATGGAGTCGTTGGCGCTGCCGCCGCGGATGAACTTGGCCGGCGGCAGGTGCGAGGTCTCCCCGCGGATGGGCCAGCGCTCGTTGTAGAGGTTAAAGACGGGGTTGGCCGACACCAGATCCATGTGTGCCTCGTAGAAGGCGTCGATGGTGCCGACGTCGCGCCAGTAGCCCTGATCGTCCGGGGTCTGCCCGGGCACCACGTTGCTGTCGAAGTCGTAAACGTACGCCTGCTCCAGTTCGACGAACGCCGGGATGATGTCGCCGCCCATGTCATGGTCGGAGTCGGGATCGGCCGCGTCCTTGCGGAGCATGTCCACCAGCGCCTCGGTGGAGAAGACGTAGTTGCCCATCGAGGCGAACGTGACGTCCGGGTCGTCGGGGGCGCCCGGCGGGTCGCTCGGCTTCTCCACGAAGTCGGTGATCCGTCGATCGGCGTCGGCCTCGATGCAGCCGAAGGCGATGGCCTCCTTGCGCGGCACCCGGATACCGGCCACGGTCACCGCGGCGCCGGTGGCGATGTGCTGCTCCACCATCTGGGCCGGGTCCATCCGGTACACGTGGTCGGCACCGAACACCACGATGTAGTCGGGCTTCTCGTCGAAGATCAGGTTCATCGACTGGTAGATGGCGTCGGCGCTGCCGGTGTACCAGCGCGGGCCGAGCCGCTGCTGCGCCGGGACCGGGGTGATGAACTCGCCGTGGAAGCCCGACGACCACCACGTCTGCGAGATGTGACGGTCCAGCGAATGCGACTTGTACTGGGTCAGGACGCAGATGCGCTCATACCCGGCGTTCACCAGGTTCGACAGGACGAAATCGATCAGTCGGTACGAACTGCCGAAGGGCACCGCAGGCTTGGCCCGGTCTTTGGTCAGGGGGTACAGCCGTTTCCCCTCGCCCCCAGCGAGAACGATTCCGAGCACGTGCGGTTGTGATCTCACCCCACCAACATATCGCCAACCCCGCGCGCGTGGGCGACGGGCGTGAACGATCACGGACCTTCGGCCTCGGTCGAACGGTCTACCGCCCGGTACCCGGCTCAGTTCGCGGCGGGGACGGCGACGGTCAGCGTCACGTCGAGCGTCACCGGCAGCGCCTCGGCGGCCGCGGTGAGGGCCTGCGCCGCGGCGTGCAGTTCGTCCTCGGTGCGATGGAAGCCGGCCGGCCCCATGCCGGCCAGATCCGCGAGCTGCTCGGCGTCGAGCAGTGCGGTGGCGGTGAGCGGGGTACTGCCGCGCACCTGCAGTCCGCCCGCGGTCAGGTCGGCGTGCAGGCGGTCGAGTTTGTCGGCGCCGATCTCGAGCATGCCGAGCGGCTCCCGCACCTCGTGCAGATGTCCGGGGTTGGGCGTCACCAGCAGCCAGCGTCCGTCCGGCGCCAGCATGCGCACGGTCTCGGCCACGTTGCGGGGCGCGAAGACCGAGAGCACCGCGTCGGCCGTGCCGTCGGCCACCGGGATGGGCTCCCACAGGTCGGCGACCACCGCGATGGCGCGCGGGTGGGCGCGCGCGACGGCCCGCGCGCAGTACTTGGAGAGATCCAGACCGATACCGACGGCCCGCGGCGCCGCGTCGAGGACGGCGGCGAGGTAACGTCCGGTGCCCGCGCCGGCGTCGACGACGACGGCGGCTTCCGGGTCGATCGCGGCGGCCAGCGCCTGCGCGACGGGATCGAAGACTCCCGCGTCGAGCAGACGACGACGGGCGGCGACCATGGGTGCGGTGTCGCTGCGATGCCGATTGCCTCGGCCGCTCAGCAGCGCCACATACCCTTGTCGGGCTTGGTCGAAGCGGTGCGCGTGCGCGCACTGCAGGCCGCGCTCGACCACGTCGAGTGGCCCTGCGCAGACCGGGCAGCGCAGGGCGCGAGCCCCGCGCCGCCCGGTATCTGAAGCGACTTCGGTCAGGCCACGACCTCGCGGAGGACCTCACCGAGGGCTGCGGCTTCTTCGTCGTTCAGTTCGACGACCAGACGACCACCGCCGTCGATCGGAATGCGCACCACGATGCCGCGCCCCTCCTTGACCGCCTCCAGAGGACCGTCACCCATTCGGGGCTTCATCGCTGCCATTCTCGCGCTCCCTTCCCAGACACATGTCAATCTGCGTCCATGATACGTGGCGCAGATCTCGTCACTGTCGCCGGGACGGGTCTACCAGTGGGATCGGCCCGGTGTCGGCGGCCGCCTCGTCTTCCGCGGCCCGCACCGTGAGATCGTGCACCACCGCGCGCAGGTCGTCGATCTCGCGCGCGAGCTTCTCCACCGCCCAGTCCACTTCTTGCGCCTTGTAACCGCGCGTGACCTGCTGGAACACCAGTGCCCGCGCGTCATCGCCGGTGATCCCGACCCGCGGCAGGCGGGTGAGCGTGGTCCCCTTCTGCAGCGGCGGCAGATCCTCGCCGCGCCCGAACACGAACCACACCACGGCGAAGACCACGGCCACCACGAGGATCAGGCCGAGGACGTACAGCACGATGGTCACCACGGCGCCACCCTACCGATCGGCCCCGGGCCGGTCACCGAGCAACGCGGCCACCGGCGGTCGGTCGGCCACCGCGAGTTCGGTGGTGACCGGGGAGAAGGTGCCGTCGATGCCGGGCACGAACTGGGTCAGTCCCACTCCCGAGTCCTCGATCCCGCAGCGCTGCAGCAGGGTCGCGATGATCTGTCGGCTCATCACCGCGAGCTCGGAGAGCGGGCGGTTGCGGTGAGCGCGGGTGCCGAGGTTCACCTGCCCGATCCCGGTGAGGCCGTAGCGGTCGTAGGTATCGATCAGCAGACCCACCTCGACGCCGTAGCCCGCGGCGAACGGGACCGACGACAACAGCTCGCGGGTGCCGGCGTATTCGCCGCCCAGCGGCTGGATCACTTCGCCCAGTTCGGGTTTCAGGGCCGTCAGCAGCGGTCGGGCCGACAGCTCGGTGACGCGGCCGCCGCCGTCGGCCACCTGCGCGCCGCCCGAACGCAGCGGGCGCCGGTAGTAGCCCTTGACCAGGTGGATGTCCGGGTCGAAGAGCAGCGGGCCGAGCAGTCGTGGCACGAACATCGGATCGGGGTCGATCAGGTCGGCGTCGATGAAGGCGATGAGGTCGCCGGTGGTGGCCGCCACCGAGCGCCACAGCGCCTCCCCCTTGCCGGGGCGCGGCGGCAGGTCGCCGAACACGTCGTCGCGCGCCACCACGCGCGCACCGGCGGCCCGGGCGATCGCAGCGGTGTCGTCGGTGGACCCGGAGTCCAGGACCACCAGTTCATCGACCAGGGTGCCGACCAGCCCCATGATGGAGGCCACCACACCGGCCACCGCATCGGCTTCGTTGAGCGCGGGCAGCACCACCGAAACGGTCCGCCCGGCCTTGGCTTCGACGAGTTCGTCGACGGTCCACGCGGGCCTGTCCCAGGCATGGGTGTGCGACCACGGTGCCTGTGCACCCAGCGTCGTGGGCCCGGTGGCCGCCGCGGCTGCGGAGATGTCCTTGCTCATGCCAATCCTCTGACCGTCCGGGCAGGCGGTCGCGTGCCGGCTATCGACGCGACCATGTCGAGCACGCGGCGGGTGTCAGCGACTTCGTGAACGCGAAAGACGCGAGCACCCGCGGCGGCGGCCAACGCCGTCGCGGCCAGCGTACCGGCCACCCGTTCGTGCAACGCCACGCCCAGCGTCTCCCCGATGAAGTCCTTGTTGCTCAACGCCATCAGCACCGGCCAGCCGGTGTCGACGAGGCAGTCGAGACGACGCAGCAGGGCCAGCCCGTGGTGGGTGTTCTTACCGAAGTCGTGCGTCGGATCGATCAGGATCCCGTCGCGGCGCACCCCGGCATCGGCGGCCCGCTGTGCGGACGCGGTGAGCTCGGCGGTCACTTCGGCGACCACGTCGTCGTAGGCCACCCGGTGCGGGCGTGTCCGCACCACGGCGCCGCCGGTGTGCGAGCACACCAGCCCGACGCCGCGGTCGGCGGCCACCGCCACCAGCTCCGGGTCGGTCCCCGCCCACGTGTCGTTGATCAGATCCGCCCCCGCATCGCAGGCCGCCGCGGCGACCTCGCTGCGCCAGGTGTCGACGCTGATCAGCACCTCGGGGTGCCGCTGCCGGATCCACGCGATCATCGGCACCACGCGCTGCGCCTCGGCGGCCGCGTCGACCTCCTCGCCGGGACCGGCCTTGACGCCGCCGATGTCGACGATGTCGGCGCCCTCGGCGATCACCGTGTCGATGCGCGCCATCGCGGCGTCGTCGGTGAACGTGCTGCCGCCGTCGTAGAAGGAGTCCGGGGTGCGGTTGACGATCGCCATCACCAGCGCCCGATCGGTGGCGACCGGACGCCCGCACAGGGTGGTCGACGGCTCGGGCGGGCTCATCCCTCCATCATGGAGCAGTGCCGATTCGTCGGTCAGCGCGGGGCCTTGGCCGCCGCGACCTCGGCGGGGTACTCGGCATAGAACGGGACGTAGCCGTCGGCCTTGCCCTTGAGCACCCACACCGGATCGTCGCCGGTGTCCGCGTAGCCTTCGTCCCGCAGCTCCACCTTGCGGTTCTTGAACGTGGTGGTGGCCTCGATCTCCGGCACCTGCCGTAGGAACAGCGGCAGCGCGTACGACGGCAGGTCCGCGTACAGCCGGTCGGCCAGCTCCTTGCCGTCGAGCACGGCGCCCTCGGCCAGGGACACCGCGGCCATGCCTGCGCGGCCGTCGCAGCCGGGGACCTCGATGCCGTAGACGGCCACGTGCTCTACCGCGGCATCGCCGGCCACCGCGGCCTCCACCTCGGTGGTCGCCACGTTCTCGCCCTTCCAGCGGAAGGTGTCGCCGAGGCGGTCGACGAAGGCGATGTGGAAGAAGCCCTGCTGGCGGACCAGGTCGCCGGAGTTGAAGTACGCGTCGCCGGGCTTGAACGCGTCGCGGATCACCTTGCGTTCGGTCTCGGCGTCGTCGGTGTAGCCGTCCAGCGGCACCCGCGCGCTGATCTCGGCGATCAGCAGCCCGGGCTCGCCCTTGCGCACCGAGCGCAGTCGACCGTCCGCGTCGCGGCGCGGACTGCCGTCGGCGTCGTACTCCACCACCTTGAACGGCAGCGGACAGAAGCCGGCGGTGCGCTTGACGTTGAAGGCGTTGACGAAGGCCAGGTTCAGTTCGCTGGCCCCGTAGAACTCCACCACGCGCTCGATGCCGAAGCGCTCGGCGAACTCGTCCCAGATCTCCGGGCGCATGCCGTTGCCGACGATCACCCGCACCGCGTGCTGACGGTCTGTCGGTCGAGCGGGCTGCGCGAGCAGGTAGCGGCACAGTTCACCGATGTAGCAGAAGGCGGTGGCCCGGTTGGCGATCACGTCGTCCCAGAACCGGCTCGCCGAGAACTTGCGGCCGATCGCGATGCATGCGCCCCCGGCCAGGACCGCACCGAGCGACACCGACAGCGCGTTGTTGTGGTACATCGGCAGCGGGACGTACAGGGTGTCGCTGGGCCGCAGCCGCACCGCGAGCCCGCCGATGCCGGAGTAGTTCGCGAGCCAGCGGTTGTGGCTCATGCGGCTGGCCTTGGGCAGGCCGGTGGTGCCCGAGGTGAAGATGAGGAAGGCGTTGGTCGACGCCGGGAGGGTCGCGGTCACCGCCGGATCGGCGTCCGGCTTGCCCGCGGCGGCCGCGTCGAGCTCGTCGAAGTCCAGGACGTGCTCGGGGCGCCGCTCCGGGCGCATCGTCTCCCAGGCCTCGACGCACCGCGGGTCGCGGATCAGCACCTTGGCGTCGAGCAGCGTCATGCTGTGGTCGATCACCGCGCCGCTCTGGTTGTAGTTCAACATGCCCGCCGACGCACCCAGCTTGACCGTCGCCAGAATCACCAGCAGGTCGGTGTCGCTGTTCTCGGCCAGGATGCCGACCACGTCGCCGACGCCCACGCCGCGCTCGGCGAGGACCGCCGCGTACCGATTGACCACCCGGTTGGCTTCCCCGTAGGTCAGCATCGCGCCGTCGAAGCGGACGAACGGGCGATCCGGGTACTTGGCCGCCAGGTTCGCGAAGACCGAGCCGATCGTCTTGGCGGCGTCCGGCGAACGCAGCACCATGCCAGGCGCGTGCCGCGCCATGGACAGCAGATCCGGTGCCATCTCAACCGCGCCCTTGAGCAGGTCGGCGACGCCGACCCGGTTTCGTTCGAGGCCGGGACGTCGACTGGTCTGCTGGGTCATGGCGAGGAGACTTCCTTCTCGAGGATGCTGGGGGAGTGACGCTACCTTACCGTCGAGTCAGCTACGGCGAGCGCACCGGCCAGGTCCGGCACCACGGTGAGTCGGTCCAGGGCATGCTGTGCGACGAAGCCCCGCGTGGCCAGGTCCCGCAGCCAGGCGAGCATCGGATCGTAGAAGCCCTCGTGGTTGAGCAGCGCGATCGGCTTGTCGTGCACGCCGAGGAAGCCGCCGGTCCAGGTCTCGAAGAGTTCCTCGAGGGTGCCGATGCCGCCCGGCAGCGTGATGAAGCCGTCGGCGAGCTCGTCCATCAGGCGTTTACGCTCGCGCATGGTGCCGGTGACGATCAGCTCGTCGGAGTCGGTGTCGGCTACTTCCGCGGCCATCAGGTGCTCCGGGATGATGCCGATGGTGTAGCCGCCGGCGGCCCGCGCACCCTGCACCACCGCGCCCATCATGCCCACGTTGCCGCCGCCGGACACCAGGGTCAGGCCGGCCTCGGCGATGGCCGCGCCGGTCTGCTCGGCGAGATCGAGGTACGTCTGATCCACCGGCCCGGAGGCGCAGTAGACGCAGATCGCGCTCATCGGATCCCCGACGCGATCACCACGTCGACGGCCTCTTGCGGCGTGTCCACCACCGTGATCAGTTCCAGGTCCTCCGGACTGATCTTCTCGCCGGCGAGCAGGGTGCCGCGCATCCAATCGACCAGTGGGCTCCAGAAGTCGCGGCCGATCAGCACGATCGGAAAGCGCTTGACCTTGCCGGTCTGCACCAGGGTGAGCGCTTCGAAGAGCTCGTCGAGGGTGCCGATGCCGCCGGGCACGCAGACGAAGGCCTGCGCGTACTTGACGAACATCGTCTTGCGGACGAAGAAGTACCGGAAGTTCATGCCGAGCGTCAGGTACGGATTCATGTGCTGCTCAAAGGGCAGCTCGATGTTGAGTCCGATGGATTCGCCGCCGGCCAGGAAGGCGCCCTTGTTGGCGGCTTCCATCGCGCCCGGACCGCCACCGGTGATCACGGCGAAGCCCGCCTCCGACAGTCGTCGCCCCACCTCGACGCCCAGTTCGTACTCGGCGCTGCCCGGCACCGACCGGGCGGTGCCGAAGACGGTCACCGCTTCGGTGACCTTCTCCAGCGCGTCGAATCCGGCGACGAACTCGGACTGGATGCGCAGCACGCGCCAGGAATCGCGCACGGTGCGCTCGAGCAGCAGGGCGCTGTCGCGCGGATCGACCCATTCCAGCAGGTTCTCGTCGCTGGTGACGTACTGCTGGTCCTCGCCGACGCGGAGTTGGGCGGCGCCCGCGTAACGCACCTGGGTGCCGTCGACGGGCACGTCGTCCTCGAGCGGCTCGGGCCGCAGATCGCTCATGGCTTCACGCTAGCAACCGGGCGGCACCGGGACGCTCACGCACTGAGGACGCTCACGCACTGAGGACGCTCACGCGCGGAGGTAGCGGCGGAGCACCTCGGTCACCTCGTAGATCTGGGCGACGGGAACCCGCTCGTCGGCACGGTGCGCGAGGCTCGGGTCGCCCGGACCGAGGTTCACCGCGGGCACCCCGAGGGCGGCGAAGCGGGCCACGTCGGTCCACCCGTACTTGGCGCGGAAACGGCCGCCGGCCGCCTCGACCAGGGCCGCCGCCGCGGGCTGCGCCAGTCCGGGCAGTGCGCCGGGCGCCGAGTCGGCCACTGCGGCGGTGAGCACACCGTCGGCGAGTTCGGCCGCGAAGACCTCCCGCACGTGCGCCAGGGCCTGCTCGGGCGTGCGGTCCGGGGCGTAGCGGAAGTTCACGTCCAGGTGCGCGGCGTCGGGCACCACGTTGCCTGCCACTCCTCCGGCCACCGCGACCGCCGAGAGTCCCTCGCGGTACTCGCAGCCGTCGATGTCCACGCGGCGCGGCACATAGGCGCCGAGCGTCACCAGCGCGCCGCCCAGTTTGTGGATGGCGTTCTCGCCCATCCAGGCGCGCGCCGAGTGGGCGCGGGTTCCGGTGGCGGCCAAGCGGACGCGCAGCGTGCCCTGGCAGCCCGCCTCGATGAGACCGCCGGTCGGTTCGCCGAGGATCGCGACGTCGCCGACCAGCCAGTCCGGCTTCTCGCGTTCGATCCGGCCGAGCCCGTTGAACTCGGCGGCGATCTCCTCGCAGTCGTAGAAGATCAGCGTCAGGTCGTGCGTTGGATCGTCGAGAGTGGCGGCCAGGTGCAAGAACACCGCGAGCCCCGACTTCATGTCGACGGTGCCGCAGCCGTGCAGCACGTCGCCCTCCTCGGAGGTGTCGGTCCGCCACGACGGGACGTTGTCGGCCAGCGGCACGGTGTCCAGGTGTCCGGCCAAGATCACCCGGGAGGCGGCGCCGCGCCGGGTCCGCGCCAGCACGTTGTTGCCGAACCGGGCGATCTCGAAGCCGCGGGTCTGCGCGCGCAGCGCCGCCTCGACGGCGTCGGCGATCAGCGTTTCGTCGCGGCTCACACTCGCGATGTCCACCAGGGCGGCGGTCAGGTCGACGGGATCGGCACGCAGGTTCAGGTCGGGAACGCTCACCGGATCCACTGTAGTGAGGCGGGTAAGATCTCTCCGTGACTACTCAAGGTGCAACTGCCATCGGAATCGCCACGCTCACCGACGACGGTGTCGTCCTGGACACCTGGTTTCCCGATCCGCAGCTGATCACCGATCCGAGCGAAGACGCGGGCACAGTGCTCCTGAGCGATGTGGACACCCCCCGGGAACTGATCGAGGCCGTCGGCGTGGACGGCGCCCGGCGCGTGAGCACCGTCGCGGTCCGCACCGTGATCGCCGACTTGCAGGCGCCGCCGGTCGACGCCCACGACGTCTACCTTCGCCTCCATCTGCTCTCGCACCGCCTGGTGCGCCCGCACGGCCAGAACCTGACCGGCATCTTCGGTCTGTTGGCCAACGTCGTCTGGACCAACTTCGGCCCCTGCACCGTCGACGGCTTCGAAGCCACCCGCACCCGGCTGCGGGCCCGCGGCCCGGTCAGCGTCAGCTCCGTCGACAAGTTCCCGCGCATGGTCGACTACGTGGTGCCCAGCGGCGTCCGCATCGGCGATGCCGATCGCGTGCGCCTCGGCGCGCACCTGGCGTCGGGCACCACCGTGATGCACGAGGGCTTCGTGAACTTCAACGCCGGCACCCTGGGCCATTCCATGGTGGAGGGCCGGATCTCGGCGGGCGTCGTGATCGGCGACGGGACCGACATCGGCGGCGGCGCGTCGACCATGGGCACGCTGTCCGGCGGCGGCAAGGAGATCATCTCGATCGGTCGCCGCTGCCTGCTCGGCGCCAACGCCGGCTGCGGCATCCCCCTCGGCGACGACTGCGTGGTCGAGGCCGGGCTCTACATCACCGCGGGCACCAAGGTGACCGGACCGGACGGCAAGGTGGTCAAGGCGCGCGCACTGGCCGGCCGCAACAACCTGCTGTTCCGCCGCAATTCCCAGACCGGCACCGTCGAGGTGACCGCCTCGCAGGGGGACGGCATCGAGCTCAACGAAGCCCTGCACGCCAACGACTGATGTCCTCCGGCGCCGCGCGGCGCCCGCCTTTTCGGCCGTACTCAGGCCAGGCGGGCGGCCGCGGCGGCGACGCGTTCGTCGGTGGCGGTGAACGCCATCCGGATGTGGCGGGCGCCCTGCGGTCCGTAGAAGTCGCCGGGGGCCACCAGGATGCCGCGCTCGGCGAGCCAGTCGACGGTCGCACGCGCGTCGTCGCCCCGCGTGGCCCACAGGTAGAGGCCGGCCTCGGAGTGGTCGACGGTGAACCCCGCCGCGCCCAATGCGGCCTTCAGGGTGTCGCGGCGCAGGCGGTAGCGCTCGCGCTGCTCGTTCACGTGCACGTCGTCGTTCAGGGCGGCGATCATCGCCCCCTGCACCGGGTACGGCACGATCATGCCCGCGTGCTTGCGCACCGCGAGGAGCTCGGCGATGAGCGCGGTGTCTCCGGCCAGGAAACCGGCCCGGTAGGAGGCGAGATTGGAGACCTTGGACAGCGAGTGCACGGCGATCAGGCCGGTGTGGTCGCCGCCGCAGATCGCCGGATCCAGGATCGAGACGGCCGGGGTGTCCCAGGCCAAGCCCAGGTAGCACTCATCGGAGACCACCACGACGCCGCGCTCGCGCGCCCACGCGACCACCTTGCGCAGGTGGTCCGCCGGCAGCACCTTGCCCGTCGGGTTCGACGGCGAGTTCAGGAACAGCAGCGCCGGGCGCTCCGGCCCCACCGCCACCGTCGAGTCGGCGCGGAGCACACGTGCACCGGCGAGCAGCGCGCCGACCTCATAGGTCGGGTACGCCACCTCGGGGATCACCACCAGGTCGCCGGCGGGTACGCCCAGCTGTGCGGGCAACCCGGCGATGGCTTCCTTGGTGCCGATCACCGGGAGGATCGACGACTCGTCCAGCCCGTCGATGCCGAAGCGCCGAGCGAGCGCGGCGACGGCGGCGTCGCGCAGTTCACGGGTGCCGACGGTCGCGGGATAGCCGGGGAACTCCGAGGAGTCGGCGAGTGCCTGCCGGATGATCGGGTCCACCGGGTCCACCGGGGTGCCGACCGACAGGTCGACGATTCCGCCGGGGTGGGCGCTCGCCTGCGCCTTCGCGTCGGCGAGGGAGTCCCACGGGAAGTCGGGCAGCGTCGCGCTGACCGGCTGCAGGCGATGGGCCACCGCTAGGCTTCTTCGCCCATCGGCGGCAGGTTCTTGATGAACGGCGGGTCGAAGTCGACCTTGCCGACCTTGCTGGCGCCGCCGGGCGAGCCGAGCTCGCTGAAGAAGTCGACGTTCGCCGCGTAGTAGGGCTCCCACTCGTCGGGCACGTCGTCTTCGTAGAAGATCGCCTCGACCGGGCACACCGGCTCGCACGCACCGCAGTCGACGCACTCGTCGGGCTGGATGTACAGCATCCGGCCGCCCTCGTAGATGCAGTCGACGGGGCACTCTTCCACGCACGCCCGATCGAGCACATCCACACACGGCTCAGCGATGATGTAGGTCACGACGTCTCTCCTCTTCACACACGCCAGAACTCCGGTTCGAGGGCTGATCGCACCGGAAAGTCTCAGACAACTATGACAGCCTAACCGGCATGCGGCCGAGGTCTGCATCGGCGACGCGGGCATACCCCCTCACCGGCGCGGATTTATGCGCAGCCCGAGAAAAACGAGCGTGAACAAGCCCACATCGGTCCCGGAATAGATACCCCCGAGGGTATAGTTGGACCCACGGAGGAGGCAATCATGAGAATTGTTGTGGTCGGCGGCGTCGCCGGCGGAATGAGCGCTGCGGCGCGGGCCCGGCGATTGGACGAGAACGCTGAGATCATCGTTTTCGAACGCGGCGAACATCCCTCGTTCGCCAACTGCGGTCTGCCCTACTACGTCAGCGGCGAGATCACCGACCGCGCGGACCTGCTGGTGCAGACCCCGGAATCGCTGCGTGAAGCGCTCGACATCGACGTGCGCATCCGCCACGACGTGATCGCCGTGGACCCCGCGGCCAAGACCGTGCAGGTGCGCAACGACGCCGGCGTCGAGACGGTGGCCTACGACGCCCTCGTGCTCTCCCCCGGCGCCTCCGCCATCCGCCCGCCGCTGCCCGGCCTCGACTCCCCGCGCGTGCAGACGCTGCGGACGGTGGGCGATGCCGTGCAGATGCGCGACACCGTCACCGACGGCGCCCAGCGTGCCGTCGTGCTCGGTGCGGGCTTCATCGGCCTCGAGGCCGCCGAGGGCCTGCGCATGCAGGGCCTGGCCGTCGACGTCGTGGAACTGGCCCCGCACGTGCTGCCTCCCCTGGAGTCGGAGATCGCCGCCCGGATCAGCGCCGAGCTGACCGCGATGGGCATCACCGTCCACGAGGGCGTGGGCGCCACCGCCATCGAGTCGGGATCCGACGAGGACGTCGTCATGCTCGCCGACGGCACGCGGATCCCCGCCGACGTGGTGGTCCTCTCGGTCGGCGTGCGTCCGGACACCCAGGTGTTCCTCGACGCCGGTGTGGCCGACGAGCGCGGCGCGCTCATCGTCGACGAACACGGTCGCACCAACCTCGACGGTATCTGGGCCGTCGGCGACGCCGTGATCTCCACCGACCGGATCACCGGTCTGCGCCGCCCGGTCGCGCTGGCCGGTCCGGCCAACCGTGCCGGACGCCTGGTGGCCGATCACATCGTCAACCCGGACACCGCGCGGCCGATCCCCCATCCGCTGGGCACCGCCATCGTCCGCGTCGGCTCGCTGACCGCGGCGCTGACCGGCGCCAATCGCAGCGCCCTGGAGGCCGCGGGCATCGAGTACCGCACCATCCACCTGCACGCGGACAACCACGCCGGCTACTTCCCCGGCGCCGTCCAGATGAGCCTGCTGGTGCACCTGCGCACCTCCGACGGCCTGATCCTGGGCGCGCAGGGCGTGGGCCCGGACGGCGTGGACAAGCGGATCGACGTGTTCGCCACCGCCATCGCCAACCGAATGACCGGCCCCGAGCTGATCGACCTGGACCTGGCCTACGCACCGCCGTACGGCTCGGCCAAGGACCCGGTGAACCTGGCCGGCATGATCGCCGAGAACGTGCTCGACGGCGAACTGGACCTCTGGTACGCCGATCAGCTCGACGAGCCCGGCTACTTCCTCCTGGATGCGCGCAGCCGGGAGGAGTACGACGAGGGCCACGTCGACGGCGCCCTGCTGGTGCCGCACACCCAGGTGCGCGAGCGTCTCGACGAGATCCGCGAGGCCGCGGCCGGTCGGCCGATCCGCGTCTACTGCGCGAGCGGCAAGCGCAGTTACCTGGCCTACCGGATCCTGCGGCAGTCCGGCCTGGAAGCGGCCAACCTGTCCGGCGGCATCCTCACCCTGCGTGCCGTCCACCCCGAACTGGTCCCCTGACCACCCTCTAGACCCCCTGATCAGTCAGTTTTAGGAGAACCATCATGTGTCAGCAAGCCACCTGCAAGACCTGCGGCAAAGTCACCTGGCGCGGCTGCGGCCAGCACGTCGACCAAGTGATGCGCGGCGTGCCCGCCAGCAAGCGCTGCCCGGGCCACGAGAAGCAGCCCGGCCGTCTCGCCAAGATGTTCGGCGCCCGCTGAGTCGGCCCTCAGCCACTCAGTAGCCGAGCCCGGAGGGCGGCCCCGCCACGCGGCGGAGCCGCCCTTTCGGCATCGCCGAGCACGCGTGTTCGCGGCAGTCGGCCCCCTCCGCGGCAGTCACCCCCACAGGCGGCACCCCCGGCTGCCGCCTCCGGGGTCGGCTGCCGCCCCTGTGGTCCGTTGTCGCCTTTGTGCCGCGCTGTCGCCTCTGGGAGCGGCGGACGCCTCCGGGGTCCGCTGCCGCCTTCCGGCTCGGATCAGTCGACGACGGCGAGGGTGGGGCGAGCGGCGACGGGTGAGTCGACGCGGCCGTACTCGGTGCTCCGCTGGCGCGGGGTGCGGCCGATGCCCTCGACGATCTCGTGCAGTTCGGCGACGGTCTTCTCCGAGCCGTGCGCCGAGCCCGCCATCCGAGAGATGGTCTCCTCCATCAGGGTGCCGCCGAGGTCGTCGGCGCCGCCGCGCAGCATCGCGCGTGTGCCTTCCACGCCCAACTTCACCCAGCTGGTCTGGATGTGGTCGATCCGGCCGTGCAGCATGATCCGCGCCAGCGCGTGCACGGCCCGGTTGTCCCGCTGCGTGGGGCCGGGTCGCGAGGCGCCGGCCAGGTAGAGCGGCGACGACTGGTGCACGAACGGCAGCGGCACGAACTCGGTGAACCCGCCGGTGCGGTCCTGGATGTCGCGCAGCACGTTCAGGTGCCCCACCCAGTGCCGGGGCGCGTCGACGTGGCCGTACATCATCGTCGAACTCGAGCGCAGGCCCACCTCGTGCGCCGTGGTGATCACGTCGATCCACGACGCGGTCGGCAGCTTGCCCTTGGTGAGCACCCACCGCACCTCGTCGTCGAGGATCTCGGCGGCGGTGCCCGGAATGGAGTCGAGCCCGGCTTCACGCAGACCGATCAGCCACTCGCGTACCGACTCGCCGGAGCGGGCGGCGCCGTTCACCACTTCCATCGGACTGAAGGCGTGCACGTGCATGGACGGCACCCGGGCCTTCACGGCGCGCACGATGTCGGCGTACCCGGAGGCCGGCAGCTCGGGATCGATGCCGCCCTGCATGCACACCTCGGTGGCGCCGGCGAGGTGCGCCTGGAACGCCCGGTCGCCCACCTCTTCGGTGGACAGCGTGAAGGCATCCTCGTCGCCCTTGCGCTGGGCGAACGCGCAGAACCGGCAGCCGGTGTAACAGATGTTGGTGAAGTTGATGTTCCGGTTCACCACGTACGTGACGTCGTCGCCCACCACGTCCGCGCGGATCGCATCCGCCAGGGCGGCCAGGGCTTCGAGGCCGTCGCCGTCGACGGTGGCCAGCGTCAGGTATTCGTCGTCGGACAGTCCGGCCGGGTCGTTCTCGGCGCGGGCGAGGGCACTGGCCACCTCGGAGTCGAGGCGGCGCGGCGCCCCCTGGTCGCCGAGCGCGAGCACCTGCTCGCGGATGGTGTCCCAGTCGCCGAAGGCGCTGCCGAGGTCACTGCGGGTCTCGGTGTTGCGGCCGTCGACGTCGATCTCGGTGTTCAGATCGATGCGGCCCGACGACCCCCACTCCTCGTCCGGCTCCTGCCACGGCAGCCCGGTGGGCAGCACGTCGCGGGCCAGCCCGGTTACGGGATCGGACAGCGCGGCCACGTGACCGGCGATCCGCGGGTCGATCCACGGCTGGCCGGCCAGCACGTAGCGCGGCTGCGCGGCGATCCGCTCGGTCAGCGTGTATCCGCCCGCCGCGGTGATGCGCGCCAGATCGTCGAGGTTGGGCCACGGGCGTTCGGGGTTGACGTGGTCGGGGGTCAGCGGCGAGACGCCGCCCCAGTCGTCCACGCCGGCCGCGATCAGCGCGCGACATTCGTTCTCCGACACCAGGTTCGGCGGCGCCTGAATCCGCATCTTCGGCCCCAGCAGCAGGCGGGCCACCGCGACCGACGCAAGGAACTCGCTCATCTCGGCGTCCGGCACCGCGCCCATGGCGGTGTCCGGCTTGGCCCGGAAGTTCTGGACGATCACCTCTTGCACGTGCCCGAAAGCCTTGTGCACCTTGCGGATCTCCAGGATCGAGTCGGCGCGCTCGAGGCGCGTCTCCCCGATACCGACCAGGATCCCGGTGGTGAACGGCACGGACAGGCGCCCGGCGTCGACCAGCACGCGCTTGCGGACCTCGGGGTCCTTGTCCGGACTGCCGTAGTGGCATTCGCCCTTGTCGGTGAACAGCCGCCGCGCCGTGGTCTCGAGCATCATGCCCATCGACGGTGCGACGGGCTTGAGCCGGTTGATCTCCTCCCAGCTCATCACGCCGGGATTCAGGTGCGGCAGCAGACCGGTCTCTTCGAGTACCCGGATCGACGCGGCGCGCACGTAGTCGAGCGTCGAGTCGTAGCCGCGCTCGTCGAGCCACTGGGCCGCGGCGGGCCAGCGGTCCTCGGGCCGGTCGCCGAGGGTGAAGAGCGCTTCCTTGCAGCCGAGTGCGGCGCCCTCGCGGGCCAGCGCCACCACTTCGTCGAGTTCGAGGAACGCGCCCTGTCCGGCGCGGGCCAGTTTGCCCGGCACGGTGACGAAGGTGCAGTAGTGGCAGCGGTCGCGGCACAGGCGGGTCAGCGGGATGAAGACCTTGCGCGAATAGGTGATCTGCCCGGCCCGCCCGTCGGCTTCCAGGCCGGCGTCACGGACGCGGGCGGCCGCCTCGCAGAGGGCGGTCAGATCGTCCCCGCGCGCGGCCATCAGGACCGCGGCCTCGTCCTGATTGAGGGTGACGCCGTCGTGCGCCCGACGAAGAGCGCGCCGCAGTGCCGAGGGGGTGGGATCGACTTCGAGGGTCACACGACCCACTGTAGACAGCCGTGCTTCCTCACCGCAGACGGGCGGCGACCGAGGCGGGCAGCCCCAGGCCGAACAGCAGCATCAGCAGCATCGGGAGCCCGGTGATCCACCCGGGGAAGTCGCCGGGGATAGGCATCATCGCCACGATCATCACCACCCCGGACACGGCCAGCGGCGCGAATCGCCACGCGGAATCGGTGTACTGCGCGGCCAGCCACACCAGGCCGAAGTTGCCGAGTCCGGCCAGCAGCGCGGTCACCGGGAACGGCACCGGCCCCACCGAGATCATCAGGAAGGCGCAGCAGAGCACGGTCAGGAGGCCGGCGGCCACCGTCACCAGTGCCAGTTCGACGCGCTCGCCCGCGGTCACGGCAGACCCGCGAACAGATCGGTCTCGCGCTGCGCCGGGGTGTCGAGGTCGTCGCCGACCCGCAGGAAGTACTCGGTCGGCAGGATCGGCTGGATGATGTTGTTGCTCAGCGCGAACTCGGTGCCCGACGGCGCCACCGTGATCTGGGTGGCGTGCGCCGCCAGTCCGGCGACCTTGGCCGCGTACACGTCGGAGACGTCCACCGCGGCACCGATCGCCTCGTCCGGGTAGCTGGCCAGCTCACCGGGCTCCGGTCGACGCCAGCCGGCGGGCACATCGCCGATGCGCGCCTGCCCGGCGGCCAGTCCCCCCGCTTCGGTGACCGATTCGTAGACCTTGGCGCCGTGCCCCAGTTCCGCGGCGGCCAGCGGGATCGCCAGGTGCGAGATCTCGTGCACCCGCATGTGGTCGGGGTGCCCGTACGTGCCTGCGACGTCGTAGGTGACGATCACGTGCGGATCGAAGGCGACGATCTCGTCGGCCAGGGTCCGCGCCAGCAGGTCGGCGTCGGCCTGCACCAGCGCCCGCGGGTGCTGCGCCGACGGGGTGCCCGCCATGCCCGAATCCCGCCACCGGCCGGCGCCGCCGAGAAAGCGCGGTCGCACCGGCGCACATCCGGGCGGCGTGAGGGCGGCGAGCGCGGCCGTCAGTTCGGAGATCCGGAAACCACCGAGTTGATCGGCGCGATCGGCGATGAGCTCGGCCCATTCGTCACCGATCACCTCGCCCTCTTCCCCGAGCGTGAAGGTGAGGACGCGGACGTCCACGCCCGCGGCCAGGTAGTGCGCGATGATGCCGCCGGTCATGATCGACTCGTCGTCCGGGTGCGCGTGCAGCACCAACAGGCGCCGTCGGCCGACTGCGGTCACGACTGCCTCCACGCCACGGCGTCACCGAAGATGCCGACCTGCATCGGGCCGGTCACCGGCACCCCGGTCACCTTGTCGGTGACGGCGACGAACACCGAGTCCTGGTAGATCGGCAGGTACACCGCCTTGGCGGCCAGCAGCGGTTCGGCGGTGGTCAGCGTGGCGGTCGGATCGGACTCGGTCATCGCGGTCGCGGCCAGGTCGATCAGCTCCGGGTCACAGAGGCCGGAGATGTTGCCGATGTAGCTCGCGTCCGGGTCGGACTCGCCCTCGTCCTTCGTGCCGGACGGTGCCGGCGTACCGGCCGAGCCGGTGGGCGTGGGCAGCACGCTGTGGTCGACGGCCGGATCGGCCTCCGGTTCCACGGTGTGCGCACCCGATTCGGTGCCAGCGGGCGGCTCCTGACAGCCCACCTGGGAGGCCAGTGCCGCGGCCGGGTCGATACCGGCGGAGGCCCAGCCCACCACGAGGTCGACCTCGGCGCGGGAGAGCGCCTGGCCGTACAGCTCGGTGTTGCTCAGCCCGCGGACCGCCGCGCGCACGCCTTGGCCGCGCAGTTGGTCGGCGATGTTCTCGGCGGCGGACATCGCGCGCTGATCGGTGTTCGTGGCGCCGATCTGCACCACCAGCGGCCTGCCGTCCTTCAGATACGGCGCGACGCCGTACGGAAGTTCCGGTGCGTTCTTCACCGCGGTGGTGGTGGGCGGCGCGCTGGTCGTGGGGACCTCGCTCGACGGCTGCACCGAACTGCTCGTCCCGGGCGTATTCGGCGCGGGTCGCTCGCGGGGCACGCCCCGCTCGTAACCGGCCGAGGTGAGCCAGCGGTGCACCTGGTCGGCGCTCGGGCGGGCGCGATCGACCTCGAAGTAGCCGCGCTCGGACGGCGCGTACACGGTGTTCGCGAACGGCGCGACCACGTCGTCGCCGGCCGCGGCCGCGGTGATCACGCCGCCGTTGAGCATGCCGAGGACGGCCTGCCGCACCGGCAGCTCCTTCATGACCGAGGCGCGCGTGTTCAGGTTCACCACCAGCGTTCGGGTGGCGGGGGTGCGAGCGCTGCGGACCCCGGGGATCGCCGACAGTTCGGCGGCGCTCGCCGGTCCGGCCGTCAACGACGCCACGTCGGTGTCGCCGTTGCGGACGGTCTGCGCCATCTGCGGCTCGGTGCCCGCGCGACGGAGCACCACCTGGTCCAGGGCCGGCGGCGTGCGCCAGTACCGATCGTTGCGGATCAGCCGCACCTCGTCGCGGGCCCGGTCGATCGAGTAGACCGAGAACGGCCCGGCGGTCACCGGCTTGCCCTTGTCCATCCCGGTCTGGAAACCGATCGGATCCGACCGCAGCTTGTGACTCGGGAGCAGGTTGGTGAACAGCTCGCGCCACGCCGGGTACTCGTCGAAGAAGGTCACCGCGACCACCTTGCCGCCACCGGAGGTCTGCACGTTCTTGATCGCGCGGTAACCGGCCTGACCGACGACGTTGGGCTGGCGCGCCATCTGCTGCCAGAGGTACGCGAAATCGTCGCCGGTCACCGGCAGTCCGTCGGACCACTGGGCGTCGTTCACCAGGTGATAGGTCACCGTGAACGGCTCAGTGCTGGTCACCTCCGCGGAGGTGAGCAGGACGTCGTTGAGCCGCCACACCTCGCCGGCCGGGGTGCTCTCCGGGACGAACGCGCTCGGCAGCGTCATCGCCGCGATCGCCGTGGTCACCACGCTCTGATCGGCACCCAGGTGCGGATTGAAACCGGCGCCGATCGAGTCCGTGGCGAGGTAGACGGTCCGCTCGTCCGGATACTCGTTCGGCGTGGGAGTCTGCAGGGTCTCCCGAACCGGCGGAGGCGGATCACTCATGCAAGCGGTCGCACTCACCGCGACCAGACCGGCCATGGCCGCCACGGTGCTACGACGCCCGAACCGCGCCCATCGACTCATCGGACTCCTCGCTCGTCAGGCGTTCGCGTCGCGCGCCTTCGCCCGCGAACGCTCACGGGCACGGGTCGTGCTGTCCAGGTTGACCTTACGCACGCGCACCACCTCGGGCGTCACCTCGACACACTCATCGGCGGCGCAGAACTCCATCGCGGCCTCGAGATCGAGCTCCATCGGCTTGGCGAGGGTCTCCATCACGTCCGCGGACGACTGCCGCATGTTGGTGAGCTTCTTCTCACGCGTGGCGTTGATGTCGAGGTCCTCCAGGCGCGGATTGATCCCGACCACGTGGCCCTCGTAGGTGTCGTCGCCGGGATGCACGAAGAAGGTGCCGCGGTCGGCGAGCTGGATCATGGCGAACGGGGTCACCGAACCGGCGCGGTCGGACACCAGCGAACCGGTGTGCCGGGCGCGGATCTCGCCGGCCCACGGCGCGTACTCGGCGAAGACCGCGTTGGCGATGCCGGTGCCGCGGGTCTCGGTCATGAAGTCGGTGCGGAAGCCGATCAGACCGCGCGAGGGCACCGTGAACTCCATGCGCACCCAGCCGGATCCGTGGTTGTTCATCTGGTCCATACGACCCTTGCGGGCGGCCAGCAGCTGCGTGACCGAGCCCAGGTATTCCTCGGGCACGTCGATGGTGAGGTGCTCGAACGGCTCGTGCACCTTGCCGTCGACCTTGCGGGTGACCACCTGCGGCTTGCCGACGGTCAGCTCGAAGCCTTCGCGACGCATCTGCTCGACGAGGATGGCCAACGCCAGCTCACCGCGGCCCTGCACCTCCCACGCGTCGGGGCGGCCGATGTCTTCCACACGGAGCGAGACGTTGCCGATGAGCTCGCTATCCAGACGGTCCTTGACCATGCGGGCGGTGAGCTTGTGGCCCTTCACCCGACCGGCCAGCGGCGAGGTGTTGGTGCCGACGATCGCCGAGATGGCGGGCTCGTCGACGGTGATGCGCGGCAGCGGCATTGGGTTGTCGGCGTCGGCGAGGGTGTCGCCGATCATGATCTCCGGCATACCGGCGACGGCGACGATGTCGCCGGCCACGGCCTCCTCGGCGGGCGCACGGTCGACGCCGACGGTCTGCAGCAGCTCGGTGATCTTGGCCTTCTCGATCACGGGCCGGCCGTCCACCTCGCGGCACCACGCGACGGTCTGCCCCTTGCGCAGCATGCCGTTGTGGATGCGGACCAGGGCCAGGCGACCGAGGAACGGGGAGGCGTCGAGGTTGGTGACGTGCGCCTGCAGCGGAGCCTCCGGGTCGCCCTTGGGCGCGGGGATCTTGTCGATCAGGACGTCGAAGAGCGGGTCGAGGTTGTCGCCCTCGGGAACCGAGCCGTTGGCGGGTTCGACGGTGCTGGCGATGCCTGCGCGGCCGGAGGCGTACAGCACCGGCAGCTCCAGGGCCAGCTCGGCGGCTTCGGCGGCCTCGTCGTCGAGGTCCGACGCCAGGTCCAGAAGCAGATCCTGCGCCTCGGTGACGATCTGGCTGATGCGCGCATCGGGACGGTCGGTCTTGTTGACCACCACGATCACCGGCAGCGACGCGGCCAGCGCCTTGCGCAGCACGAAGCGGGTCTGCGGCAGCGGGCCCTCGGACGAGTCGACCAGCAGCACCACGCCGTCGACCATCGACAGTGCGCGCTCCACCTCGCCGCCGAAGTCGGCGTGGCCCGGGGTGTCGATCACGTTGATGACGTACTCGGTGCCGTCGGGCTGGCGGCGGTGAACGGCGGTGTTCTTCGCGAGAATGGTGATGCCCTTCTCGCGCTCGAGGTCTCCGGAGTCCATCACGCGGTCGACGAGTTCGGCGCGCTCGCCGAAGACGCCTGACTGGCGCAGCATCGCGTCGACCATGGTGGTCTTACCGTGGTCGACGTGCGCCACGATCGCGACGTTGCGGAAGTTGGTGACAGGGCTCACTGAAGGTCTCTCTCGCTCTCTTTGGTTCCACCCGGCCTCAGCACGACGGCATCGCTCGCGGTGAAAATTAACCTCATCAGAGTACCCGTACCGCACCCCGGTGCGCGATCCGCACCCGGCCCTCGCGGCGCGCCGGTGGGCGTACCGTGAGAGGTATGGGCAAACCGGATCCGGCGAAGGTCGCGCACCTGACCCCGAAGAAAAAGTGCTGCAAGAAGAGCACTCGGTGCCTGCGCTGCCCGGTGGTGATCCACCGGATGCAGAAGCTGGACCTGGACAGCATGTCCAAGAAGGAAGCGCGCAAGGCGCTCAAGAAGGCCCGGCTGAATCCCGCCCGCGAAGGTAAGTGAGCAGCTCCGGCACCCACGCGGTATCGGCGGGCACCAGCTCTCCACCGGCGGCCATCGCCGCCAATCCGTCGGCATCCACCCAGGTCAGACCTTGATGCTCGACGGCCCGCGGCACGCCGTCGACGAGCGTGGCCCAGTGCGCGATGAGGGTCAGGTCGGGCTGGAGCAGCACCTGTTGGGTCAGCGCCGCCCCTGGACGGACGGTGACCGTGAGCTCCTCGGTCAGTTCGCGCACGAGCGCCGCTGGGGCGGTCTCCCCCGGCGCGAGCTTGCCGCCGGGCAGTTCCCACAGCCCCGCGACGTCGGCCGGATAGGACCGCTGCGCCAGCAGCAGTTCGCGCTCGACGCGCTCCCGGACCACGGCCCCGGCTACGACGAATCTCACAGTCCGATCACCCCCACGTGAGCCGGATCGAGGGTCAGAGCCACCGCATCGCCGATCCGCACCGGCCCCTCGGCGAGCGCATCGATCTCGCCGAGCACGTCGGTCCGCACACGCAGACGCAGTCCGGACGGCAGCGCCGCGACGTGCGTCACCACGCCCACGGCCGCCGGGGCGTCCGGGGCGTCCGGTTCCGCGGGGACCGGCGCCGCGAGCACCGACTCCGGTCGCAGCGCGAGTCGGCACCGTCCGTCCGGCAGCGCCCCGAAGGCGGTCGCATCGAGTTCTCCGAACACGGTCACCAGGCGGCCGCCGACCACCTGGGCATCGAGCTGCGACGTCGCTCCGAGGAAGTCGGCGACCCAGTCGTCGGCCGGTCGGCGCCACAGGTGCGCGGGCGCTCCGGTCTGCACGATGACCCCCGCGCGCATCACCGACACCTCGTCGGCCAGGAGCGCGGCTTCGGCGCGGTCGTGGGTCACCACCACCGTCGGGGTGGCCGCCGCGCGGACGATGTCGCCGATCGCGAAGGCCAGGTCCTCCCGCAGCCGCGCATCGAGGGCGGCCAGCGGCTCGTCGAGCAGCAGCAGACGCGGCCGCGGGGCCAGCGCGCGGGCGAGCGCGACGCGCTGCGCCTGCCCGCCGGACAGTTCGGTGACGCGGCGGGCCGCGATACCGGGCAGCTGCACCAGCTCCAGCATCTCCTCGATGCGCGCCGCGATCTGCGGACGCGTCCAGCGGCGTCGCCGCAGACCGTAGGCGACGTTCGCGCCCACGGTGCGACCGGAGAAGAGTTGTCCGTCCTGGAACACCACGCCGAAGTCGCGCCGGTGCACCGGCACGGCCGCCAAGTCCTGACCGTCCCAGGTCACCGCGCCGCGTGCGAGCGGCTCCAGGCCGGCGATGGCGCGCAGCAGCGTCGACTTCCCGCACCCGGACGGCCCGAGCAGCGCAGTGACCGGACTGTCCTGGGCACCCACCGCCCAGTCCAGGCCGTCGAGCACCGTGGTGGCGCCGTAACGGACGGTCACGTCGCGCAGTTGCAGAACACTCATCGTCGCCCTCCCACCGCGGCCTGCGCGCCGCGCGGCGCGGCGAGCTCGACGAAGAAGACCACCGCTGCACTCACAGCGACCAACAGTACGGAGGCCGCCATCGCGGCGGCCAGGTTGTCCGCGCCCGGCCGGCCCATCAGCGAACCGATGAGGACCGGCAGCGTGGTGGTGTGGGCCTGGGCCAGGAAGGTGGTGGCGCCGAACTCCCCCATCGCCATCACGAACGCGAAACCCGCTGCGGCGCCCAAGGATCGACCGATCATCGGCAGGTCGACGGTCCAGAACACGCGCGCCGGACCGGCGCCGAGCACGGCGGCGGCATCGCGGCGCCGCTGCGGCACCTCGGCCAGCGCCGGCACCACCATGCCGATCACCACCGGGATGGCGATGAGCGCCTGCACCGCGGGGATCAGCAGCGACGACGTCCCCACCTCCCGCGGGAGGTAGGTGGTGAGCACCACGTATCCGAAACCGAGGGTCACCGCGCTCACCCCCAGCGGCAGAATCGCCAGGGCCGCACCGACTTTGGCCACCGCATCGCGGCGCCGGGTCATGACGGTCGCGGCGATCAGGCCCACCGCCACCGCGATGACCATCGCCGCGAAGGCGCTGCTGACCGAGTAGCGGAGCGAGTCCGCGATGCTGACCGACGAGGCGTCGTCGAACAGCACCCGGTAGCCCGCGGTGGACCACTGGCCGCCCGGCCGCAGCGAGCGCACCACCAGCGAACCGATGGGCACCACGAGCCACAGCACCGTCCACGCCGAGACCGCGAAGACCGCGAACCAGACCCACCCGCGCGGGCGCTGTCGACGGCCGCCGCGGTCGCTGGTGGCCGGGGCCGACCGCCCCAGCAGCCGCGCCAACAGCAGGGCGCACACCACCAGCAGGATCTGCAGGAACGAGAGCGAGACCGCCTCCGGGATCCGGAAGTACCCCACCCCCTGCTGATAGATCTCCGTCTCCAGGGTGCGCACCCGACCGTCGCCGAGAATCACGATCACGCCGAAACTGGTGGAGCAGAACAGAAAGACCAGCGCCGCGGCCGCCGCGACGGCGGGCACCAGGCGGGGCGCCACCACGTCGAGGAAGGCCCGCCACGGCGAAGCCCCCAGGGTGCGGGCGGCGACGACGGCCTGCGGATCGACCTGCTGCCAGACGGCCGAGACCACGCGCACCACCACGGCCACGTTCAGGAAGACGTGCGCCAGCAGGATCGCGCCCAGCCCGGAGTCGAGGCCGAAGCCGTCGAGCAGCCCGGTGCCCAACGCGCGGAAGGCGACGCCGACCACCACGGTCGGCAGCACGAACGGCAGGGTGACCAGCACGCGCACCGCCAGCATGCCGGGCAGATCGACGGTGGAGACGAGCCACACGATCGGTGCCGCGACCAGCACCGCCAGCACCGCCGACGCCGCCGCCATGCCCACCGTCACGCCCAGTAGGTCCAGCGCCTCGGTGCGCCGCCATGCTTCGGCCAGGGACACCGCGTCGGCGTCGTCGAACGCCCGCTTCGCCAAGGCGGCCAGCGGCGCGAGGAACAGCGCCCCGACGAACAGCAGCGGGACGAGGGCCGGCAGCGCGCCCGCGGCCCGTCGGCCGAACCGACGGGTCGCGGGAGCGGGCGGCGGAACCGTCATCAGCGGACGGTGGCTCGCCAATCCTTCAACCAGGCTTCCCGATTGGCGTTGATGTACTGCGGCGACATCGTCACCGTGTACTGCGGCGCCGGCGCGCGCAGACGCCAGTTCTGCGGCAGCGGCGTGCCCTCACGGACCGGGTAGACGTACATCGACGTCGGGAGCGCGGCCTGCACCTGCGGGCTGAGCATCCAGTCGATCACCTTACGCGCGCCGTCGACGTTCGCCGCACCGCGCAGCACCCCGATGTACTCGATCTGGGCGAAGCAGCCCGACAGCAGGGCGCGAGTACCCGGCGTCGCCGCGGGCGAACTCGCATAGGAGACCACGATGGGCTTGGTGCCGTGTCCTTCACCGGCACTGAAGAGCTGGTTGTAGGCGATCTCCCATCCGGAGACCACCTGCGCGCCGTTGTCCATCAGTGCACGCCAGTAGTCGGGCGCCTTGTCCTTGTACGTGCCGATGGTCGCCAGGAGGAAGCTCATGCCCGGGGACGACGTCGCCGGATCGAGCAGCACCGCCTGGTTCGCGTACTGCGGGTCCTTCAGGTCGTCCAAACCGGTCGGCGCGGGGATGCCCTCGCGGTCGTACCACTGTTCGTCGATGTTGATGCAGACGTCGCCGTGGTCGATCGCGGTCAGTTCGTTCTCCGAGTCCGGCACCGCATAGCGATCGGCGCCCTCCCCGGCCAGCGGCGAGGTGTACGGATCGAGCGCACCGGCCTCGATCGGTCGCGCGGCGAACGTGTTGTCGATGCCGAAGACCGCGTCCCCCTTGGGCTTTCCAGCGCTCAGCGAGACCACCGAGGACAACTGGCCCGCGTCGCCGGACGCGACGAAGTCGACCTTCAAACCGGTCTCGGCGGTGAACTCCTCGATGAGCGAGCTCGGCAGCTCGAAGGAGTTGTGCGTGAGGACGGTGACCGTCGTGTCCGACGAGTCACTGGTGCACGCGGTGAGCGTCGCCACGAGGGCGCCGACGGCGAGCAGCGCCACCGGTGTGCGACGGGACAGCTTCTTCACAGCGGGTCTCCTGACAGATGCGATGCGGTAGAGATCTAGGCGAACATAGATCTGCCGCGGAACATATCTGGGGCAGAACAGATCTGGGTCGGCTCCGGGGTGTCCGGCGACCGTTCAGGAATCTACCGAGTCCGCGCCGTCGACGACACCCCTACCGCTCGACACTGCCGTCACACATCACTTTGGTAACACTGGCAACAATTGCCACAGTAGTTTCAGGCAAGTGTGGTTACACTCGCCCGCAGACTGTTTTCGAACGTTAGGAACTCCGCTGTGCGTACCGTTCGCACCCGCACCCGAGTAGCCCCGGCCTCGCTCGCCGCGCTGTCGCTGGCCGCCGCACTGGCCTTCACCGCTCCGGCCGCCTACGCCGAGCCCGGCGCGCCCGCCCCCCAATCGGATCAGGCACAAGAGCTCCCCATCCCGGACGCCGCCGACGCGCCCGAGGTGGATCAGCAGGTTCTCGACGCACTCGGGGCGATCGCCCCGGCCCTGATCGGCTCCGTGGCCACCCGCGACTCGGACGGCCAGGTGAACACCAAGCTGCTCGCGGACGTGCGCTCGATGGCGGACAACCCCCTGCTCCCCGCCGAGGCCGCCGACACCTTCCGACAGCTCATCGACTTCCTCGGCGAGCCCGGCGCGACCGAGGCCGCCGCCGTCCACGCCCGCGAGGATGCCGCGCTGCGCACCCCGGCCGCCAAGGACGACGACTCGCCGCAGCTGCCGAGCGGACCGAACAAGCCGCGCATCCAGCAGTTCCTCTACCCGACCATCGGCCTGGGCTGCATGCCCGGCAACGGCAACTCGGTCGGCATGGCCCTGGTGACCGCGGGACCGCAGAAGGCCCCGGCCCCCGGCCCCAAGCGCGGCCAGGCGGGCTACGTCTACACGAGCCTCGGCACCGGCGTCGCCCAGAAGAACACCGCCCGCTCACTGTGGGTCTCCTGGCTGAACATCGATAACGGCCGGACCGGCCAGCAGCGCCTGCTGCCGAACGCGAAGATCAACGCCGAGAAGGGCCCGGGCACCTTCACCGCGATCGCCAATACCGGCCGCGGCCGGATCGTCTCGACGATCCACGGCAACGTGACCACCAAGATCAAGGGGAAGCGGATCACCTGCGGCATCGCGCCCACGATCGGTACCGCGATCATCTGACCACCCCGGTCGCCCAGCTCAGCGGGCCCCGACGCCGATTCGGCGTCGGGGCCCGTCCGCATCGACGGACCGTCCGCCGGCCACCCCCTGCATGCGGGAATCTCCTGCGGGTCGCGATCAGGTCACGGTAAGAACTCGGCGACTTGCAAAGAAGTCACAAGACTGTTTTTCTTTAACATAAGCAACATTAGTCCCATCTGTTTCACGTACTCGTGAGGAGTTTCGCCGTGGCCGCACGCCTTCGCCCCGCCGCTCGTACCGGCGCCATCGCCGTGGCCGCCGCACTCGCCGCCGCCCTCATCGGCGCCGGACCCACCCAGGCCGAACCGGTATCGCAGGCCCCGGCGCTGCTCGCCGGCGGACTGCAAGCCCTGTCGCTCGGCCAGATTCCGTTCGACGCCGAGTTGGCCGCCGCGCTACGCGCGCTGAAGGCCGCGGGCGGCGATCAGATGACGACCGAAGCGCTGCAGGCGATCCTGGAGGCCGGCGGCCAGCTCGATCCGAGTTCGCTGCTGCCGGGCACGGACGGCGATCCCGCGGCGCCCGCGAGCCCGACCGCACCGGCACCGGCACCGGCCGACCCGAACCCCGCTGCACCGGCACCTGCGGACCCGGCGGCCCCGGCACCGGCTCCCGCGGACCCGGCACTGCCCGCACCCGCCCCCGCGGCGGCCAATGACGTCGACAGCCCGCTGGGTGTGGCGGGCAGCGGGCTGGAGGCCCTGGAGCGACTGACCGGAGCCAAGGCGCTGACCCCGGCCTTCGCCCCGTTCTGCGGAACCCCCACCGACGACAATCCGCTCGGCCTGGTCACCGCGCCCGCCGTCGGCTTCCCCGGACCGTTCCCCAAGGTCGGCGACAAGACCGCAGGCGAGGCCCTGGGCGACCTGCTCGACGGCCTCGGCATCGGCGCACTCGGCGATCTGCTCGACCAGAATCAGGATCTCACCGAGATCACGTCGGCACTGAGCGCCGACCAGACCGCCTACGCCCTGCTCCCGCCGGCCGGCCACACCCGCGACAACTTCCAGGTGGCGTGGTTCAACACCGCGTCGATGAAGGGCGGCCTGGCCGATCTGAAGCCCGTCTCGGAGATCACTGATTCGGCGGCCCTGAAGGCGCTGACCCGGTCGGCACCGATCCGCATGGCCCGGGTCGACACCGGCCAGGGGTCGATCCTGACCGCGGTGTTCGGCACCACCACCAACGCGGGCCGCACCTGCTTCTTCCTGCCCGCGGTCGGCATCGTCGACACCCCCGCCTCCTGAGTCGGCACCGCCCGACCGGCGTGCCGCGGCCGACCGGTCCGGCGCGTCGGCGGCTTCCGCTCTGCTGATCCCCCCCGATCCCTTGATGGAACCCCGATCCCTGGATCCTTGAATTGAACAGAGAACGCTCATGAATCCCCGCCGCTCCCGCCTTCAGTCCCCCCGTCTCCGCAAGACACTGGCCGCGACCACCGCCGTGGCCGCGCTGGCCGCGGGCGGCGTGGTGACAGCGACGCAGGCGTTCGCCGAGCCGGATACGGCTCAGCCCAGCCAGCCGAGCCGATCGGCGCCCGGCCAGACCGCGGGCGCGGTCTACGCCAACCAGCAGCTGCTCCAGGATTCGCTGCCGACCGCTGCGGCGGCGGGACAGCGGTACAGCTACTGGACCACCGGCGTCGACGACAGCCTGCACTTGGCGATCGCCACCATCCTCGAACCCAAGGGCAAGGCACCCGCGGGGGGATGGCCGGTGGTGGTCAACGCTCCCGCCGGCTACGGCATCGCGGAGACCTGCAACGCCTCCAGCGGCCCGGTCGCCGGCAATCGCGACACCGTCGCCGCCTTGCTGCGCAACGGTTTCGCCGTCATCACCCCGGACTACGGGATGGTCGGCGCCGGCACCTCGCCCCAGTACATCGATCATGCGGTGACCGCTCGCAACCTGCTCGACGCCGTCCTCGCCGGCGTCGTGGTCGACGGCTCGGTGGCCCCGCAGTGGGCGGTGCTCGGCGAAGCGCAGGGTGCTGCCGCCGCAATCGAGTTGGCGCGCAAGGGCACCCAGTGGCAGGGACGCGACAGCGACTTCCAGGGCGCCGTCGCCACCAGCATCCCGGCCGGCATCGACGTGCTGATCAGCGGCCTCAAGCCCTCCTCGCCCGCGGTCTCCGAGACGATCACCGCCGACGTGGTCTACGCGCTGGCCTCCCTGGAGGCCGACGACGTGGCCTCGGTGCTGTCGAAGACCGGCCAGCAGCTGGTCACCAAGGCGCAGACGATGTGCGCGCCCGACCTGCGCGACGCCGTGAAGGGTGTGGCCCTCGGCGATCTCGTCAGCAAGTCGGTGGCGTCGAGCCCGAAGCTGGCGGCGTCGCTGCGACGTTCACTCGCGTTGCCGCGCAACGGTTTCAGCCGTCCGCTGATGATGAGCCAGACGCTGCGCAACGACGCCAACCAGGTCCACGAGGCGCTGCGGTACCTGGCCGACGCACAGCTCGCCAGCAATAAGGTGACCGCGAAGACGTACTTCACGCCCGACGCCGCCGACGGTGATCGTCAGGAGAAGGCCGCCGTCCTCACCTACCTCGAGGGCCTGTTCTAGGTCGCGGTCCGTCCGCGCGGGTCGGCGTCGACAGGCGTCAGGCCCGTGCGGAACCCCGGCAGGTGGACACTTGCGGGTTCACCATGGGCACGAAGACCAACGCGCCGATGCGTTGCGTGATGCGGAAGTTCACCTGGCCCGCACCGGGGTGCAGTACGGCCTGCCACGTGATGCGGTTCGCGCGGGTGGGCACGCGCACCACGCCGCGCTTGCCGGTGGTCACGTTGTGCCAGTTCACCGTGGTCGACATGGTGTAGATCCCGGTGTTGGGCAGCAGCCCCTGCGGGCGCGGGCTGCTGGCAATCAGTTCGATCGCGGGCCCGGGCAGACCGTCGGACGGGAAGCGCACCTGATTCCACACGTCCACCGTGATCGGTACGCGGGGCGCCGGGAACGGGTTGGCACTGTCGCACCGGATGGTCTTGACGTAGTTGCGCAGTTCCGGCGCGGCCTGCGCCTCCCCCACCGCGACGCCTCCGGCGACGGTGGCGGCCGCGAGGGCCAGCGAGGCGAAGGGACGGACGAGGCGCGAGCGGCGGGACATGTCAGCAGAGTCTGCCAGCCCACCGACGTCGCCGCGGCTGATTAGCCCCGAGCCCGATTAGCCCCGAGCCCGATTAGCCCCGAGCCCGATTAGCATGGCCTCATGGCCGACCTACACCTGACGATGGATCCCGTCGCCGACGAGCTCATCTCCCGCGACCCGTTCGCCCTGCTCATCGGCGGGCTCTTGGATCAGCAGTTCCCGATGGAGCGCGCCTTCGCCGGACCGGTGAAGATCCTCGAGCGCTTCGGCACCCTCGACCCGGTCACGATCGCCGACGCTGACCCCGAGGAGTTCGCGGAGCTCTGCGCCACTCCCCCGGCGGTCCATCGTTACGGCCGATCCATGGCCGCGCGTATCCAGCAGTTGGCCCGGGTCGTCGTCGACGAGTACGACGGCCACGCCGCGCGTGTCTGGACGGAGGCGACGACCGGCCGCGATCTGGCACGTCGCCTCGAGGGCCTGCCCGGCTACGGCAAGGCCAAGGTGAAGATGTTCGTCGCCCTCCTGGGCAAACAACTCGACGTGCGCCCGGACGGCTGGGAGAAGATCGCCGGGGATTTCAGTGAGGACGGCTACCGGTCGATCGCCGACGTGGTGGATCCGGAGTCGTTGCTGAAGGTCCGCGAATACAAGAAGGCCGCGAAGAAGCGGGCCGCCGCGGAAAAGGGCTGATGCGAAATAGGGGGTCGACGCCGACACGGTCCCCGTCGGCCGAGGGGGTTGTTGTGACCATCGGTAACGGTAGAGTTCTGGCCTATGAGTAAGCTGCCCGACCCCCGTGGCCTGGTGACCACGCCGATCCGGCTCGGTTTCGCGGCCACCGGCGTGGTGCTGAGCACCATCGAGTCGACGATCAACGTGGCCCGAGTGGCTGCCAACAGCATCGAGTCCGAGGTCAACAGCGCGCTCGGTCTCCAGGGCGAGGGCGAGGTCGCGACGGTCCGCGCGCCGCTGGTGATTCTGGCGCAGGTCGCCGACCTGATGAGCCCCGATCGTCCCTTCGGCCGACTCCTGGCCACCGGGGGGCCGCTGGATCGGCTGATCAAGCCGGGCGGTGTAATCGACCGGTTGACGGCGCCGGACGGACTTCTCGAGAAGCTCACCGAGCGCGGCGGCCTGCTCGATCAGATGACCGACGAGAAGGGCGCGCTGATGCGCATCGCCGCCAAGGACGGCCCGATCGACCGGCTCACCCGGGCCGGCGGCGTCGTCGACCAGTTCACCGAGAACGACGGCATCCTCGATCGCCTCACGCAGCCGGGCGGCGCCATCGACCTGCTGACCGACGAGAACGGCGCCCTGATGCGCATCGCCGCCAAGGACGGTCCGCTGGACCGTCTGACGCGGGCGGGCGGGGTGATCGATCAGATCACCGAGAACGAGGGCATCCTGGAACGACTGACCAGCCAGGGCGGCGTCATCGACAAGCTGACCGCGCCCGACGGCGTGTTGACCAAGCTCGCCCAGCCGGGCGGCGTGCTCGATCGCGCGGCCAGCGACGAGGGCCTGCTCGACCAGCTCGTCGGCGAGGGCGGCGCGCTGGAGCAGATCATCGCCCCGGACGGTCCGCTAGACAAGTTCGCCGAGCTGTCCGACACGCTGGCCGCTCTGCCGTCGAACCTGTCCGCGATGCAGGAGACCGTCGACCATCTCAACGAGGTGGTCGAGCTACTGAATCGATCGGTGGCGCCGATCGGCGGGCTCGCCGACCGTCTGCCCAAGCGGTTGACTCGCGGCACTCCGCGCGGCATCAGCGCGGCGACCGTCGACGACTACATCGAGTAGCCGCGACGGTCGCGCGCTCAGGTCACGTCAGGACTTGGTGAAACGTCAGGACTTGGCGATACGACGCAGACGCAGGTTGGCGAACTCGCCCAGTCCCCACGGACCGAGTTCCCGGCCGTAACCGGACGCCTTGACGCCGCCGAAGGGCAGGCCGGGCAGCGACGTGCCGTGCTCGTTGACCATGGCCATGCCGACGTCGAGCCGGTCGGCGATGGCGCTGGCGCGCTCGACGTCCGAGCTCCAGACCGAGCCGGACAGTCCGTAGTCGACGTCGTTGGCCAAGGCGACGGCCTCCTCGTCGCTGCTCACCGAATAGACCATCGCCACCGGGCCGAAGACCTCTTCGGAGTACACGTCCATGTCCGGGGTCACGCCGGTGAGCACGGCCGGGGCCATGAAGGCGCCGGGGCCCTCGAGCGCTGCCCCGCCGGTGTGCAGGGTCGCGCCCTGCGCGACGGCACGCTGGACCTGGCCGACCACCTGGTCGCGCGCCGCCACCGACGACAGCGGACCGATGGCGGTACCGGGATCGGTCGGGTCGCCGACCGCCATGGCCTCCACCGCGGCCGTCAGGTTGGCCACGAAGCCGTCGTAGAGGTCCTCGTGCACGATGAACCGCTTGGGCGAGTTGCAGGCCTGGCCGCAGTTCATCATCCGGCGCGCGGCGGCGCCCGCGGCGGTGGCCGCCACATCCGGGGTGTCCAGGAGGATGAAGGCGTCCGAGCCGCCGAGTTCGAGCACCGACTTCTTCAAGTGCGCGGCCGCGGTCTGCGCGACCGCCGCGCCGGCCCGGCCGCTGCCGGTCAGCGAGACGCCCTGGATCCGCTTGTCGGCGATCATCGTCGCGGCCTGCTCGTTGCTCGCGTACACGTTGATGTACGCATCGCGCGGCACCCCCGCGGCGTGCGCGATCTCTTCCATCACCTGCGACGACGCGGCGCAGATCGGGGCGTGCTTGAGGACGATGGTGTTGCCCAGCAACAGGTTCGGGGCCGCGAAGCGCGCCACCTGGTAGTACGGGAAGTTCCACGGCATGATGCCCAGCAGCGGTCCGACCGACTCGCGGGTGACGGTGGAGCTCGCGGCGCCCTGCGGGGCGAGTTCCTCGGTCTCCAGCAGCGCCGGACCGTGTTCGGCGTACCAGTCGTAGATCATGGCGGTCAGGGCGAGTTCGCCCTGGGCCTGGTTGAGCGGCTTGCCCATCTCGCGCGCGATGATGGCGGCCAGTTCGTCGGCCCGATCGCGGTAGGCCTGCGCGGTGTCGCGGAGCATGCGCACCCGCTCGTCGATCGGCGACAGCCGCCATTGCGCGTACGCGGCGGCCGAGCGTGCGAGGACGTCTTGGACGTCCGCGTCGCTCATGGTGTCGAAGGTGCGTTCCACGGTTCCGGTGGCCGGATTCTCAGTGACGTAGCTCATGCCTGGACCCTAACCGTCCAGAGCAGCCGCCAACAGGGGGACCAGGCAATCGGCATCGACGGCATCCGGGTCTGTGGTGATCGACACCGCGACGACCCCGCCGATGGCGTGCACCCCAATGGTCATCGCGTGCGCTGCCGACAGCGCCGGGAAACCCGCGGTGAACAGGACGGCCCCGCCCGCGAGGGTCAGATCGGCCGGTCCACGGTGCACCGAGGAGACCACCGTGGCCCCGACCACGGCGGCGGGGGCGACGTCGGTGGGCGTCAGCCGCACCGCCAACGCCCGCAGCACCGCCGGGGTGGCCGCTGCGGCGCGCCGTTCGAGCCGCCGCCCCGCCGTCTGGTCCCGCTCCCGCGCGGCGCGGATCTGGGCGTCGATGGCCCGCACCCGTTGGGCCCGTGCGAGTTCCGGGTGCAGCCGGATGCCGGCGTTGTGGAAGTTGTTGCGGCCCTGCCGCTGTCGGTCCGAACCTGGTTCGCGGCCGACGGTGAGTTCGACGGCCGACGTGGTGTCGTCGATGCCGAGGTTCCTGCCGAGGACCTCCGCGAGCCGCGCGAGCACCGAGACGGTGACCGTGGCGCCGTCTATGCGCAGTGCGGACGCATCGGCCACGACCACGTCGATCCGACGTCGATCACCGGCGACCCGATTGAGCACGGTGGCCGCGGTGGCCGGCGAGCCCGGTTCGGCGGCGTCGGCGGCAGCGGAATCGACGGCGGACCGGCGCCAGGCCCCGATCCCGAGCGCCATCCCGGCGGCCACGCGCGCCGGCGCGGCGACGGCGCCGCCGACCACCGCGAGCAGGCCCGGCGGCGGTCCCGCCGGCGACGGGGGTTCGTCGACCGGCTCGGGACCCAGCAGCGCTCGGGCGAGATCGGCCACACCCCGTCCGTCGGCGAGGGCGTGCGAGACCTGCAGCACCACCACCCACGCGAGACCCGCCGCGCGGGGCACCCCCTCGACCGGCCCGACGAGGTGGAGCCGCCAGGTGTGTGCGGTGGCGTCGAGGCGGTCGGTGAGCAGCCCGGCCACCGCCGCCCGGCAGTCGTCCCACGACTGGGGGCCGGGGTGATGTCGGAACTGGGCGTCCACGACGGGTGCGGCGCACCACCGCGGGAACGCGAGATCGTGGCGGGCCGGCGCCACCCGCAGGTGCAGCCGCGGAAGTCGGTCAGCCCGCGCCCGCAGTGCGGAGAGGATCTCGGCGGCTGCGCAATCGCGTTCCGCGGCAAAGCAATACAGCGCGAACTGGTCGGTCGCGCTGTATTGCGCACGCCAGAACATGTCGGCGTCCTGCGGGGCCAACTCGGTCAACGCACCTCCTCTCTCGCTCGGGCGACGTCGCCCGTAGGGTCCGAGTACTACCGTACGAGGGAGCACGCACATGCCTGATGAGAGCACGTTGATCCACGGAGTCGATCCGTCCACCCCGGTGATCGTCGGGGTGGGGCAGGCCGCCGAGCGGCCCGACGACGCCGACTATGCGGCGCTGAGCGAGGCCGACCTGGCCGCGCGGGCCGTGCGCGCAGCGCTGGCCGATGCGGGCGCCGCGACAGATCTGGCGGCCGCCGTGGACGTGGTGGCGGCGACGCGCTCCTTCGAGATCTCCAGTCCCGCAGCGCAATCGCCGTTCGGTCGGCCGGACAACCTGCCGCGGGCCGTGTCGGCGCGCACCGGCATGAACCCGCGCCGAGCCGTCGCCGAGATCACCGGCGGCCAGAGCCCGCAGCACCTGGTCAACGAGTTCGGCGCCGAGATCGCCGCCGGCCGGTGCGGTCCGACTCTGCTCTTCGGCGCCGAGGTGATGTCGACGGTGCGGCAGGCGCTGGCCGGCCGCATCGATCCGGCGCCCGACTACACCGAGGAGGTCGGCGGGCAGCTCGAGGACCGCGGCTTCGGCATCGCCGGGCTCACCTCGGTGGAATCGGTCAAGCACGGGGTGATGCTGCCGATCCACCAGTACGCCCTGCTCGAGAACGCCCGCCGGCACCGCCTGGGTCTGTCCGCGGCGGAGTACGCGCAGCAGATGGGCGAGCTGTTCGCCCCGATGACCGCGGTGGCCGCCCGCAATCCGTACGCGGCGGCGCCCCGCGAGCACACCGCCGCCGAACTGGCGACGCCCGGGGAGAACAACCGCGTCGTCGCGACCCCGTACACGCGGCGCCTGATCGCGCGCGACCACGTGAACCAGGCGGCCGCGGTGCTGATGATGTCCGTCGGCGAGGCGGCGGCCGCCGGTATCGATCCGGCCCGCTGGGTGTTCCTGCACGGCCACGCCGACACCGCCGAGGCACCCGTATTGGAGCGCCCGGAGCTGTCGGCGACACCGGCCTCCGACGCCGCGCTGGCGCAGGCCCTGGACATGGCCGGCGTCGGCCCCGACGACATCGCCGCCTTCGACCTCTACAGCTGCTTCCCCATCGCCGTGTCCACGGTGGCGGACGCGCTGGGGTTGCGCGCCGACGACCCGCGCGGGTTGACCGCGACCGGCGGACTCCCCTACTTCGGCGGCCCCGGCAACAACTATTCGATGCACGGTATCGCCGAGATCGTCGACCGGGTGCGCAGCGCCCCGGGCACCCGCGGTCTGGTGACCGCCAACGGCGGCCTGCTGAGCAAGATGTCGGTGGGCGTGTACTCCACCGCGCCCGCACCGTGGCGTCCGTCCCGCTCGGCGGCGCTGCAGGAATGCCTGGACCGCGGTCCGCGGATCCCACTGTCCCGCTTCCCCGACGGGCCCGCGACGGTGGAGTCGTTCACCGTCCTCGACCCCGATCGCGACGCGCCGGTCGGCGTGGTGATCGGGCGGCGCGACGACGGCTCCCGGTTCATCGGCCTGGCCGACCCGGACGACGCCGTACTGGCCGAGCGCCTCCTGGGCGATCCGATCGGCACGCCGATCTGGGTGCGCTCGTCGCCGACGCGCAACACCGTGACCGTCGACGAGAACACCATGGAGCGGCTGCACCCGCGGCGTGCGGTGGGCTTCCGCGACGACTACTCGGACGTGATCGTGCGGCGCGACGGCCACCTGCTGGAGATCGTCATCAACCGGCCGCAGGCGCGGAACGCGCTGACCGCGCACACGAATCAAGAGCTGGACGAGATCTTCGACGCCTACTTCGCCGACCCGGACCTGTGGGTGGCGATCCTGACCGGCGCGGGCGAGAAGGCGTTCTCGTCGGGCAACGACCTCGCGGCCAGCGCCGGCGGCGGCGGACTCGCGACCCCGGCCAACGGGTTCGGCGGTCTCACGTCGCGGCGGCACAAGCCGAAGCCGATCATCGCCGCGGTCAACGGTTTCGCTCTCGGCGGCGGCCTGGAGGTGGCCCTGGCCTGCCACCTGATTGTCGCCGACGAGCACGCCACGTTCGGTCTGCCCGAGGTGAAGGTCGGGCTGGTCGCCGCCGCGGGCGGGCTGGTGCGCCTGCCGCGCTTGCTCCCACCGGCGCTGGCCCGCGACCTGATCCTCACCGGCCGCCGTCTGACGGCCGCCGAAGCCCTCACCCACGGGTTGGTCTCCCGCGTGGCCGCACCGGGCGGAGTGCTCGACCTGGCCCGCGAGGTGGCCGCCGAGGTGCTGGCGGCCTCCCCCACGGCGGTGCGCGCCTCGTTGTCGACGATGGCCGACGCCGAAACGCAGCCCGACACCGTGCAGGCGGTGCAGGACAGCCTGGCGGTGCTGGACGAGATCCTGGTCAGCACGGACACTCGCGAGGGCATCCTGGCATTCGTGCAGAAGCGGGAGCCTCGCTGGACCGGCCGCTGATCGCGAAACTGCGTACCGTGGACGTCGAATACGTTCGCGATCGGCGAGGAGCGCCCATGTCCCCCAGCAATTCCGCCTCGGGCGGCTCGTTCGGCCCCGGCGACGACGACTTCGACCGCTTCACGCGGGAGGTCGGCGACGGCCTCAAGGACATGATCGGCAAGTTCCTGGCCGGGCAGGGCGGCCAACTCGCCTGGTCCACCCTCTCCGATGCCGCCGCGCGTCCCCGCCGGGAGGCGCCGCGCCCGGAAGCGCCGGTGGTCAGCGCCGACTCCGACAGCGGCGTCTGGGCCATCGTGGCGAGCGACGAGGGCGGTGCGCGGGTGGAGCAGGTGTTCCCCACCGAACTCGACGCCCTGCGCGCGCATCAGCACAACACTGATCCGGGCCGTCGCGTGCGCTTCCTGCCCTACGGGATCCCGGTCACCGCGCTCGACGCCGACTGAACCGCCGTTCTCAACTCCGCAGCGCGGTGAGCGCCCGGTCGGCGTGCACGGTCATGTTGACCTCCGAGGCGATGACGTCGGCGATCGTGCCGTCGGTCCGGATAGCGAAGGTGGTGCGTTTGGTCGGCATGCCGATCGTGCGCAGCAGCGAACCCCGTTGCACGCCATAGGCCTTCGCGATCTCCCCGGACACGTCCGCGAGTAGCGGGAAGTCCAGGCCGTGCTCGGCGGTCCACCGGTCGAGCTTCTCCACCGCGTCGGCGCTGATACCGATCCGCTGCACACCGGCCGCGGCGAACTCGGCGGCCAGGTCGCGGAAGTGACAGGCCTCCTTGGTGCAGCCCGGGGTGAACGCCGCCGGGTAGAAGAACAGCGCCACCGGACCGGCGGCCAGCAGTTCGTCGAGCCGCCGCACCGTGCCGGTCTGGTCGGGCAATGCGAATGCGGGGGCCTGCTCACCGGGTCTCATGCACTCCAGTGTGCCGGACGCCCCGCTGCCGATGACCCGCCTACCGGTCGGACCAGACCGGCGGGCGCTTCTCCAGGAACGCGGAGATCCCTTCCTTAGCGTCGGGAATCACGGCGTTGACGGCCATGGTCTCCGACATCAGTTCGTAGGCCGCGGGCTCGGACACGTCGATCTGGTCGTAGAAGGCCCGCTTGCCGATGGCCAGGGTGGCGCTGCTGGAGGCGGCGATCGAGGCGGCGAGCTGCGCCACGGCCCGGTCGAGCTCGTCGGCAGGCACCGCCTGGTTGATCAGGCCCCAGTCGGCGGCCGTCGCCGCGTCGATCATCTCCCCGGTGAGGAGCATGTGCATGGCGCGCTTGCGTCCGACGGCCCGGGTGAGCGGCACCATCGGGGTGGAGCAGAACAGTCCGATCTTGACGCCCGGGGTGCTGAAGCGGGCGGTGTCGGCGGCGATCGCGAGATCGCACGTGGCCACCAGCTGGCAGCCGGCGGCCAGTGCCATCCCAGCGACCTTCGCGATCACCGGCTGGCGCACCTCGTGGAGGGTGAGCATCAGATCCGAGCAGGCGCCGAAGATCTCGCGCTGATCGTCGAGCTCGGCGCCGGCCACTTCGGCGAGGTCGTGCCCGGCGGAGAACGCCGGGCCTTCGGCGGCGATCACGATGACCCGCACCTGCGGATCAGCGTCGAGCTCGCGCAGCAGGCGCGTGGCCGTGCGCATGGTGTCCTTGGACAACGGGTTGCGGCGTTGCGGCGCGCGGAGGGTGAGGGTGGCGATCGGGTCGACCACCTCGACGGTCACGGCGGTGCTGTTCTCGGTCATGGCTGCCATTGTGTCGTCGACGGCCCGGATTATCTCGGCAACCGCGAGCGTGGGATCTGCGCCACTGACCTCAGTCCGCGTGCGCCCATAGAATTCTCGGTATGGCCCCCACGACGCGCTTTCGCTGGTTCTGGTGGCTCGTCGCTTACCTGGCGCTCGCGCTCGGGGTGATCGGCATCGTGCTTCCGGTGGTGCCGACGGTGCCGTTCATTCTGCTGGCCGCGTTCGCCGCGGCCCGCGGTTCGCAACGCCTGCACCACCGTCTGCTCAGCCATCCCCGCCTGGGCCCGATGATCACCGACTGGCAGGCGCACGGCGCGCTGCGTCGTCGGGCCAAATGGCTGGCCACCGTGATGATGCTGCTCGCGGCGGCACTGCTGTTGTGGCTGGCCCCGCACCTGTGGATCCCGCTGGTGGCGTCGTCGATCATGACCGTGGTCTGCATCTGGCTCTGGCTCCGCCCCGAGCCGCCCACGGACCCGGAACCCACGGCGGCGACAGCACCTCCTCCGGACTGACTCGGCGCGGATGCGAACCGGCCGCCGAGTGAGCTCGGCGGCCGGTCGCGATGCGGTGCGCGGAAGGCGTCAGGCCTGAGCGCTCGCCAGTGCGGCGTTCAGCGTGGCGCTCGGGCACATCGCCGCGTGCAGCTTCTCGGTGTCCGGCTCGTAGTAGCCGCCGAGGTCCACCGCACGACCCTGGACGTCGGAAAGCTCCGCCAGGATGGTGTCGGTGTCGGCCGCCAGCTTCTCCGCCAGCGGTGCGAAGGCGGCGGCCAGCTCGGCGTCCTCGGTCTGGGCGGCCAGTTCCTGCGCCCAGTACAGCGCCAGCCAGAACTGGCTGCCGCGGTTGTCGAGCTCACCGGTCTTGCGCGACGGCGACTTCCGGTTCTCCAGCAGCTTGCCGGTCGCGGCGTCGAGCGCCTCGGCCAGGATCGTCGCCTTCGGGTTGTCGTTCTTGCGACCAAGGTCGTCGAGGCTGGCGGCCAGCGCCAGGAACTCGCCGAGCGAATCCCAGCGGAGGTGGTTCTCCTCCACCAGCTGCTTGACGTGCTTGGGCGCCGAACCGCCGGCACCGGTCTCGTACAGGCCGCCGCCGGCCATCAGTGGCACGATCGACAGCATCTTGGCGCTGGTGCCCAGCTCCAAGATCGGGAACAGGTCGGTGAGGTAGTCGCGCAGGATGTTGCCGGTCACCGAGATGGTGTCCAGGCCGCGCATGGCGCGCTCGAGCGTGTAGCGCATCGCGCGCACCTGGGACATGATCTGGATGTCCAGGCCCTCGGTGTCGTGGTCCGCGAGGTACTTGTTCACCAGGGTGATGAGGTTGTTCTCGTGCGGGCGGTACGGGTCGAGCCAGAACACAGCCGGCATGCCCGAGGCGCGCGCACGGGTCACCGCGAGCTTCACCCAGTCCTGGATCGGCGCGTCCTTGACGATGCACATGCGCCAGATGTCGCCGGCCTCGACGTCCTGCGACAGCAGGACCTCACCGGTGGAGACGTCCACGATGTTGGCGACGCCGCCCTCGGGGATCTCGAAGGTCTTGTCGTGCGAGCCGTACTCCTCGGCCTTCTGCGCCATCAGACCGACGTTCGGCACGGTGCCCATGGTGGTCGGGTCGAAGGCGCCGTTGGTCTTGCAGAAGTTGATGATCTCCTGGTAGATCCGCGCGAAGGTGGACTCCGGCATCACGGCCTTGGTGTCCTTCTTGCGGCCGTCGGCGCCGTACATCTTGCCGCCGATGCGGATCATGGCCGGCATGGAGGCGTCGACGATCACGTCGCTGGGCGAGTGGAAGTTCGAGATGCCGCGAGCCGAGTCGACCATGGCGAGCTCCGGGCGGCCCTCGTGGCAGCGGTGCAGATCTTCGACGATCTCCTCGCGCTTGGAGGCCGGGAGGGTGTCGATCTTCTCGTAGAGGTCGACCATGCCGTTGTTGACGTTCACGCCCAGCTCGTCGAACAGTTCCTGGTGCTTGGCGAAGGCGTCCTTGTAGAAGACCTTGACCGCGTGACCGAAGACGATCGGGTGGCTCACCTTCATCATGGTGGCCTTCACGTGCAGCGAGAACATGACGCCGGTCTCCTTGGCGTCGTTGAGCTGCTCTTCGTAGAACTCCAGCAGCGCCTTCTTGCTCATGAACATGGAGTCGATGACGTCGCCGTCGTCGAGCGGCACGGTCTTCATCACGTGGGTCTTGCCGTCGGGCGTGACCACCTCCATGCGCGCATCGCAGGCGTGGTCGAGGATCATCGACTTCTCACCGGCGTAGAAGTCGCCGTGCGTCATGTGCGCGACGTGCGACTGCGAGGCCATGGACCACTTGCCCATGCTGTGCGGGTTGGCCCGCGCGTACTCCTTGACCGCCTTCGGCGCCCGACGATCCGAGTTGCCTTCGCGCAGCACGGGATTCACGGCGCTGCCCAGGCATGCCGAGTAGCGGTCGCGGATCTCCTCTTCCTCGGGGGTCTTCGGATCCTGCGGGAAGTCGGGGATGTCGTAGCCCTTGTCCTGCAGCTCGGCGATGGCGGCGTTGAGCTGCGGGACCGAGGCGCTGATGTTGGGCAGCTTGATGATGTTGGTGTCCGGCGACTGCGTGAGGCGCCCGAGTTCGGCGAGGTTGTCCGGGACGCGCTGCTCGTCGGTCAATCGCTCGGGGAAGGCGGCCAGGATGCGCGCGGCGACGGAGATATCGCTCGTGGTCACATCGATGCCGGCGGCTTCGGCGAACGTGCGGACCACCGGCAGGAAGGCTTCGGTGGCCAGGCGCGGGGCCTCATCGGTGAGCGTGTAGATGATCTTCTGGTTGTCGGAGGTCATTAGGGTATCGACTCTTTTCAGCTCGGTCGGATCGCAAGTTCTTGTGGAACATCCGTGTCTAACTCGTCGCAGACATTCTCCACCTGTTTGTGATTTTCCGCGAACGTAGTTCCAGAATGCGAGGGGGCCCACACACCCGCCCCGCGCCCACCTGCGGTGCTAGCTAGAGGTAGCGCCGCCTCGGCGTGTTGCTCCGCGGCGAGCACTAGGGTTTCCAGGCATGGCCGGTCGCAGTCGTTCCGCGGTGTACGCACGTCGTCGACGTCGTCGGATGGCGGCATCCGATCACGACCTCACCGACGCGCAGTGGGACGCACTCCAGGCGGAGTGGCGCGGCTGCGCCTACTGCGAGCAGCCCGACGACGCGCTGCAGCGCGACTGTATTCTCCCGATCTCGCGGGGCGGCCGATACACGCTGACCAACGTGGTGCCCGCCTGCCGCTCGTGCAACGCCAGCAAGTGCAATGCCGAGGTGACGCAGTGGATGCGCCGCAAGAAGCTCGACGAGAAGCGGTTCCTGGTGCGCCAGTTCCAGATCTCCCGGGTGGTGGCGGAGGCCCCCGAGGCCGGCTGATCCGACCTACCCACCGCTGACCCCTCACCCCCCTACCAGCGCCAATGGCAGGTCTAGAAACAATACGATACAGTTTCGTATCGTATTGATCGGACGGTGAACAGGAGCGGTCGTGACCACACCGAAAGCCGGTCGACCCCGCGACGTCGACCGGGACCGCGCCCTGCTCGTCGCCACCGGCGACCTCCTCGCCGAAGTCGGCTACGACCGCCTCACCATCGACGCCGTCGCCGGCCGTTGCTCGGCAGGCAAGGCCACCGTCTATCGCCGCTGGCCCAGCAAGGCCGAACTCGTGGCCGACGCCGTCGCCCTGCTGCACGACTCCTACGACGCGCCCGACACCGGCGACCTGCGCGAGGACCTGATCGCGATGGCCGAGCAGTGGCACGATCTCGACGCACGACGCGACGCCGTAATCGCCGGACTGCTGACCGCGATGGCGCACGACGAACCGCTGCGCACCGCCGTGCAGACCGCGATTTCACAGCCGCGTCACGCCTGCTATCGCGCCGTCGTCGATCGTGCGATCGCCGACGGACAGCTCTCGCCCGACCTCGACGTCGACCTCATCGGCGCGGTCTTTCCTGCCCTGACCTTCCACCAGATCACTGTGCGCGCCGAACCGGTCGACCGCAGCCTGATCGAGCGCATCGTCGATCACCTCGTCCTGCCGGCCCTGACTCGCCCCAACGCCCCGTAGAAAGCCCTGACCATGCCTGATTCCGTCGCGCCAGCTCGCGCCCCCGATACGCGCTCGACGCGGCCCGCTGCTGGTGGGCATCGTCGGTTTCGTCGTCTTCAGCGCGGCCATCGCGTTCGCCCCGAACTTCGAGACCATGCTCGTCCTGCGCGCCCTGCAGGGCTTCGCCGCCAGTTCCGGCATGGTGCTGGGCCGTCATCGTGCACGACGTGGCGCACGGCGCGAAGGCCGCCCGCGCGCTGAACCGGATCATGGCCGCCACCCTGGTGGTACCCGCCCTGGCTCCGCTGCTCGGCTCGGCGATCCTCGCCGTGGGCGACTGGCGGATGATCTTCCTGGCGCTGGCCGCCATCGGTACGGCGGTGGGCGTCTGGGTGGCCCTGGGCATCCCGGAGACCCGCGCGCGGGCCGGCGACCAGGCGTCCGGTCCGGGCGGCCCGCCCGGACGCCCCCGCGCCGCCGACAGTCCCCCGCCCAGCATGTTCCGCTTCGTCGGCTATACCGCCGTGGTGAGCCTGGGCTTCATGTCGATGTACGCGTACGTCTCAGCGGCACCGTTCCTCTTCCAGAACATGTTCGGATTCAGCCCGACCGGCTACGCCCTCATCGGCGCCGGACTCTCGCTGCTGATGGCCGGCATCGGCCTGTCCGGCTCGCGCCTGATCGGACGGACCACCCGCTGGGGCCTCATCACCGCCGCGCGGGTGGTGGACCTCAGCCTCGCCTGGCTCGTGGCCGGTTCGGCGCTGGTGCTGGCCGCTGTTCTCACCGACGCGAGCGCACCCTGGTTCATCGCCGCGCTGGCGGTGACCGTCGCACCGGTGGCCCTGATCTCCGGCAGCGGCATGGCGCTGGCGATGGACGCCGCACCCATGCCGGGCGGCCGGTCGTCGGCCATCATCGGGTTCACGCAGGCGCTGCTCGGCGCCGCCGCACCGCCACTGGTCGGCGTGCTGGGGGTGGATGCTCGGCCGATGGCGATCCTGCTGGCCGCCGCCGCGGTGGCCGCCCTCATCGCTGCGCGCCTGTCGACGTCCAGTCGGCGCGGCGAGGCGGACGTTCGGTAGCCGGCCACCGCTCACCGGACGAATCGGTGGCCCGGCCGACAGTCCGACCGGAGGAGCCCCCTGACCGCGCCCCACGCGGGTGCGAAGATGGGGGCGTGCCGATGCCCGCCCCGCTGCCGATGAAGGACGGCGTGGGCCCGACGCGTCTGCGCGTACCCGCGGAGGGTCCGTGGCCCACTGTCGCCGCGTTCGTGACCGAGCGCTTCTCCCATGTGAGCGCCGACGAACTGCGGCGCCGCTTCCGGGACGGCGAGGTCGTCGCCTACGACGGCACGTCGCTGGACGCGGACACGCCCCTGGGGCGGCACGAGTTCCTCTGGTACTACCGCGAATTGCCCGACGAGCAGCCGATCCCGTACCGCGAGGACATCCTGTACATCGACGACGACCTCGTCGTGATCGACAAGCCCCACTTCCTCCCCACCACGCCGGGCGGCCGCTACCTGCGCGAATCGGCACTGGTCCGCCTGCGGGTGCGCCTGGAGAATCCGGAGATCGCCCCGATCCATCGGCTCGACCGCCCCACTGCGGGGCTGGTGCTGTTCTCCGCGCGCCGCGCGTCCCGCGGGGCCTACCAGTCGCTCTTCGAACGGCGGACGGTGGCCAAGGTCTACGAGGCGGTGTCCGCGCGGCCCGCCGACTGGGACCCGGCCGAACCGCGCCTGGCCGGGCAGCGCCTGGCCGGGCAGCGGTTTCCGTTGATCTACCGCAACCACATCTTCCGCGATCCGACCGCCGCGCAACGCAACGACCCACGCGTCGGCGTCGACCCCGACCGCCCGCCCAACGCCGAGACCGCGATCGAACTGGCCGGAGCGGGTCGGTCCGCGAGCGGTCGTGCGGTGCTGCACACCGTGCTGCGCCCGCACACCGGACGCATGCACCAGTTGCGGGTGCACCTGGCCGCGTTGGGCGTGCCGATCCTGGGCGATCGCCGGTACCCCGATCTGCTGCCCGAGGAGGCCGACGACCCGGCGTTGCCGCTGCAGCTGTTGGCGCGCTCGCTCGCGTTCCCCGATCCGCTGTCCGGGCAGGCGCGCGAGTTCACCAGCCGGCGCACCCTCAGCGAGGCGCCGTCGACGCTCCAGCCGTGAGCGCAACGGCGTGGTCGTTACCCGACATCGTCGGCGGCTCCGCACTAGGATCGGGTGCACCCCAGTCGTTCTGCGCAACCCCGTCGGGCGCGCTCGCACCGAAGGGAAGGTTGCCCGAAACCCATGCCGGTCTACCAGTTCCATTGCGCCGATTGCGGCCGCTTCGAAGCGTCGTTCCGCATGGCCGACGTCCCCGATTCCACCGCATGCGCCTGCGGCGCGCCCGCTCGTCGCGGGGTCAGTTCGCCCGCGTTCGGTCGCGGCGGCTCCGCGATGAAGCTGATGGACGCCACCCGTGCGACGGCCGACACGCCAGCCGTCGTCGACCGCATTCCCCCGAGCGGCGCCCCGCGTCGCGCCGCCGGGAAATCGACCAACCCGCTGCACGCCAAGCTGCCGCGGCCCTGATCGGCCGACGTCCGGCCGTTCTGTTTCAGAGTGAAAGGTTCGTTGTCTTGCCCGAGCTCGTCTTCCCACTCGATTCGTCCAAGAAGTTCACCGATCAGCAGATCCTCGGCCACAACCGCTGGCACTACGCCATCCCGCCGGCCGTCACCGTGAAACCCGGCGACACCTTCCGCGTGCACTGCCGCGAATGGTTCGACGGTGCCATCGTCAACGACGACTCCGCCGAGGACATCCTGAATGCGCCGCTGAAGACCGTCCACACGTTGTCCGGGCCGTTCGGGGTGGAGGGCGCCGAGCCGGGCGACCTGCTGATCGTCGACATCGTCGACGTCGGACCCATCCCGCAGGAGGATTCCGGACCGCTCGCCGGTCAGGGCTGGGGCTACACCGGCATCTTCGCGAAGGCGAACGGCGGCAGCTTCCTCACCGACCAGTTCCCGGACGCGTACAAGGCGGTGTGGGACTTCCACGGACACACCGCGACGTCGCGGCACATCCCGCACGTCAGCTTCACCGGCATGATCCACCCGGGCCTGATGGGCACCGCGCCGTCGAAGGACCTGCTCGGCACCTGGAACGCCCGCGAGGCGGCGCTGATCGCCACCGACCCCGACCGCGTGCCGCCGTTGGCGCTGCCGCCGGAGCCCGAACACGCCGTTCTCGGCGGGTTGACCGGGGACGCGTTCACCGCGGCGGCCGCCGAAGCCGCGCGCACCGCCCCGCCGCGGGAGAACGGCGGCAACCAGGACATCAAGAATCTGACCCGCGGCACGCGCGTGTTCTATCCGGTGTTCGTCGACGGCGCGAACCTGTCGGTCGGCGACCTGCACTTCAGCCAGGGCGACGGCGAGATCACCTTCTGCGGCGGCATCGAGATGGGCGGCTTCATCGACCTGCACGTGGACCTGATCAAGGGCGGCATGGAGACCTACGGGGTCAGCGAGAACGCCATCTTCTTGCCCGGCGGTGACGTGGGTCCGCGCTACGAGAAGTTCCTGGCCTTCTCCGGCACATCGGTGACGCTCGACGGCGAGCAGCGCTACCTCGACTCGCAGCTGGCCTACCAGCGCGCATGTCTGCACGCGATCGACTACCTGTCGAAGTTCGGCTACAGCCCCGAGCAGGCCTACCTGCTGCTGGGCGCGGCCCCGGTGGAGGGTCGCTTCTCCGGCGTCGTCGACATCCCGAACTCCTGCGCCACCGTGTACATCCCGACGTCGATCTTCGACTTCGACGTGGTGCCCGGCAAGGACGGGCCGGTGCAGATCGACCCGGGCATCGGCGCTCCCCACGCCGCCTTCTGACTCGAGCCCACAGAGTGTGAGGTTGTGACGCCCGGAGCGTCACAACCTCACACTCTGCGGCAGGAAGCGACGATGACCGAAGAGTTCGAAGGCGCACCGGTGGTCCATGACGACCCCGCGGGCGCCTGGCGTGCCTGGCTGGCCGACCACCACGCGACGGCGGCGAGCGTGTGGCTGGTGATTCCGCGGGATCGGCGGCAGGGGTACGTCGACGCCGTGTGCGAGGCGCTGTGTTTCGGCTGGGTGGACAGTGTCACCAAACCGCGTGACGAGCAGACGCGTTATCAGCGATTCAGTCCGCGCCGACCGGGGTCGACGTGGGTCAAGTCCAACCGCGAACGCGTGGCCGTGCTGATCGAGCAGGGGCGGATGGCCGATGCCGGGATGCGGGTGGTCGAGGAGGCCAAGGCCGCCGGCACGTGGGACCTGTTCGCGGAAGTCGAGGAAGGCATCGTGCCCGACGACGTGCAGGCCGCGCTCGACGCGGTGCCCGCGGCGGCGGTCGGGTTCGCGGCGTTCCCGCCCAGTGCGCGCCTGCAGATCCTGATCTGGATCCTGCGCGCCAAGCGGCCGGAGACCCGGGCGCAACGGATCGCCGTCACGGTGGAGAAGGCGGCGCGGGGCGAGCGGTCCCAGTAACCCGGGCCCGACTCTCGCCCTAGCCGATCAGCCAGCGCGGCGTGGACGCCGCGTACCGCTCGAAGTCCGTGCCGCAGCGCGCGCATCGCCGCCTCCTGGCGGCAGGCGAACCGGAGTACTCACGACTGCTCCCGTGGTCGATAGTGCTGATAGGTGATGCCGTTGCCGAACACGCGGTGCTCGACGAGCCGCAGGTCCAGGCGGGCATCCGGCGGCAGTGCGCGCAGGCCGGCGCCGACGATCTTGGGCACCACGAAGAGCCGGAAGTTTTGCACCAGGCCCGCCCGGATGGCGGCTGCCGCGGTGGTGGGCCCGAAGATCTCCACCTCGCCCGGCACGTCGTGCACGATCTGCCGCAACTCGTCCAGATCCAGGGTGGGCACCAGGCGGGCCCGCGACCCCTCGAGATCGCCGGGGGTCAGCGTCGACGAGACGACGACCTGATCGATCGCGCGCCACCCCGCGGCGAACTGCCGTTCCAGTTCGCCCCACGGTGCGTCGACGGGCTCGTTCTCCCAGTACCGCATCAGCAGGTAGGTGTTGCGACCGAGTATCTCGGTCGAGACCGGGGCCATGCGCTCGACGTGGAAGGCGAAGACCTCGTCGCTCGGGGCGGTCCATTGGAAGTCGCCGTCCGCGTCGGCGGCGAAACCGTCCACCGAGACGGTCGCGGTGAAGCTCAGAGTTCCCATCGTGATCTCCTCACGCTTCAATTCTGCAGGGGCGGGGCCGGGTGAGCAATGGCATCCCGTCACCATTTCACCCGTCGGCGATGCGCTGACCTTCCGCGCCGATGTCGCTCACTCCTATGCCAACTCGACCGATGCCTTCACCCGCTTCACCCTCGCCGTGTACGAGCCGGGAGTGGGCGGCACCCATCGCACGGACCATCCAGCTGGCCAGCGCCTCGTCGGTTAGCGTGATCGACCAGGTCGGCTCCGGGGGTCTGCTGGGCCATCTACAACCTGTTGACCCAGCATGTCGGCAGTCGGTTCGCCGTGCTCATCGGCTGATCGTCCTGACGCAGCTGCCGTCGCCGCTGCAGGCCGTCGGCATCGCCCTGGTGGTGATCGCCGGTGCCGCAGCACAGCGCGGCGACCGACGACCCACCGACCAGGTCCGGGAAGAGGTCGTTCTCTAGCCGGTGACGCGGGCGGCGTTACCGGCGTCGATCGGCACGACGATGCCGGAGATGTGCGCGCTGCCCTCGGCGGCCAGGAACGTCACGATCCGGGTGACCTCTTCGGCCTCTACCCACGGCACCGGCTGCGCGTGCAGGGTGGTGAAGACCGGCGCGACGTCGTCGGCGGTGGGCGATTCCAGATCCGGCCGCATCAGCGAGTACAGCGCCTTGTTGTGGATCATCGGGGTGGAGACGTTGCCCGGGGCCACCGCGTTGACGGTGACGCCGGACTGCGCCAGGTCGAGCGCGGCGCTCTTCGTCAGTCCGATGACACCCCACTTGGAGGCGGCGTAACCGGCGATGCCCGGCCCGCCCATCCGGCCCATCATCGAGGAGACGGTGACGATGCGGCCGTAACCCCGTTCGGCCATGCCCGGCGCGACCGCGGCCACCGTGTGGAAGACGCCGGTCAGATTGCTGGCGATCACCTCGTCCCAGGCCGCCTCCGGCAGCGACTGGACCGTGCCGGGCATGGACACGCCGGCGTTGGCGACGGCGATGTCGATGCCGCCGAATTCTTCCGTCGCCCTGGCGACGAGGGCCTCGACGGCAGCACGATCCGCGGTGTCGAGGACTTCGCTGATGACGCGTCGGCCGGTCTCGGCGACCAGTCGTGCGGTCTCGGCCAGGTCGTCGGTGGTGGCCAGCGGATAGCCCATCACGTCTGGCGTGGCGCACCGGTCGGCGATCACGATGTCGGCGCCTTCGCGCGCGAACGCCAGCGCGTGCGCGCGGCCCTGTCCTCGTGCACCGCCGGTGATGAGTGCTACCCGTCCGTCGAACTCGCCCATGCCGTCTTCTCCTTGTCGATGTCAGTGATTCACTTCCACCCTAGGCACCGAGGCCCGACCCGGCTCCGGCTTGGACAGTCAGAGCAGTCTCATTTCTTCAATTCCGCACCTTGAACGTCCGACAAAGGGTGAGTCCCCTGGAGTGGTGGGGTTTGGTGGCTCGCTGAGGGCGGTGGACACGCCGGAGAGCTTGGTGTCGCCGTTGGGGTGGGCCATCGCGTGATGATCAGTGAGTTACCTCACAAGTGACTCAACTGAAAGGCAATCACGCGATGACCCACGACCATTCTGCCCTGCTCGAGCAGCTGACTGAACTCGGCACACTCCGATCCGACGAACTCGGTCTTGCCGGAGTGCTCCCGGAGATCCTGCGGGCTGGCTTGCAGGCCCTGATCGAGGCCGAGGCGACAGCGGCGATCGGTGCCGGCCGTTACGAGCGCTCGGCGGACCGAACGACGGTCCGAAACGGGCATCGACCCAAGACGATCTCGACGCCGGCCGGTGATGTGCGGGTGAAGATTCCCAAGCTGCGGGCTGGGTCGTTCTTCCCGGTCTTGCTGGAACGACGCCGCCGGATCGACAAGGCCCTCTACGCGGTGATCATGGAGGCCTATGTGCAGGGTATCTCGACCCGCAGTGTCGACGATCTGGTGCGGGCCATGGGCGTGGACTCCGGGGTCTCCAAGAGTGAGGTATCCCGGATCTGTGCAGGTCTCGACGCTGAGATCGCCGAGTTCCGGGAGCGTTCACTGACCCACACCGAGTTCCCGTATGTGTTCTGCGACGCCACGTTCTGCAAGGTCCGTGTCGGCGCGCACGTGGTCTCCCAGGCGCTGATAGTGGCTACCGGTGTGTCGATCACCGGCACCCGCGAGGTCCTGGGTACCGCTG
>NZ_BAABIE010000004.1:149576-223982 GCF_039542465.1 Gordonia alkaliphila | reverse complement strand
TCTTCACCAGAAAGGTGCTCCTTGCCCTGCTTGTGATTGTCGTTTCGCAACAACAATTATTGCAGCTCAGAGCACCTTTCTTCATGAAAACGGCAGGCCAGGCGAATTCAGCGATGAAAGCCCGAGGCTAGTGCCGGTGATCATGGAGCAGAAGGTGGTGGTCTCCGAGGCGCTGCGCGCGTGGCGGTACCTGCTGCTGCAGTACGGCGAGCCCGCGCCCGGCCCCGTCGAGCTGCGGGTGCCGCCGCCGCAGCACGTGTGGCGGGAGATCACCGAGGCGCACTGGCATCGGAGCGGCCTGGAGCCGGTGCGGATGCGGACCATCCGGAACGCGTCGGTGGTCGACGTCGAGGCCAAGGCCGATGTGCTGACCGCGCTGCGGGGGATCGGCGAGTGGACGGCGGCGTTGACGCGCAGTCGTGCGGTGGGCGATGCGGACGCCGTGCCCTTCGGCGACTATCACCTGCCGTCGATGGTGGGGCAGACGCTGATCGGGCGTCCGGTGGACGACGCCGGGATGGCCGAACTGCTCGAGCCGTACGCCGGCCACCGCTACCGGGTGATCCGGATGTGCGAGTTGTACGGGCAGACCGCCCCGCGGCGGGGGCCGCGGCTCGCGCCGCGCGACTATCGGAGCTTCTAGACCGGCTGTTCGGCGGTGGCGCGGCCCGGGCGTCGTCGTGCGGCGACGGCGGCGAGGCCCAACCCGAACACGGCGGCGCAGATTCCGGCGAACCACGCCAGCGCCCCGTTCACGCCCCACGGGGGACTGATCACCAGGTCCTGGCCGGTGCCCCACACGCCGTTCAGGAACGGCATGAACGCCTGGATCCGGGTGCCGTTCGGCGCGAAGATCACGGCCTCTTCCATCACGAAGACCCAGGCCAGCAGTGCCGCGAGGGCGCCGGCCGGGTGGCCGATCAGTGCGGCCAGGCCCACGCCGAGGCCGCAGGCGAAGAAGGCGTAGATCGGCACGGTGATCAGGAAGCGGAGGCCGGCGGCGGAGAAGAGGTCGACGTCGCTGTAGACCAGCGGGAACGCCGCGGGCAGCACCGCCATCACCGCGGCGACCAGCACCGCGCACGCCGCGGCGGTCACCAGTCCGTAGAAGAGCCAGCGCGCGAGCGGGGAGGTCCACGGTCGGCGGTACAGGTAGCGGTCGACGTCGCCGGCCGCCCCGCGCATGCTGGTCGCCTGCGCGTAGGCGGCGACCAGTGCGCCGACCACCACGGTGAAGGTGATGATCCAGTAGACCGAGTTCGACGTGGTGGCCGCGCTCACCGAGATGCGGCTGCTGTCCAGGCCGGCGATGCGTTCGGCGACGTAGGCGATCACCGCGGTGATCAGCAGCGGCAGCAGCACGCCGGCGGGCACGGCGCCGAGGAGCAGAACACTGCGCAGGCCGCCGGTGCGGACTGCTTCGGCGGCGACCCCGCGGCGCACCGCGGCGATCACGCGGCGACCTCGGGGGACACGGCCGTCAGGTAGGCCGACTCGAGGTCCGGGTGCGCGCCGAGGAACTCGGCGAGCGGCACGGCGGGGGTCGCGGTCCGCCGGTCCACCACGGCGACGCGGTCGGCGGTGCGCTCCACCTCGGGCAGCAGGTGCGAGGCCACCACCACCGCGCGGCCGTCGCGGGCGAGGTCGGTCAGGAGCTCCCGCAGCCAGGCGATGCCCTCCACGTCGAGCCCGTTGAGCGGTTCGTCGAACACCAGCGCGTCGGCGTCCGGCAGCAGCGCGGTCGCGATGCCGAGTCGCTGGCGCATGCCGAGCGAATAGCTGCCGATCCGCCGGTCGCCGTAGGCGTCCACGCCGGTGCGGGCCAGCACGTCGTCGACCCGATCGGCGCACACGCCGGACGCGGCGGCGAACCAGCGCAGGTGCCGTCGTGCGGTGTGGCCGGGGTGCACGGTGTCGGTGCCCAAGTGCATGCCGACCGGGCCGTCGATCACCACGGAGCCGGCCGCCGGGGTCACCATGCCGCACAGGGCGCGCAGTAGCGTCGACTTGCCCGCGCCGTTGCGGCCGAGCAGGTAGACCAGCTCGCCGTCGGCCACCGACAGGTCCACGTGCTGCAGCACCGTGCGCCCGCCGAGGTTCACCTGCAGGTCACGGACCTCGATGCGGGCCACGGCCGGTCAGGCGTTGCAGTAGACGTTGAGGCCCACGGTCTTGACGCCCTCGCACAGCGAATTGTTGGAGAGGCGCCAGTTGCCGTCGGTCTTGGTGAACGAGATGGTCATGTTGATCGACGGCCGGCCCGCCGAGCTGGCCTGCAGGGTGGCCGAGATGTTGTCGCCGACGCGGTCGACGATCTCGGTGATGGCGCTGTCGCCGCGCGGGGCGCGGAACAGGCCGAGCTGGTAGACGGTCTTGGGCACGACCACGGCGTCCATACCGCCTTCCAGGTTGCGGGCCTTGGCCTCGTCGGAGGCGTCGGTGGCCACCAGGAACTCGACGATCTCGTCCAGCTGCTGGACGGTCGGGTTGTCGTCGGTGACGGTGAAGTCGGCGGGCAGGGCCTGCGCGGCCGGGGCGGCCAGGGTGAGGCCGGCGACGGCGAGGGCCGCCACGGGCAGGGCGCGAGTGAGCAGGCGGGGATGACGGTTCATGGGTGCTCCTGGGGTTCGGCGGTGCGGTGGGTCGTGCGAGTTAGTTAGCTGAGGCAATCCTAACTCTCACGAGAATGGGTGTGCGTCAGCGGGTATTCGGCGCGGGCGGCGCCGGGTGTGCGGTGTTCGGGGTAGGTGCTTAGCGGGCGGTGCTGTCGGCGACCTGGGCCAGATTCAGGCGCAGTTCGCATTTGCCGCCGGGGGCGGGTCGGACCGCCACGGCGTACTGCGCGGCAAGCGCCGGCGAACCGGCGGTGAGGGCGGTCTCCAGCAGGCCGCGGACCACACCGCGGGCCACCTCGGGCAGCTCGTGCTCGATCTTCTCCAGCGGGCAGCCGCACAGCGTGATCTCGTGCTGACCGAACGCGCTGACCACGTCGGTGATACGGAAGCCGAGTCGGGTGAGGATGGTCTCGGCGAGGACCACCGGGTCGGGCACCAACTCGGCGTCGATGGCGACGGACGGCAGGTGCTTGGCGGCCCACGCGCGGCCCACCTCCGCGGCCAGCTCCTCCCGCTGCTCCGGAGTCTCGCCGAGGCGAGCGACCAGCATCAGCATCAAGTCGTCGACCGGTGGTGCGACGACCAGCCGGTAGCCCACGCGCGGCCGACCGACGCCGATCGGCGGCAGGTTGATCGCGATCGCCGAGCCCTCCTCCACCAGGTTGTTCAGGTGGAAGCGGGCCGTGGTGACGTGCACCGACAGCTCGGCGGCGACGGTCTGCGCGTCGATCGGGGCTTCGGAGTCGGCGACGAGGGAGCGGACGCGGTCGCGCTGGCGAGGACTCATCGGCCGTGCACCACGATCAGGGTCGCCGTCGCATCGGTGCGCGCGTGCAGCTCGTGCGGCACACGCTTCTCGACGCAGATCGCCGTTCCGGGGACCAGTTCGCTGGTGGCGCCGTCGACGGTGAAATCGATGGTGCCCGCCTGCCCGAGCACCACGATCGGGTGCGCCGCGGTGTGCTCGGTCATCGCCTGGCCCTCGAGGAAGGCCAGGCGGATGAGCGTCTCGGTCTCGCCGCGGCGGACCACGGTGATCTTGGGACGACTGCCGGTGTCCGCGATATTCGGGTCGGCCAGACCGGTCAGGAACTGCCAGGTGGCGACTCCGGACTCGGGGCTCGTGGTCTCACTCATTGCTTACCGGCTTTCGGGCGATGATCTCGATGGCGGCGAGCTCCTTGCGGTACTTGCGGAACACACTGCGCATGCCCAGGATACGGCGACGCGCGTCACTATTGCGAACCACGTTTCCGACGATACGCAGGGTGCGAAGCGGGCCTTCGTCGGCGATCACGCGGCGCGGCTCGAGGAGGGCCATCTTCGCGTAGCGGATCTGTTCGATCTCGAAGCCGGACGCGGTGAGGCGCTCGCGCCATTCCTGCTCGGTCAGCGGGCGGGCGTTCACCTTGATCGAGCGGGCGAGCGCCTGGCGGATCTCGGTCTTCTGCTCGTCGGCGAGGCTGTCCGGTTCGAGGGCGAGTTCGTGGATCGCGTAGCGGCCGCCCGGGCGCAGGACGCGGAAGGCTTCGCCGATGATGGCGTCCTTGCCGCGCTCGGACTGCATGGTCAGCATGGCTTCGCCCACCACCACGTCGCTGCTGGCATCGCTCAGGCCGGTGCTCGCGGCGTCGGCCTCGACGAGACGGCCGCGGTCACCGACGGCCTTCTGCGTCAGAGCGACGGCGGCCGGGTCGGCTTCCACGCCCACGTAGCTCTTCGGGCCGGCGGCGAGGATGTCGGTGGCGGTCTTGCCCAGGCCCGGGGCGAGCTCCACCACGTCGGCGCCGGCGAGGGCCGCGTCGTCGAGCATCTGCTGGGTCAGTTCCAGGCCGCCCGGGCGGAGGACGCGCTTGCCCATCCGGGCCAGCAGCCAGTGGCCGGGCAGGTCTTCGTCTTTGCGTGCGGCGAGGGGTAGATCGACGGGGGTCTCCGGCATGGCGACGCTCCTAGATAGGAAGGATAGGTATGCATACAATAGCCTATCCTTACCTAACCCTGCCGGGGAACCCCGGGCCCGGAAATACCCGCCTCGTGCCTCCCGTTCGGACCGGTGACGGTACCCCCGTTTTGGGCCCCCACCTGTGGTGACCCCATTTCTGGGACGTTTGTCGTCCAAAGTGATGAAATCGCTCCGGAAACCACGTTCGGAGGTAACGACTGTCGTTACCCGCCTCGATACTCGGGCCAAGCAGATAGGGAATCTGCGGCACGAGAGGGGACCAGATACATGAACGGATCGCACCGGAAGCCGAGCCGACGGACGCTGCGGCGGGCGCAAGAACGACGAACCGCACGGGTGGGCTTCAACAAGCGCAAGATCGCGACGGCCGCAGGTGCCGCCTTCATCTCGGCGTCGATCGCCATGGGGCCCGCGGTGGCGCAGGCCCAGCAGATCAACGCCGCGGCCAACGCGCAGCACGACTACGACACGTGGAACAACCTGATCATCGTCTCCGACGCGCTCGGACAGACCCAGCGCGCGATCCTCGCGCCGCTCGGCTCGATCGGTCCCGACGGCATGTTCCCGTCGATCAGCAACACCAAGACCACGGAGTCCGAGAGCCTGGACTTCCTGTCCGGCGTGCTCGACATGACCGGCTCGGCACTCGACACCCCGGACACCTCCCACGTGCCGGGCGCCGGGGGAGTGTTCGGCCTCGGCGGCCTCGTCGCCGGACTTCCGCAGTACGCGATGGTGCTTCCCACCGTGCTCGCCGCCGGCGACACCGCGGTGCAGGTGATGCCGAAGTCGGCGACGACGGTCGCCGCCTTGCTGGGCGTGGACGCGACGACGCTTGTGCAGAACGGATTGGCCGCTGCGGGGACGGTCTGGCCGACGTGGAACACGGTGGATCAGGATGCCGGCTACGTCGTGGACAAGCTCGACCTCGGCGATCCGCTGGGTCTGCTCGGTCTGCCCGACGTGCAGCACGATCGGAACGCGTGGAACCACGCCTACAACTGGCCGCTGCTGCAGATCGACGGCAAGACCTGGCTGGTGCAGGAACGCTACGCCGTCGACCCGGTCACCTCGGAATCGCTGAAGCAGAACTTCCGCGACCAGATCGGCACCCTGGACACCCTGGACGTGCGGAAGTGCGTGGAGTTCAAGAAGGTCCCGGTTCTCGGCAACGTCGGCTGCAAGGCGTGGTCGTCGACCATCGACACCACGTACAACCCCAACCCCGGCGTGGAGAACGCGCTCAACCAGCTCAACGGCATCGACGTGCCCGGCTTCTCGCTGACCAAGCGCGAGGCGGGCGGCCAGTACAACGCCTTCGGCGACAGCTCGCTCGGCTGGCTGATGTCCACCACGCAGGTGATCGTCGGCGATCAGGTGACCACCGTGCCGGTGCTGGCCAGCGGGATCGCGCTGCCGTTCGGCCTGTTCACCACGGGCGGCCAGTACTCGCCGGGCATGGTGAGCCAGAACGGCCAGACCATCAGCGGCGTGCTGGGTAGCCGTTCGCAGGGTTGGTCGGTGCCGGTGCTGGGTGTCGGTGCCAACGCCACGTCGGTCCTCGAGTCGTTCCAGATCGGACCGGACGGGATCGCGTACAACTCGGGCTGGACCATCGCGGCCATCGACGGTCTGGGGATCCCGGTCCCGCTGGTCTACTCGATGGGCTCGTTCAACTTCGGGCCGCAGGGCATCGGCTACACCAGCCCGTCGTTCTTCGGGGTGGGCCTGCCGTCGTTCCAACTCGGTGACAAGCCCGACGCGCCGGCCGTCGACGACGCCGTCCTCGGCATGCTGACCGGCGCTCTCGGCTCGAGTCTGCCGACCAGCATCATCACGCTGGACCCGGCGTTCCTGCTCGGGATGGCAGGCATCACCGATCCGACCGGCCTCGGTCTGCTCGATCCGTTCGGCACCGGCCAGAAGATCCTCGATCCGATCTTCCGCGCGATCATCACGCCGCCGGCCACCCTCGTCTTCCAGGGTGCGGCCGATCTCGGCACCGCCGCACTCAACGCGACGTCCAAGCAGAGTTCGCAGGTCACCGGCGTCCTCGCCGACCTGGCGCAGAAGGGCGGAGATACCGCCGCCGACACACCTGTCCCGACAGCCGCCGACGTCCCGGGCGATGGGCAGCAGGGGAACCTGAATCTGAACCAGAGCGACGGCCAGAGCGAGAAGCGGGATGCGCAGGTGGTCGTCGAGCCGTCGACGACGACGAACGATCTGCTCAAGCAGTACCCGATGGAGGTCAACGAGGCTCCGGTGCCTGAGGTGGAGCCGGCTGCCTGAGCCCGGTAGTACGTCAGCGGCGTCGGGCTGTGCACACTCGCACAGTCCGGCGCCGCTGGTCTGTCACTCGCGCCAGGAGAGCTTCACTTCCAGTTCGGACTTACCGTCGGCCTGGCCGCGTTCCATCTCGACCTTCAGGCGGACGCGGTCGGGGATGTCGATGCGCACCACCTTGTTGTTCGCGGTGAAGGAGACCTCGTTGTGCCGGGCGATGGTGTCCGCCAGTTCGCGCAGCGTGGCGGCGGCTTCCTCGCGTGTGACTTCTTCCTTGGTCTCGTACTCGAACAGCTCGTCACTCATCGGTTGTGCTCCTCGGATCGTCGGACTCGGGTCTTCCTTCGGATTGAACCACGCTCGACCGCTGACCGGTGGCTTAGCGGCGTGCTGTCGATCGATGGGGGCCGTTGGTTGCGGTTCGCGCGATTCCCGCCCCGACGGGGTCGGGCACGTGATCGACTGCCCGGGGACGTCCGGGATGAGTGAGGGAGCGGTATGGAACGGCTGACGGGCATGGATGCGATTCCGGTGAACGCCGAGGCGGGGCCGATGAATATTCACATCACCGCGCTGCTGGTGCTCGACCCGACAACCGCGGGACCGGAGTTCGACGCTGATCACCTCTATTCGCAGCTCGTCGAACGGCTGCCGCTCAATCCGCTGATCCGGCTCCGCATCCTGCAGAAGCCGCTCCGCTTGGGGCAGCCGGTGTTCGTCGACGATCCCGACTTCGACGTCCGCAAACACCTGCATCGGCTCGCGGTCCCGGCACCGGGTGGTCCGCGGCAGGTGGCCGCGCTGGTCGACGACATCCACCGCCACCGCCTCGGGCACGACAAGCCGCTGTGGGAGGCCTGGGTGATCGAGGGTCTCGCCGATGGCCGACTCGCCCTCGCCGTCAAGTTCAGCCACGCACTGTCCGACGGCGTCGGCGCCGTGAATCGGCTGCTGCCCACCCTGGTCTCCACCCACCCCGACGGTGCGCCGGATGTTCCCGAACCCGAGCCGGCCGCGCCGCTGCCGGGCACTGGCGGACTGCTGGCCGACTGGCTCGCCGAGACGGCGGGCAACGTGGCCGGGGCGGCGCGCGTCGTCGGCCGCGGCACCCCGCAGCTGGGGCGGGCCGTCGTCGAGCGGCTGTTCTCCACGGCCAACGCGCCTCGGCGCGCTAAGGGCGAGGACGACGATCCCCGCCTGCGCGCGGCCCCGGCCGACACCCCGCTGAACCGGCCGATCACCGAGCGCCGCACCAACGCCTTCGTCGACGTGGAACTCGACCGGCTCCGCGCGCTCGGCGCGGCCTACGACGTCACCGTGAACGACATCTTCGTGGCCGCCTGCACCACCGCCCTGCGGGAATGGCTGCTCGCCAACGACGCCATGCCCGACGCGCCACTGCAGGTTTTCGTCCCGATCTCCACCCGCAGCGCCGACGATGAGGCGTTCAACAGCTGGAGCCTGGCCATGGTCCGGCTGCCGGTCTTCCTGCCCGACCCGCTGGAGCGGCTGGCGATCATCCACGACACCACCAACCGGGTGAAGACCGGTCGCGGCACCGGTGGGCCGGCCGTCGACGTCGCCGACCTCCTCCAACTGGTGCCGCCGAACCTGATGCGGGTCGCCGCGAACGCCTACGTGCACGACCTCGCGGCGCCGCTGCGACCGCCGTTCTTCCACGCGTGCTTCTCCAACATCGCCGGCCCGCGCGAGACGCTCTGGCTCGGCGGCGCGCGACTCGAGGCGATCTATCCGTTCGGTCCGCTGTTCCAAGACATGAACGTGAACCTGACCGCGGTCTCCTACGACGGCAAGTTCGGGCTCGGCGTGGCCGGCTGCCCGGACAACGTGCCCGACGTCTGGGCGATCACCGACGCGTGGCTGGCCGCGCTCGACGAACTGGAACGCCTCCAGCCGGAGTGAATCGCTTGGGGTGCAGCAGGTCTCAGTGTCGTAGCGGTTTGCGGGCGAGCACGTACTGGCCGACGCCGGTGACGGTCTGTTCCACGTGGATCAACTCGTGCGCGTGCAGCCGGTCGAGGATCTCGGTGCGCTCGAAGACGCGCACGCCGGTGAGGCCGGCGACCGTCGGCGCCCCGGGGAGGGCGGCGATCGAGGCGCGCACCGAGGTGAAGATGATGAGCTCGCCGCCGGGCGCGGTCACGCGGACCATCTCGTCGAGCACGGCCAGCGGATCGTCGATCAGATAGAGCGCGGCGAGGCAGGTGACGGTGTCGAAGGATTCCGACGCGAACGGCAGACGATGGGCGTCGCCGCGGAGGAAGGTGACGCGCTCGCTGACGTTGTCGCGGGCGGCCTGCGCGAGCATCGCTCGGGAGTAGTCCAGGCCGACGTAGGCGCCGTCGCCGGTGAGGCCGCGGCTGGCGTCGCCGGCGTAATTGCCTGGGCCGCAGGCGATGTCGAGGACGCGCCGGTCGCCGGGGCGGGCGAGGTAGGCGCGCAGCGCGCGGTCGTAGTCCAGGGTCGACGATCCGCCCAGGCTGAATCCGCGGGTGAACAGCGGCCGCCACAGGGTCTCGTAGATCTGCGAGAAGGCCCTGTTGTGCATCAGGCGCGCGGCGACGGACACGACCGCGCGCCCTAGAACTCGTCGCGCTGCACGCGCAGCACGCCGATGGTGGTGGCGAGCATGTCGTATTGGCCCACGAGCATGACGAAGGCGATGGCCTTGCGCTCGGTCAGGTGACGACGCAGCGCCGACCAGGTGTCGTCGGAGATGTCCCGGCCGGCGATCATCTCGTCGGTGGCGCGCAGGAGGGTCGCTTCGCGGTCGCCCCACCCGGCGTCGGGCCCCTCGACGATCTGGGCGTACAGCTTCGGGGTGATCCCGGCCTGCGCGCCGAGTCGGCGGTGGTGATCCAGCTCGTAGGCGCACTCCCGCAGGTGAGCGACGCGGATGATGATCATCTCGCTCTCCTTGCGGGAGAGTTCGCCGAGCGGCATCATGCGGGCCGAGAAGTGCATCCAGCCGCGGAAGAGTCCCTTGCTGCGGCCCAGGGTGGCGAAGATGTGGGCGTTGTCGGTGCCGGTGGCCAACGACATCGCGCGCACGACGGCCCAGTTGATCGGGCCCAGTTCCCGCAGCCCGCCGGGCGTGACACGTGGAGTGCTCATGTGTGTCGACGGTAGTCGACGCCTGTGGGGCGGATCACTCGCGATCGCCCACCCCGCTCTCCTGGCGTGTCGCGACCCTGCTGCCGCCTCGCGCCCGGAGCCCCGGCGGCGACCCGCGAATAGGGTCGCGACACGCGGGGGCCGGGCCGGGGGACGGCGCGGGTCAGCGGGTCACGGGAGGCTCATGTACGGCGAGACGGTGCTGCCATGTTCGTCGATCGCGAGGGTGGTGCCCAGCGGCGGGAACGCCCGCTGCGCGCAGCCGCGGCGGTCGCACACGCGGCAGCCCGCGCCGATCGGCGTGGTCCGGGCCTGCGGACCCAGTTCCAGGCCGTCGGAGTAGACGACGCGGTCGGCCTGCCGCAGCTCGCAGCCCATGCCGATGGCGAAGGTCTTCGGCGACTGGCCGTACCGGGCGGCACGACGCTCCACCGTCCGGGAGATCCAGAAGTACTCGCGGCCGTCGGGCATCTCGGTGATCTGCGTGAGGATCTTGCCGGGCGAGCCGAAGGTCTCGTAGACGTTCCACAGCGGGCAGGTGCCGCCGCTGGCGGAGAAGTGGAAGCTGGTGGCCGACTGCCGCTTGGACATGTTGCCCGCGCGGTCGATCCGGACGAACGTCCACGGCACCCCGCGCAGGTTGGGGCGCTGCAGCGTGGACAGCCGGTGGCAGACGGTCTCGTAGCTGACGGTGTAGAACGCCGAGAGGCGCTCGATGTCGTAGCGGAAGTCCTCGGCGGCGCCGTGGAACTGCTCGTACGGCAGCACGGCGGCGCCGGCGAAGTAGTTGGCCAGCCCGTGGCGGGCGAGGGCGGCGGCGTCCTCGGTGGTGAAGGCGCCGTCGTCGACCAACGTGTCGATCAGGTCGCGGTGCTCCAGGTAGCCGAGTTCGGCGGCGATCCGGAAGGCGCGCTGACCGATGGAGAGGGAGGCGGCGAAGTCGAGGCGCCGGGCCTTGGGGTCGAAGCGGTGCAGCACGTTGTCGCCGAGGTCCACGCGCCGGTCGATCCGCACGCCGTGCACCTGCGACATCCGGTCGGCCAGGCCGGTGCGGATGTCCACCGAGTTCATCCGCATGCGCGAGGTGAGCTCCTCGGCGGCCACGTCGAGGTCGTGGAAGTAGTTGCGGTGGTTGGAGAAGAAGTGCCGCACCTCCTCGTGTGGCGCGCTGATGGTGCCGCGCAGCCCCGGGTCGCCGCGCCCGGCGGTGACCGCGGCCAGCTGCTCGGACACCAGGCGGTAGCGCCGGTGCAGGTGCGCCATCGCCTCGGCCATGGTGCGGTGCCCGGCGACCATGGCGCTGATCTCGGCGGGGTCGCTGGCCGACGGATCGGCGTCGAGGTCCTCGTCGAGCAGGGCCTCGCGCAGTTCGGCGATCAGCCGGACGTCGTCCTGCGGGTCGAAGAAGCCGATGTCGATCCCGAAGACCTCGCTGATGCGCCCGAGGACCGACGCGGTGAGCGGCCGGGAGTCGTGCTCCATCTGATTCAGGTACGACGCCGAGATGCCGAGCGTCCGCGCCATCGACTGCTGGGACAGGCCGCGCTCGCCACGCAGCTGGCGCAGCCGCGAGCCCACATACGTCTTGCTCATCGAGCCGCCTCCAGCATGTCTCCCCGTCCTCCGGTCTCCACGACGTGTCTCTCAGTCTCTTCCGGCGGCCGATCGGTACGGTTGCCGCGTGTCCATTCTTGCGCGCCCCGACCGATTCCTGTCGACGATGGCGGTGGTCGTCGGAGCGGCGACGCTGCTGACCGCCTGCGGATCCGACGACGGCGAACTGCCGCTGACCGGACTTGTGCTGCAATCGGACCGGCTGCCCGCCGGCTATTCGGTGGTCCCAGCCGACGTCGAAGACCTGGTTGCGGCCAACAAGCGCACGCTGGACCAGTCCGCCTCGGTGGCGTTCACCCCGGACGTCTGCCGGCCCACCGCGGACGCGGCCTTCACCACGGAGCTGGCCGCCGACAACACGGTGCTGCTGGTGGCGCAGTCGGACACCGGCACCCTGTCCGAGCTGGTCACCACGGTGCGCCGGGACGTCGACGCCGATCGTCGGACCACCACCGGCGTCTGCGCGGTGGTCACCGCCGTGCCCAGCAAGGGGACGCTCGCGCAGTCGCGGATCGTCACCACCAGCACCGAACTGCCCAAACCCACCGGCGACGCCGTGGAGCAGGCGCTGGTGTTGCGCTCAGACAGCGTCACTACGCTGCCCGACGGCAAGGCGTTGGTCCGCAGCTCGTTGCTGTCCAACGTGCTGGTGCGACGCGCCAACGGCGACGTGGTCACGGTGCAGCTCAACATCGGCTCCGCCGACTCCGGCGTCAAGCCCGCGGCGCCCGCGGAGATCACCCCGCCGCTGCCCCAAGACGAGTACCTCGCACTGGTGCAGGCTGCCGTCGATCGCGCCGCCCGCTGACACGTGCGGATGTGAGATCACGCACGTTCGCCGAGCGCGGTCGCGGCGTCGCGGACGGCCGTCGTCCCGGACCGCGTCGCTTCGGGGTTACTCGTGAGTTCGGAGTTTTCCCAGTACGCGCGTACTTTTTGGCGACCTTGTGAATCCGATCCCGGGGGTTCGGTTTACAAGATTTGCAAAGTTCCGCGAAAAGCTGGCCGGAGTTTTCATTTGTCAAGGCCTGGACCAGGTCATTTGTCGTATGGCACCCTGTTTGCAGGCACCGCCTCGAGAAGTCGTTCACTTCGCAAGTGCAATGGCCTCGAAATCACCAAGCACTGTCGCCAGGCAGTGGAGTAGAAAGCGAAGGCTTATGACCAACGTTGGACAGGCCCGTACCGCAGCAGAGATCCAGCAGGATTGGGACACCAACCCGCGCTGGAAGGGCATCACTCGCGATTACACCGCTCAGCAGGTGGCTGACCTCCAGGGCACCGTCGTCGAGGAGCAGACCCTCGCTCGTCGCGGCGCTGAGATCCTGTGGGACGCCGTCAGCAAGGGCGACGACAGCTACATCAACGCTCTGGGCGCACTGACCGGCAACATGGCCGTGCAGCAGGTGCGTGCCGGCCTCAAGGCCATCTACCTCTCGGGCTGGCAGGTCGCCGGTGACGCGAACCTCTCGGGCCACACCTACCCGGACCAGTCCCTGTACCCGGCCAACTCGGTCCCGCAGGTCGTCCGTCGCATCAACAACGCCATGCTCCGCGCCGATGAGATCGCTCGCGTCGAGGGCGACACCTCGGTCGACAACTGGGTCGTGCCCATCGTGGCCGACGGCGAGGCCGGCTTCGGCGGCGCGCTGAACGTCTACGAGCTGCAGAAGGCCATGATCGCGGCCGGCGTCGCCGGTTCGCACTGGGAGGACCAGCTCGCTTCGGAGAAGAAGTGCGGCCACCTCGGCGGCAAGGTGCTGATCCCGACTCAGCAGCACATCCGCACCCTGACCTCGGCTCGCCTGGCTGCCGACGTCGCCGGTGTCCCCACCGTGGTCATCGCGCGTACCGACGCTGAGGCCGCCACCCTGATCACCTCGGACGTGGACGAGCGCGACCGCCCGTTCCTGGACGGCACCCGCACCTCCGAGGGCTTCTACGGCGTGAAGAACGGCATCGAGCCGTCGATCGCCCGGGCCAAGGCCTACGCCCCGTACTCCGACCTCATCTGGATGGAGACCGGTGTGCCGGACCTCGAGGTCGCCAAGCAGTTCGCCGAGGCTGTCAAGGCCGACTTCCCGGACCAGCTGCTGGCCTACAACTGCAGCCCGTCCTTCAACTGGAAGGCTCACCTGGACGACGCCACCATCGCGAAGTTCCAGAAGGAGCTCGGCGCCATGGGCTTCAAGTTCCAGTTCATCACGCTGGCCGGCTTCCACTCGCTGAACTACGGCATGTTCGACCTGGCTTACGGCTACGCCCGCGAGGGCATGACCGCCTTCGTCGACCTGCAGGAGCGCGAGTTCAAGGCTGCCGAAGAGCGCGGCTTCACCGCCATCAAGCACCAGCGTGAGGTCGGTGCCGGGTACTTCGACCAGGTGGCCACCACCGTCGACCCGAACACCTCCACCGCAGCTCTGAAGGGCTCGACCGAAGAGGGCCAGTTCCACTAGGAACCCCTCCTCGCACAGAGGTACATGAATGATCCCGGGGCTGGCAGGAGCGATCCACGCCGGCCCCGGGATCATTTTCTTCACCGGGTGATTTCAGGGATGGACATGGCAACCGAAATGATCTCGCGCGTCGGCATCGTCGGCGCCGGGCAGATGGGCGCGGGCATCGCCGAGGTGTGTGCACGCGCCGGCGTCGACGTGCTCGTCGCGGAAGCCACCCGCGAACTGGCCGCCGCCGGTCGGGCCCGCATCCTGCGCTCACTGGACCGCGGGGTCTCGTCCGGCAAGCTCACCGAACGCGAACGCGAACAGGCCGCCTGGCGGCTGCGCTTCACCGACGACCTCGCCGACTTCGCCGACCGCCAACTGGTGGTCGAGGCGGTGGTGGAGGACGTCGCGGTCAAGACCGCCGTCTTCGCCCGGCTCGACGAGGTGATCGACGACCCCGTCGCCGTGCTCGCGTCCAACACGTCGTCGATCCCGATCATGACGCTCGCCGCGGCCACCGCGCACCCCGACCGCGTGATCGGCCTGCACTTCTTCAACCCGGTACCGGTGCTGCCGCTGGTGGAGCTGGTCACCACCTCCGACACCGCCGAGTCGATCTCCGAACGCGCCGAATCCTTCGCGCACGACGTCCTCGGCAAGCAGGTGGTGCGCTCGGGCGACCGCTCCGGCTTCGTCGTCAACGCGCTGCTCGTCCCGTATCTGCTGTCCGGAATCCGGATGGTGGAGAGCGGTTTCGCCACCGCCGCCGACATCGACAAGGCGATGGTGCTCGGCTGCGCCCACCCGATGGGGCCGCTCAAGCTGGCCGACCTCGTGGGTCTGGACACCGTCAAGGCCATCGCCGAGACCATGTACGACGAGTTCGCCGAACCCCTCTATTTGCCGCCGCCGCTGCTGGTGCAGATGGTCGACGACGGCCACTGCGGCAAGAAGTCCGGCGAGGGCTTCTACCGCTACGACGAGGCCTCCGCTTCCTAGCGTCCTGCTCCTAGCCTCCGCGACTATCTGGACTGAGTCCCAACCTCAACACTGCCGTCTGCTGCAGTCACCTGGTGCCTGCAGCAGACGGCAGTGGCCGTTCCGGCTCGATACCGAGGTGAACAGTTAGCAGTCGGACAGCCTCTCTCCTGCATCTATCCGGTGAAATGGACCACAACTGCTAGCACATCGCTAGCTTTTGTTAGCACTTGGGGGCATACTGGGGTTGTCCACAAAACGGGATCCGGGACTTCGAGGCGTCGAAAGCAGACGTCCGCAGGAGAGAAGCGGATCGAATCGAAGGAGATGCCATGAGCACCACCGAACGCACCCTCCCCACGCCCCTCTACGCCGTCGTCGGCGCCGGTGATGTCGTGGTCCAGGAGGCCAAGGAAGCCTACGACCGTCTGCGTAACCGCGCAGAGGCCGCACAGACCCGCCTCACCGAGACCCGCACCCGTCTCGCCGATCTGCCGTCCGACGTCAACGTCGACGAGATCAAGGCCAAGCTGAACCGCGAGGAGCTCCGCAAGGTCACCGCTCCCTACGTGGAGACCGCGACGGACTTCTACAAGGACCTCGCTGAGCGCGGCGAAGGCGCCGTCGAGCGTCTGCGCACCCAGCCCACCGTCCAGGAGAACCTGGATCGTGTCGGCAAGGTGTACAACGACGCCGTCGACCTGACCGAAGACGCCCTGGGTGCCGTGTCCTCGCAGACCCGCGCCGTCGGTGACCGCGCTGCCGCTCTCGCCGGTCGCGCCGCCGACAAGGTGCAGGACGCCGCCGTCGAGATCGAAGAGGCCGGCGCCAAGGTCGCCGACAAGGTCGAAGAGGCCGCCGTCGACATCGAAGATGCCGGCACCAAGGTCGCCGCCGAGGCGAAGACGGCCGCCGCGAAGATCGGCGAGGTCGCCGACACCGCCAAGGGTCGCGCCACCAAGGCTGCTCCGGCCAAGAAGGCTCCGGCTCGCAAGGCTCCGGCCAAGCCCGCCGCCAAGGCTGCCCCGACCACTGCCAAGTGATCGCTCCGGCTTGAGCCGGTGAACAGCACTCCAGCCCCGTACCTGACAAGGTGCGGGGCTGGAGTCGTCGGTGGGTGCGGGCGGGTCAGCTCGGCGGGTAGAGCGCGCCGCCGCCGAACGGGCCGCGGTGCGACGCGGGGGCCGTGCCGTCGTCGTTGGTGATGCCGTACTCCGCCCCGAGTTCGGCGGTGATCAGCGTGTGGCCGCTGCGCGTGCCGAGGTCGGGCGAGGTGGCGAGGCGTTCGATGACGCGGCCGATGAACGTCGGGTCCTCCGCCTCGGAGATCGGGAAGCCGGCGAACTCGCTGATCCCGGCCGACAGCAGCAGTTCGGTGCGGACCAGACCGGGCCACAGCGAGACGGCGCTGACGCCGGAGCCGCGCAGTTCGTGCGCCATGTCGAAGGCCATCTTGTCGATCGCGGCCTTGCTCATGCCGTACAGCACCGAATGCAGGTGCCCGCGGGAACCGAACGACGACACCGACGCGATCAGCCCGGAACCGCGCGCGGTCATCATGCGGGCGGCGTGCACCGAGGCGACGTAGTGGGCGCGCAGACCGACGGTGATCAGCGTGTCCCAGTCGCTCAGCGGGCGCTGGTAGAACTTCTCGGTGAAGCCGGCGAATCCCGGGGGCGACGCCCACACGTTGTTGACCAGCAGGTCCAGGTGGCCGACCGTCGACTCGATGCGTTCGAAGACCGCGGCCACGGCATCGTCGTCGGTGTGATCGCAGGTCAGGTTGGTGACGCCGTCGGGCCCGCGGCCGCGCCGCGAGGTGCCGAAGACGGTCCAGCCGGCGTCGCGCAGGGCGGTCGCGACGCCCTTGCCGACTCCGCGGCTGGTCCCGGTGACCAGGGCGACGGGCGTGCTGCTCATGCTTCCTCCTCGGGAAGGATCGGGGCGATGCGCGGCGGTGCGGCCGCGAATTCGGTGGTCGAACCCCCGGATTGAATCACGCCGGCGATGCCGCCCCACAGCAGCATGGTCAGCTCGTCGGCCAGCTGGTCGGCGTCCACCCACGGGTCGTCGAGCCACCGTCCGACGGTCAGCTCCACCCCGCCGATCATGACGAACGCCCAGGTCGCAGCGCCGCCGGGTTCGGCCTCCCGATCGGTGAGGCGGCTGTGCAGCGTCGACTCGATGGCGCCGGAGAAGACGCGGATCGCGGCGGCCAGGGTGCCGGGGTCGGCGTGCTCGGTGGCGACGCTGTAGCGGTACAGGTTCGGATCCTGCGCCACCGTCCGCACATAGACGCCGATCACGGTGCGCACCAGCTCGAAATCGTCGAGCTCCTCGGTCAACGCCTCGTTCAGCCCGGGCAGCACGGTGGTCTGGATGAACGCTTCGCTCACGGCGGTGGCGAGGTCGTTCTTGTCGGTGAAGTACCGGTACAGCACGGTCTTGGACACGCCGACGTGCCCGGCGATCTCGTCCATGCCGACGTCCGGGCCCAACGCGCGCACCGCCTCCATGGTGCCGAGGATCAGTTCGGTACGACGGGCCTGCTTGTGCCGGGCCCACCGCTGCTTACGGCCGTCCGAGGTCACGGCGTCCACGGCCGGCGCGAGGAGGCGCTGTTCGATCTCGCGCGTCAGGATCGCGGCAGCGTTCACCGCGGCGCGCGCAGCGCCGGCCGGTCGGGGTGGGGTAGCCATCACGTGGCCACCCTAATGGGTCATGGGTGACACTGGTCTGATGTCCACCACCTTGCCCGCACCGCCCTCCGTCCGGACGTCGCCCGGCGGACTGACCGAGCCGGACGCCGAGCGGCTCGCCAGCCTGCGCCGAATGAAACTGCTGGCGGTCTCGTTCCTGATCTTCGCCGCCATCGTCTACCTGATCATGCGCTGGTTGGAGCACCGCGACGGCGCCGACGTGGCCGCCTGGGTGGGGTACGTGCGCGCCGCCTCGGAGGCCGGCATGGTCGGTGCGCTCGCCGACTGGTTCGCGGTGACCGCGCTGTTCAAGCACCCGTTGCGACTGCCGATTCCGCACACCGCGCTGATTCCGCGGAAGAAGGACGAGATCGGCGAACAGCTCGGCGGGTTCATCGAAGAGAACTTCATGATCCCGGAGGTGATCGCCGAGCGGGCGCGCACGGTGAACCTGCCCGGGCGGGTGTCGGGCTGGGTGGCCGATCCCGCCAACGCCGGGCGGGTCAACGACGAGGTGTCGCGCGCCTTCGGTCTCGTCTCGGAGATGCTGCGCGACGAGGACGTGGAGACGTTCATCCAGTCCGTCCTCAAGTGGGCGGCCGAGCCGGTGTGGGCGCCCCCGGTGGGTCGCGTGCTGCAGCAGTTGGTCGACGAGGATCGCCTGGAGCCGGTGATCCAGCTGCTGTGCGACCGCGCGCACGACTGGGCGCTGGGCAGCCAGGGCCTGATCGACCGCGTCGTCGACCGGGACGGCCCCGCGTGGACGCCGCGATTCGTCAACAACCTCGTCGGCGACAAGATCTACCGCGAGCTCACCGAGTTCACCTTCAAGGTGCGCGCCGACCCCGACCACGAGCTGCGGCTGGCGATGATCGAGTTCGTCCACAACTTCGCCGACGACCTCCAGCACGACGGCGTGATGATCGCCAAGTTCGAGGGCATCAAGGAGGAACTGCTCGGCCGCGACGAGGTGACCGGCGCGGCGTCGACCGCCTGGCAGGCCGGCAAGGCGGTGATCGAGCAGATGATCGACGACCCGAAGTCGACGCTGCGCACCTCCCTCGCCGACGCGGTGGTCCGATTCGCCGTCCGGGTTCGCGACGACGAGCCGCTGCTGGAGAAGATCAACAGCTGGGTGGCCCGCGCCGGGCAGCACGTGGCGGAGAACTACTCCACCGAGATCATCTCGGTGATCACCGAGACGGTGCGCGGGTGGGACGCCGAGGAGACCAGCCGCAAGCTCGAGCTGCAGGTGGGTCGCGATCTGCAGTTCATCCGGATCAACGGCACCGTGGTGGGCGCCCTCGCCGGACTGGCGATCTACACGGCCTCGGAGCTGCTGTTCGGCTGACTTCCCGCAGAGGACGCCGGGGTGTCTGGTTGCTCTCACGACCGGCGTTGCGCTTGCACTTGTTAGCGCGGTTTCGGGATACTTGAGCCGAGAGGACGGCACCGGTGAGCAGCGACGACGATAAACAGGGCAGTGACAACTCCACGCACGACATCGGGGGTTTCATTCGCGCACAACGGATGGCCGCCCAGGTCTCGCTGCGCCAGTTGGCCGAGCGCGCCGGGGTGAGCAACCCGTACCTGTCGCAGATCGAACGCGGGCTCCGCAAGCCCTCCGCCGACGTGCTGGCGCAGATCGCCAAGGGCCTGCGGGTCTCCGCCGAGGTCCTGTACGTGCGCGCCGGCATCCTCGAAGAACGGCCGGCCAGCCCGGTCCGCGATGCGCTGCTGGTGGACACCACGATCAACGAGCGTCAGAAGCAGATGCTGCTGGAGATCTATGACACCTTCCGCAACGAGAACGCCGCGCACGCCGAGGCCGACGCTGCCGCGGAAACCGACTGAGTCGCACGCGGTTACAGTGGTCGATGTGAGTGTGGGCTGGATCGTAAACCTGATCATCTTCATCTTGATGCTCGTCCTGACCGTCCTGACACTGGTCGGGGCCGTGGCAGGGCTGGTGCACGCGGTGGCGACCCGGCCCGATGCCTATCCGGCCATCGACACCAAGAGCAAGGGCTTCTGGGTGGCTATCCTCGCGGTCTGCTCCGCGGTGGCCGCACTGTTCGGCGTGCTCCGCGTCCTGACGCTGCCGATCGCCTACTCGGGTGCGGTCCTGACGTCGTTCGCCGGCCTGTTCCTGCTGGCCTCGATGGTCGGCACCAGCGTGTACCTCGTCGACATCCGTCCGCGGATCGACGAGATTCAGGGCCGCTCGTGGTTCCGCAAGGCCGCGTGAGCCCCGTGGTCGCGCACCTCGGCGGCGTGCGGTGAGCGAGTATCGGATCGCGGAGCTCGCCGAGGTCTCCGGCGTCAGCGTCCGCAACATCCGGGTCTACCAGGATCGCGGCCTGCTGCCGCCGCCGGAGCTGCGCGGCCGCAGTGGCTGGTACTCCGAGGAGCACCTGGTCCGCCTCAACCTGATCTCCAGCCTGCTCAACCGCGGCTACACCTTCGCCACCATCAGCGAACTGCTGATCGCGGCCAGCCGCGGCATGAAGGTGGAGCACGTGCTGCGCGGCAAGCCGCGCCCCGCCGGTCGTCTGCGCAGCCTCAAGCGGGCCGCCACCATCACCATCACCGAACTGCGCAAGACGCTCGGCGCCAGCGACCGCTCCATCGCACTGAGCCAGAAGCTCGGTCTGCTGGCCAAGGACGGCACCCAGTTCGCCGTGCGCAACCCGGAACTCCTGGAGGGCGCCGAGGTGCTGGTCAAGGGCGGCATCGACATCGACACCCTGCTCGACCGGTGGCTGCGTGTGGAATCGGATCTGGCCGACGTCGCCGCCAGCTTCGTCTCGATCATCACCGACAAGTATTTCGACGAGAACCTGCCCACGCTCAGCGAGCAGTCGGTGTCCGAGCTCGCCGAATTGATCAACACCGTGCGTCCCATGGCGCACGACATCGTGGAGACCGCGTTCAGCAAGGCGCTCGACGCCGAGATCTCCAAAGCCATCGGTACGGCTACCAAGTATTTCGATGAGGAGACCGGGGATGAAGAGCACTGATCTGCGTCGTTGGGGGAAGGGTCTCGCCTGGGCGGGCGGCGGCGCGGCCGCGCTGCTCGCGGCCGACCTGGGGCTGGTGGTCGCCGGCATCCTGAAAGGCGCGTTGGCCTTCCCCGACCCGATCGACGACGGCCCGGACCCGCTGCTGATCGATCCGCACGGCCGCACCCGCTCCTCGGTGGTGGCCACCGCCGACGGCACGCTGCTGCATGTGGAGACCTCCCTCGATCTGGAGACGCATCCCAGCGACGAGGTGGTGGTGCTGGTCCACGGCTGGACCTGCAGCACGCGCTTCTGGAACGCGCAGGTCAATCATCTGGTCGACGAGCGGCCGATCATCGCCTACGACCACCGCGGGCACGGGCTGTCGGAGCTGGGCACCGCGCCGGTTTCCGTCGACATACTGGGTCAGGACCTGCAGGCGGTGCTCGACGCCGTGCTGCCGGAGGGCAAGCGCGCCGTGCTGGTGGGCCACAGCATGGGCGGCATGACCATCCTGTCGTGGGCGCGGCAGTTCCCGTCGGGCATGGGCGATCGGGTGGCCGCCGTGGTGCTGGCCTCCACCACCCCGCGCCACGTGGTGCAGGAGCAGCGGCTGACCGCCGACGACATGCCGTGGTTCGAGGAGTTGGTGAAGCCGCTGGTGGCGCGGTCGTTCGTGTCCTCGCCGGTGCCGCTGCCGAACAATGCCCTGACCAGCCGACTGACGCACTTCATTGCCTTGGGGCCCAAGGCCCGCCAGGCGCACGTGGACTTCGCCGACGACCTGATCGCGCGCGGCTCGCCCGTCGCCCGCGCCGCGTGGGGCCGTGCGATGTACAGCCTGAACATCATCGGCGCGCTCGAAGCGATCTCGGTGCCGACCATCGTGGCCGTCGGCAGCGAGGACCGACTCACCCCGCCGATGCACGCCGACTACATGGCGCAGGTGCTCGAGGACAACGGCGTGCTGTTGGAGTACGTGACCTACGACGGCGCCGGCCACATGATGCCGATCGAACGGGCCGCCGAGTTCAACCGCCTCCTCGACGACCTCCTGCACTCCCTCTAGGCGGCCGCGCAGCCCGCTCGTAGCGTCGTGACATCGGCCAGGCGGGGACCGGTCGGTTGCGGATTGCTCACCCGGGTAACGGTAGCCTGATCGCCATGGCGAGCAACTTCGAGCATTCGGTCAGCTACCCGTTCTCCGTGGCGACACTGTGGACGCAGCTCAGCAACGAGCAGTACTGGCGCGACCTGATCGAACGCACCAACGCCGAGCACGGCAGCCTGGTGTCGTTCGCCCACGACGGCGACCGCGTCACCGTCACCACCAAGCAGGGCGTCGGCGCGGAGAACCTGCCGTCGGTCGTCACCGCGGTGCGGCCCGGCGACGTCGAGATCCCGCGCACCATCGAGTTCGTCAACAGCGGCGCCACCATCATCGGTCAGATGGAGGCGTCGGTGTCCGGCTCGCCCGCCAAGATCCACGGCGACATCATGATCATGGGCGATTCGGCCACCGCCGACTACCACGGCAACTGCGCGGTGAACATCCCGTTCGTCGGCGGCAAGATCGAGCGCGCGATCATCGATCAGGTGAAGCACCTGCTCAACGCCGAGCGCGATGCCACCGTCGAGCTTGTGCAGGGCACGGGTCAGTAATTACGCTCGATCCCCATGGCACGACGGCTCAGCTATTCGGCGCGGTTCAAGTTCCCCGCGGAGAAGTTCTACGAAGCGCAGATGGAACGGCAGTACTGGCAGGACCTCGTTGACGGTTTCCGCATGCTGACCCCGGTCTCCGAACTCGACGAGTTCACCGCCGGTCCGGACGGCATGCGCGTGGTCCTCAAGCAGGCCATCCCGCGTGACATGCTGCCGCCGGTGGCGCAGACCGTGATGCGCAAGGACATGATGATCACCCGCGTGGAGACGCTCGGCGCGTTCGACACGGCGGCCACCGAGGGCACGTACACGGCGTCGATCCCGGCCGGCCCGGGGTCGCTGAACGGCGAACAGATCCTCACCGACACCGAGACCGGAAGCACGCTGCGCAAGACCACCGAGGTGAAGGTCTTTCTGCCGTTCGTCAACGGCACGCTGGAGCAGCTGATGCTCGTCAACCTGGTGGACCTGTTCCGTGCGGAGGCCGAATACAGCCAGCACTGGGTGGGTAAGCACCTCATCTAGCCCGTGCCGATCGGCCGCATCACCCGCGGCACCACCAACCTCAACCGCCTGCGGCGGGTGGATCGGTGGATCTGTGCCGACCCGCGGATCCGGTCCGTCCTGACGCACGCCGCTGCGCCGTTGGTCGTCGACCTCGGGTACGGCGCACGCCCGGACACCGCCTTGGAGCTTGCCGCTCGCCTCCGTGCGGTGGATCCGCGCGTGCAGCTGGTGGGGTTGGAGATCGATCCGGAGCGGTTGGCGCCGCCGTCGCCCGGCGTCCGGTTCGCGCTCGGCGGCTTCGAGCTGGCCGGGCTGCGGCCCCATCTGGTGCGCGCGTTCAACGTGCTCCGGCAATACGACGAGGACGAGGTGGCCGCGGCGTGGACGCAGCTCTGCGGCGGCCTGGCCCCCGGCGGTTTCCTGGTGGAGGGCACCTGCGACGAGATCGGGCGTCGTGCCTGCTGGGTGCTCCTCGACGGGCACGGGCCGCTGGAGTTCACCATGGCGTGGGCGCCGACGCACAGTGACCGCCCGTCCGACCTGGCGCCCCGGCTCCCGAAGGCCCTGATCCACCGAAATGTTCCGGGCGAGCCGGTGCACGCGCTGATCGAGGCGGCCGACCGCTGCTGGGACCGCGCGGCCGGGCACGCGCCCTTCGGTCCGCGGGAGCGTTGGCGGGTGGCGCTGGAGGTGTTGCGGGCCGAGGGCGTTCCGGTGCGGATTCGTCGGGGCCGGAGCGTGGACAATCTGCTCACGGTGCCCTGGTCGGCGGTCGCGCCGAACCGGTGACGGGCTGTTTCGCCGAGGGGGTCCGCGAGACTGTTGCACTTGGTGGTCACAGCACACCAAGTGCAACAGTCTCGCGACACCCCTCGCGGATTCGTTCGGGCACCCCGGTCCGCGGGTGTGCAACGCTGGAGGAAGCGGGCGCCCCGAGCCCGTCGAAGGAGTCGCAGCGATGAGAATTGCGATGGCGCAGTGTAATTCCGGCACCGACCCGGCGGCGAACCTCGAGCTGCTCGGTGCGTGGACCCGGGACGCGGCCGCACAGCGCGCTGACCTGGTGATCTTCCCGGAGGCCATGATGTGCCGCTTCGGCGTGCCACTGGCCCCTGTGGCGGAGCCGCTCGACGGCCCGTGGGCCGCCGGGGTGGCCGAGGTGGCGGCAGCGACCGGAGTCGCGGTGATCGCCGGCATGTTCACCCCGGCCGACGAGGGCCGGGTGCGCAACACCCTGGTGATCGCGGTGCCCGGGGAGCCGGTGCGCGGCTACGACAAGATCCACCTGTACGACGCGTTCGGGTTCGCCGAGTCGGCGACGGTCGCGCCCGGCAGCGAGCCGGTGGTGGTGGAGATCGCCGGGCATCGGGTCGGCGTCGCCACCTGCTACGACATCCGGTTTCCCGCGCTGTTCGTGGAGTTGGCCCGCCGCGGCGCCGAGGTGATCGCGGTCCCGGCGTCGTGGGGCGCCGGACCGAGCAAGTTGGAGCAGTGGCGACTGCTGGCCGCGGCGCGGGCGCTGGACAGCGCCACCGTGGTCGCCGCCGTCGGACAGGCGTTGCCCGACGACCCGGAACTCCGAAATTCACGGGCTCCCACGGGGATCGGCCATAGCCGACTCACAGATCCGTTCGGTAGCGTGATCGCAGATCATGGTGCCGGGCCGCAGCTGGGTGTCCATGACGTAGATCTGTCCACGATCGGGACGGCGCGTACGGCGTCGGCGGTGCTGACCAACCAGCGCGACATCCCCCGATCCCACCCGAACGACTAGAGGTCCATGAGCGACGAGAAGCCGGACGCCGACAAGCCCGACGCCGAGACGCCCGACGCCGCTGCGTCGGACGCCGCTGCGTCGGACGTCGAGATCCCCGCGCCCGAGAGTGCGGCGGCGGAGACCGCCGAGACCGAGAGCCCGGCGTCGGCGGGTTCCGAGTCGACGACGTCGCTCAGCGAACCGACCACCGACTCCCTGCCGGTGGTTCCGCCGCCGCCCGCGGTCGGCCTGCCGGGCACCCGCCCGGTGACGCAGCAGATGCCGGCCGCAGATCTCGGGGCCGAGGAGTTCGCGTCGAGCGGCCCGTCGTCGACCGTCGTGCGCTCGCGTCCGCGATGGAGTCGGCTCGGTAAGAGCCGCGGCCGCACCATCGGACTGGTGGCCACCGCGGTGGTGCTGCTGGTGATCATCGCCGGGGTCAGCACCGAGCTGTACGTGCGCAACCGCGTCACCGGCTGCCTGGAGGACGCGTTCGGCAACCTCACCGGGACGTCGACGTCGGTGTCGGTCCCGCGCGGCCCGATGCTGGCGGCGTGGTTCACCGGTTCGGTCGCGTGGGTGCAGATCGACACCAACGATTCGTCGTCGGGCACGGCCATGCGGCTGCACGCCCGCGCCGACGACGTCGCGCGCGACGGCCGGTCGGTGAAGAGCCTGCGCGGCAGCGCCTTCATCCCGTACGACCGCGTGCAGGAGATGGCCGCCGACAACGGGTCGGGCCAGCAGACGAGCGGGGCGGAGATCCAGTCGGTCACCGGCAACGCCGACGGCACCATGACGATCGACGCGAGCTATCCGGTGGCCTTCTTCTCGGTCCCGGCCACCGTGGTGATCAGGCCGACGCAGGTCGACGGCAAGGTGGAGTTCCGCGTGGAGGACACCACGGCGTTCGGGATCGGACTGCCCAACGACTTCGCCCAGGAGATGGTCGACCAGGTGACCGACGCGATGCTCGGCCCGCTGTTCGCCGAGATCTCGGTGGACGACCTGAAGGTGTCCGACCGCGGCATCGAGGTCACCTTCTCCGGTCAGGACGTGAATCTGCAGGCGGCCTCCGCGGTGACCGGCGGGCAGACCACCTGCACGTAGTCGGCTGGGCCCGGGCGGCTCAGGCGAAGACGACGGTCTTGCGTCCGTGCACCAGGACCCGGTCCTCGAGGTGCCACCGGACGCCGCGGGAGAGCACCAGCGTCTCGATGTCGCGGCCCTGCCGGACCATGTCGGCGGGCGTCTGGTCGTGATTGATGCGGCCCACGTCCTGCTCGATGATCGGGCCGGCGTCGAGGTCGGCGGTGACGTAGTGGCAGGTGGCGCCGATCAGCTTCACGCCGCGGTCGAAGGCCTGGTGGTACGGCCGCGCGCCGATGAAGCTCGGCAGGAAGCTGTGGTGGATGTTGATGGCGCGCCCGGCCCATGCCTCGCACAATTCGGCGGGCAGGATCTGCATGAAGCGGGCCAGCACGATGGCGTCCGGCTGGTAGCCGTCGACGATGCGGCGGACCTCGTTGAACGCGGCGGCCTTGCCCGCGGGGTCGCCGGCCGGGAACGGCACGTGGTGGAACGGGATGCCGAAGCGGGTGGTCAACGACTCCAGGTCGCGATGATTGCCGATCACCGCCGGAATCTGCGCCGGCAGCTCGCCGCGTTCGGCGCGCGCGAGGAGGTCGGTGAGGCAGTGGCTGTCCTTGCTGACCAGCAGCACCGCGGTCTTGGGCGTGCTGGTGTCGCTGAGCTGCCATTCGCTCTCCGGGCCGAGTGCCTCGTCGACCACGCGGGTGAAGCGTTCGCGGATCTCGTCGACGGTGAGATCGACACTGTCGGCGCGCACTGCCTGGCGGGTGAAGAACCAGCCGGAGGTCTCGTCGGAGTGGTAGGCCGCCTCGGTGATCCAGCCGCCGATGTCGGCGATGAAACCGGAGATGGCGGCGACGATGCCGGTGCGGTCGGGGCAGCCCAGGGTGAGCACGAAGCTGCGTCCATCGTCGGGGCGGCGGGAGGTCTCGGACTCGGTCACAGGGTCCAGTGTGCCAAGCTCGTTGGTGTGACTGAAACCAACCTGCGCCGGGCCGACGTCGCGGCCCTCGTCGACCACACCCTGCTCAAGCCGGAGGCCACCCGCGAGGACGTGGCGGCCACGCTCGCCGAAGCCGCGGAGCTGGGCACGTACGCGGTGTGCCTGTCGCCGTCGATGCTGCCGGTGAATTCGGGTGCGCAGAAGACCTGCGTCGTCGTCGGGTTCCCGTCGGGCAAGCACCATTCGCTGGTCAAGGCCGCCGAGGCGCGCCTGGCCGTCGACTCCGGGGCCGCTGAGGTCGACATGGTGATCGACGTCGGGGCCGCCGTGGCGGGCCGCTACGACGAGATCTTCGCCGACGTGATCACCGTGCGCGAGGGCGCCGGGGACGCGGTGCTCAAAGTGATCGTCGAGTCGGCGGTGCTGCTCGACACCATCGGCGCGGAGGGTCTCGCCGAGGTGTGCCGCCAAGCGGCCGCTGCCGGGGCCGACTTCGTGAAGACCTCCACCGGCTTCCACCCGGCCGGTGGCGCGAGCGTGGAGGCGGTGCGCGTGATGCGTGCGGCCGTCGGCGACCGCGTGGACGTCAAGGCCTCCGGTGGTATCCGGACCGCCGAGTTCGCCGCCGAGCTCATCGCTGCCGGCGCCAACCGCCTCGGCCTGTCCGGCACCGCCGCCGTGCTCGACGGCTTCCCCGAGTAGGCACTCTCCCGAGCGCGTGCCGCGGTCAGTCGAGTTCGCGGAGGTGGCCGAGGACCAGGGCCAGTTTGTGGCGACCGCGGTGGCAGCGGCTCTTGACGGTGCCGGGTGCGACGCCGAGGGCACGAGCGGTCTCGCCGACGGAGCGGCCCTCGAAGTCGATGGCGATGATGGCCGCCCGTTGGTCGGCTGGCAGCACGTCGAGAGCGCGGCCGATCGACAGGCGCAGATCGACGGTGTCGGTGAAGTCGTCCTCCCCGTGGTCGGGGAGCGCGTCGTCGGACTCGGGAAGCGGCCGGGTGTCGTGGTGTTTGCGCCGTCGGATCCGATCGAACGCGGCGTTCACGACGATCCGGTGCATCCAGCACTGCACCGACGCGTCCGCCCGGAATCCGACCGCTGTCCGCATGATCGAGAGGTAAGCGTCCTGCAGGGCGTCGGCAGCGTCTTCCGGGTCGCCGGTGGTGCGCAGCGCGACGGCGTACAGGTATTTCTCGTGTCTGGCGAACAACGCTCCGAAGGCTGACTTGTCGTCCCGCGCCCCCGCGAGCAACAGATCGGCATCGCTGACCAGTTCTAACATCCCCCATGTCATGCGAGAACAGTAAATGCAGGTGGGGGCCGGGAAAGTCGATTTTTTCGGGTCTGTGGAAAGCGCGTTGAATGTGCACGGAACCGTTGACAATTCGGCCGAGAAGGCAGTGCTACGGGCCTGCACACTGGAGTGTGTGCTGGCCCGTGCCGCTATCCGGTGCGGAGGTTGCGGCGCGCGTCCACCTGATCGCGCGGCATCAGCACGATGCGGTCCAGGTTCACGTGCGGTGGCCGCGACGCGACGAAGGCGATGACCTCGGCGACGTCATCGGTGGTGAGCGGGGTCAGGCCGTCATAGACGTGCCCGGCGCGCTCGGCGTCGCCGTCGAACCGGACCAGGGAGAACTCGGTTTCGACCATGCCGGGGCAGATCTCGGTGAGCCGCACGGGCTGGCCGAGCAGCTCCGGACGCAGGGTGCGGTGCAGCACGCTCTGGGCGTGCTTGGCGGCGGTGTAGCCGGCGCCGTTGTCGTAGACGTCGAGCGCGGCGATCGAGGTGATGGTGACGATCAGTCCATCGCCCGAGGCGATCAGCGCGGGCAGGAGCGCCTTCGTGATGCGCAGCGTGCCGACGACGTTGGTCTCCCACATCCAGCGCCAGTCGTCGAGGTTCGCCTCCGCGACGGGGGCGAGGCCCTTCGCGCCGCCGGCGTTGTTCACCAGGACATCGACGCGTTCGAGGGTGGCCGCGAAGCGTTCCACCGAAGCGGGGTCGGTTACGTCCAAATACATTGCGCGGCCGCCGATCTCGTCCGCGAGTGCGTCGATGCGGTCGACACGACGGGCGCCGATCACCACCGAGTAGCCGACGGCGGCCAGGGCGCGGGCGCTCGCCGCGCCGATGCCCGAGCTGGCACCGGTCACCACGGCGACCTTCCCGTTGCTCTGAACTGCTTCCGTGCTGCCCGAGTTCGTCATGCCCACCAGTCTAAGACGCCGATCTACGCCGGGTGCGGCTGCTAGATTCGACGCCATGAGCGCCAGCGGAGTGGTCGCGGCACAGCTGCGCGTCGGGACGGCGCCGTCGAGCTTAGTGCTCAACGCGATTCGCGTGGGCGGGCCGTCGGTCCGCGACCAGATCGCCGCGCGCACCGGCCTCTCGGTCGCGACGGTGAACCGCCAGGTGGTGGCGCTGGCTGCGTCGGGCCTGGTGCAGGAGCGGCCCGATCTGCACGACAGCCGCGGCGTCGGCCGCCCGAAGGTGCCGATCACGCTCGACCGCGACCAGTTCTGTGTGGCCGGCATGCACGTCGGTGCCCGACGGACGACGCTGGTGATCGCCGACCTCGGCGGCCGCACCCTGTACAGCCACGCCATCGCCACCCAGGATCTCGCCGGGGTGTCCGCGGAAGCCGCGGTGGAGCGGTTGTGCGGGCAGCTCGCCGAGCTCGCGGCGCGGTTCTCCGGTCGGCGGCTGCTGTGGGCCGGGGCGGCGCTGGGCGGTGCGGTCGACGCCGAGACCGGGGTGGCCGATCACCCGATCCTGGGCTGGCGCGATCAGAAGCTGGGACCGAATCTGCATGCGGCACTGGGCGTTCCGGTGACGGTGTCCGAGCACGTGCAGGCGATGGCCGCGGCCGAACTGCTCCTCGGCGGGGAGGTGGAGCCGCACGGTGCCGCGCTGTTCTTCTACGCCCGGGAGACCGTCGGCATGGCGATGATCATCAACGACCAGGTGCACCAGCCCACGCGCGGCGCCGGTTCGATCGCGGGGCTGCTGGTGGTGCCCGGCCCGCTCAGCGAAGCGCCGGTGGCACCGCTGCAGTCGGTGGTCGGCTCGTCGGCGCTCAAGGCGGCGGCGCAGCGGCTCGGCACGGCGGACGACGACCGGGCGCTCGTCGATGCGCGGGCTTCGGCCCTGGGGCAGGCGGTGGCGTCGATGCGTGACGTGATCAACCCGGACTCGGTGATCGTTGCGGGACAGGCGTTCACGGACCATCCGCGTGGTCTGGCCCCGGTGCAGGCGGCGTTCGACGCCGCGACCGCCACGCGCGAGCCGAGGGAGATCACGCCGACCCGATTCGGGCTGCACGTCACCGATGCGGCGCCGATCGCGGTGGCGCTGGCGGCGGTCTACGCCGATCCGCTCACCGTGGTCACCGGCGACTAGTCCCTGAGGCGCGCTACCGCCGCGCGGCCACGAACTCCAGGACCGTGGCGACGTGGTCGGTGGTGGGGACGCGGAACGCGGCACCCGTCTCGCCGGACCCCACCTTGATCCCCACGTCGCCGCTGTCGGTGCGCAGGTGCGCGAAGGCCTTCTCGTCGGTCACGTCGTCGCCGAGGTAGAGCACCGCGTCGGCACCGAACTCGTCCCGAAGTCGGTCCAGCGCAAGGCCTTTGCTGGTCTCGATCACCGCGAGCTCCACCACCGCCTTACCCTCGGTGACGTGCACGCCGGGCCACGAGGCGGGGCCTGCGGCAGCGAGAGCGAGCGCTTCGGCGGCATCGGACTCGGATGCGTTGCGTACGTGCAGGGTGGTGCTGGCGGGCTTGGTCTCCACGCTGGTCCCGGCGAATCGTGCTGCGAGGGAACGGAACTCGTCGATGATCCGGTCCAGCAGGGCCTGCTGGTCGACGGTCAGCGGCTGGTCGAAGCCGGTGTCGAACTCGGCGCCGTGACTGCCCACCAACACCAGGCCGTCGGTCGGTGCGTCGGCGACGCCGGAGATGGCGGCGAGGTCGTCGCGGGCGCGACCGGAGACCATGGCGGCCAGGGTGTTCGGGCGCTGGGCGCAGTCGCGCAGTGCCGCGAGCGATTCCGGGTGGGGCACGGCCATGTCCGGGCGGGGCTGGATCGGCGCGATGCAGCCGTCGTAGTCGGAGGCCACCAGGACGCGGGCGCGAGCGCAGAAGGCTTCGAGCGCGTGCCGCAGGTCGTCGTCGAGCTCGGGTGCGCTCACCGCGTACTCACTTTCCGGTCAGCGTGTCCAGGAAGCTGCGGGCCCACTGGTCCACGTCGTTGTTCATCACCTGATCGCGCAGGATCTGCATCCGGCGGCGGCGCTCGGCGTCGTCGTCGGTCGCGGCGGCCACCACGGCATCGTCGGTGGCGGCGTCGTCGTACGGGTTCATCAGGTAGGCCGCGTCGAGTTCCATTGCGGCGCCGGTGAATTCACTGAGCACCAGGGCGCCGCCGAGGTCGGACCGGCAGGCGATGTACTCCTTGGTCACCAGATTCATGCCGTCGCGCAGTGGGGTCACCAGGGCCACGTCGGCGGCCACGAAGTAGGCGAGGAGTTCGGCGCGCGGCACCGGCTGCAGCAGGTAGCGGACGGGCGGAGCGTCGACCGTCCCGTAGGTGCCGTTGATGTGCGCCACGGTGCGTTCCACCGTGTTGCGCAGCGTCGCGTAGCTCTCCACGTTCTCCCGGCTGGGGCTGGCCAGCTGCACGAAGACGGTGTCGGCCGGATCCAGTCGGCCGGACGCGAACAGGCGCTCCAGCGACTCGATGCGGACGTCGATGCCCTTGGTGTAGTCCAGGCGGTCGACGCCGAGCAGCAGCGTCCGGGGATTGCCGAGGCTCTCGCGGAGCTGCGCGGCGCGTGCGCGGACGGCGGCGGTGTCGGCCTGCGCGGCCACGCCGGCGGAGTCGATGGAGATCGGGAACGACCCCACCTGGACCGTCCGGCCGTCGACCTCGACGGTGCCGAAGTTGCTGCGGACGCCCACCGGTTCGGTGGAGACGGGCAGCCCGGTGAGGCGGTGGGTGAGACCGAGGAAGTTCTGTGCGCCGCCGGGCAGGTGGAAGCCGATCAGATCGGCGCCCAGGAGGCCTTCGACGATCTCGCGGCGCCACGGCAGTTGGCTGAACAGTTCCAGCGGCGGCCAGGGAATGTGCAGGAAGAAACCGATCTTCAGGTCGGGCCGCAACTCGCGGAGCATGGCCGGGACCAGTTGCAGCTGGTAGTCCTGCACCCAGACGGTTGCGCCGGGGGCGGCGGCCGCGGAGGCGGCTTCGGCGAAGCGCCGGTTGACGGTGATGTAGACGTCCCACCAGTCGGCGCGATATTCCGGCTTCACCAGGACGTCGTGGTACAGCGGCCACAGCGTCGAGTTCGAGAAGCCCTCGTAGTAGTCCTCCACCTCGGCCGCGCTGAGCGGCACCGCGTGGATGTCGATGCCGTCGACATGCGGATCGTCGGCGGAATCGGGCTGCCCGGTCCAACCGACCCACGCGCCCGGCTGGCTGTCGAAGACAGGGGCCAGGGCGGTCACCAGGCCGCCCGGTGCGCGGGTCCAGGTGACGGTGCCGTCGTCGCCGACCTGCTTGTTGACGGGCAGGCGGTTGGCAACGACCACGAAGTCGGACCCCGCGGTCGAGGTGTCGGGCCGCATACGACTAGTCGTCTTCTCCCGGAGCGATGCCCAGCATGGAGAACAACATCACGCATTCTTCGGCGTCGGTGGCGTAAGCGGCCACCACACGACGGGCCGCAGCGGCGGTCTCATCGGCGAGGGTATCCAGCTCTTCGTCTTCAACAAGGTCAGTAGTCTTCGGCGGCATGAGGGCCATTCTACCTGGTCGCGCGCCCGGATGCCGTATCGGCCGCAGCGCGATCGGCGTTCGCGACGATCGCATCGCGCACGAACACGGCCAGGCCGGGTTCCAGCGCATCGTAGGTGGCGGTGAATCGCGGGTCGGCCACGTACATCTCGCCGAGACCGCGGTGGAACTCGTGCGAGCATTCGTAGAAGCGGTCGTTGATCTGGGTGCGGGCGCGCTCGGCGATAGCCATCGCCTCCTCGCTGTCGGCGGCGACGCCGGAGCGCTTCGCGGCCACGTACGCGGCGTTGACGGCATCGTTCTCCGCCTTCACCGCGGCCCAGTCGGCCTTCGAGTAGCCCCGGGTGCGCGCGGCGGACTGGTGCCAGGCATCGGTGTCGCCCCAGCGGGCTTCGGCTTCGGTCTGCTCGTCGTGGAAGCCCTCGCCGAACAGTTCGGTGAGCTCGGCGTCGGTGGCGGGTCGATGGTTCATGGTTCTCTCCAATGCGCGGTCGATGGCGGCGACGAGCTGGTCGAGCTCGTCGCGTCGGGTGGTGAGGGCACGGCGCTGGCGGCGCAGATGCTCGGCGGGGTCGTCGGGGCCGTCGAGCAGGACGGCGATCTGCTCCAGCGGCAGCTCGAGGCGTCGGTACAGCACGATCTGCTGCAGCCGCTCCAGGTCGGCGGCGTCGTAGAGCCGATAGTCCGACGGCGACCGGTCACTCGGGGTGAGCAGCCCGATCGCGTCGTAGTGGTGCAGGGTGCGCACCGTGACTCCGGTGAGGTCGGCCAGCTGCCCGACGGTCCAGCGTTCTGTCATGCCTCCAGGGTGCGCCCTGACGTCGGGTGAGGGTCAAGCGCCGCCGGGCGGTCGCGGTCGGCGCAGGGGGCGGAGCGGGCGCGCCGAGGCACGCGCCTTGAGGACCTGGCGGCGGGACCGCTCCTGCAGGGTCGACAGTATGGCGGGCTGGTGCAGGGAACGGGCGATGAACTCGCCGAGGGTGACTCCGGCGGCCAGGGAACACCCGATGCCGAAGGCGAAGGCGGTCTCGCCCAGGCCGTCGGCGATCCGCCCGCTCATCAACCCGTAGAGGCCGCGGTAGATCGCCAGGCCGGGCAGCAGCGGGGTGATGCCGGCGACGGCGATGACCAGGGGCGGGGTGAGGGCGCGGCGGGCGGCGAGGCCGCCGACCAGGCCGACGAGCACGGCGGCGAAACCGTAGCCGAGCATGTTGCCGAGCGTGGTCAGCGTGAGCGAGGCGGCCACACCGGCGCCCAGGATGCCGGCCAGGAAGGCGGCCGGCAGGGCGCGTCGTTCCGCGTAGGAGGCGAAGGCGAAGGCGACGGCCGCCAGCGCGCCGCCGGTGATGCGCGCGGGGATCTCGGAGGCGCCGAAGGGCGTCACGGTAGTGAGTTCGGGCAGGTCCACGCCGACGGCGGCCAGCAGCCGGATCGCCAGCGCCACGCCCACCAGGATGCCGCCGGTCATCACCACCACCTCGGTGAACCGCGCGGTGCCGGTGATCGGAGCGCCGGTGATCGCGTCCTGCACGGCGCCGACCAGGGACAATCCGGACAGCAGGACGACGATGCCCGCCGCGATGATCTGCGACGGCAGGAAGGCGAAGCTGGTGTCGGCGGCCCATCGGAAGATCACCGCCGCCGGGATCACCGCGATGAAACCGCCGGCCAGCTGCTGAAAGAACGGGGGCGTGCCGATGCGGGCCAGCCTGCGGTTCACCGCGACGATCACGACGGAGGTGACGAATGCGGTGAGCGACACCAGCCAGGCGCCGCCCAGGTAGATGGCGACGCCGAAGGCCAGCAGGCCCCACGCGAGGTTCGCCGCCCAGTACGGATAGGGGTGCTTGGCGGCCAGGATGTCGTCGACGATGCGGTGCGCCGTCGCGGGATTGATCGCCAGCTGCCGGATGCGTCGGATCAGCCGGTCGATCTGGGCGAGGCGGGTGAAGTCGTGCGAGCGGTAGTGCACCGTGCGGACGGTGGTGATCGGCGGGAGCGTGTTGCCGCGGCGTGCGCTGACCAGAATCGTGTTGAAGGTGACGTCCACGTCGACGTCGTCGAGCCCGTAGATGCTGGCGACGAAGGCCACCTGGTCGCGGGTGTCGATGGCGCCGGTGCCCGAATCCAGGAGCACCGCGCCCACCTTGGTGGCGAGGTCGAGGACCTCGGTGATCGCGGCTTCGTCGGTCCATTCGATCGGCCGACGCGGTGCGACGACGATGCTGCCCGGCTCGATGGTGTCGATCGTGGCTTGGGTGGAGCCGAGAATCTTCCTCACGCTGCGGCGGATATACTCACGCACGCACATGCCTCCTTAGCTCAGTGGTAGAGCAACGCTCTTGTAAAGCGTAGGTCGTCGGTTCAAGTCCGACAGGGGGCTCCACAACGGCCCAGGTCGCAGCGCTCCCGCGCCCCGAGACCCCGCGTGTCGCGACCCATCCTTCGTGTCGACGGGTTGCAGCGCGGGCGACACGAGGCACGGGGCGCGACATAGGGGGCATGGGCTCGGCGGAGTCAGGACTTCGCTCGGTACACGTCGCGCCGGTGGCCCAAGCGCAGGACGAGCACGATCAGTTCGTCGTCTTCAACGTCGTACACCACTCGGTGGTCGCCGACTCGGATCCGCAGCTCCCCGTGTCCGCCCTGCAGGGTGATGCAACCTGGTGGGCGCGGATCGTCCGCGAGCTTCTCGATCGCCTGGAGAATGCGCCGGGCGGTCTGCTTATCGAGCTTGCGGAGCGCCTTAGCCGCCGAGGCGACGTAGGTGATCCGGTACGTCACGGGTCAGAAGCCGAGCTCGGCGGTGAGGTCCTCGTGTGAAATGCGTTCGGTCTCCGCTCTGGCTGCTGCAGCGGCACGAATGTCCGCCTCGTTCTCGAGTGCCTGGACTGCACGATCGTAGAACTCTGGCGAAACGACCACCGCGCGTCTACCTGCGCCGCGCGAAGTGATCTCGACAGGCTCCCGCTGCGCGACGGCGATGAGATCGGCCTGCCGGGCACGGAAATCGGACAAGGTCACGGTGGTCATACCTAGAGCGTACAACTTGTACAAGTTGTACGCCATCTCGTGTCGCGACCCGTCCTTCGTGTCGACGGCTTGCAGCGCGGGCGACACGAGGCACGGGTCGCGACACGGGGGTCGGGGGTCGGCGGGGTCCGGGTCAGTAGATGACGAACAGGTCGGTGCGCAGGTCCGCGGCCGGGGTTACCGACGGGTCGGTGGTGTAGACCTCGGCGATGAACTTCACCTCGCCCAGCTCCGACGCGCCGAAGTGCTCCATCAGGCGGCCCCAGGAGGCGCCGAGGCTTTCGTAGCCGCCGAGATGACTGAACGCCAGCGCGCGGCCCACCGGGAAGGTGCCCGCGTCGAAGCCGTCGGGAACGACGGCGACGGGGAAGCCGATCTCCAGATCGAAGGTGCCCAGGGGCGGGCCCGAGTACAGCGCGTAACCGGGGCCGATCGGGGCGGCGGCGGCCAGTTTGGTGTAGCCGGCGTCGAAGATCGACGGCAGGTCGGCGAGCGTCACCGATTCGGCGAACTCGGCGACGGTGAGCGTTTCGGGCAGTTCCACCGGGGTCGGTTCGGTGAAGGGTTCGTCGCGCAGAATCAGTGGCACGTTCATGCCTTTCACGGTAGACCCCGCCTACGACGATCCGCACGCCCCGAAAAGGTCGGGGCGTGCGGATCGGTGGGGTCGGTCGGACCGGTGTCAGTCCTTCAGGTTCGCGGCCAGCCAGTCGATGGTCTGCATGCCGAACAGGTCGGTGCCCCAGCCGTACATGTCGGTGAGGAAGCGGACCATGCTGCAGTCGGTGGGCTGGTAGTCCACCTTGGCCCCGCGGCTACGCCACTGCTTGGCCAGCGTGCGGGAGTCGGCCGCCGGCACCAGCGACATCGGGGAGTCGTCGGCCGCGCACGAGGCGATCAGCGTCCGGTTGCCGGTGGCCGGGGTGCCCTTGCCGAGCCGATTGTCCTTGAACGCCCGCTGGAAGTCCGGGATGTCGGCCGGGTTCTGGCCGTTGAACAGCGTGCTCAGCGGCACCATCGGCAGCGTGAAGTACGCCGGGGTCTGGCACTGCGTCCGGTAGTAGTCGGCCACCGCGCGACCGACGCCGTTGACCTTGGCGTTGATCTTCATGTCCGGGTAGTGCGGCTCCAGGCCCAGCAGGGTGGCCATCGCGAAACCGGAGCCGACGGAGCCGTCGGCGGTGCGGATGAAGTTGCGGTAGTCCACCACCATGCCCTCGAGGACCGTCGCCTTGATGTTGAGCTCCGGCGCGTACTGCTCGTGCAGTTCGGAGGCGAAGCCGATGCCCACGCCGCCGCCGGCGACGCCGAACAGGCCGATCGGCGCGTCTGCGGCCAGGCCGATCTTCTCGTCGCCGAGGGTGGCGCGCAGGCCGTCGAGCGTCGACATCGCGTTGTAGCGGCCGGCGAAGACACCGTGCGGGCTCATGTCGCCGTTGTTGCCGACGTCGGAGATCACCACGGCGTAGCCCTTGTCGAACATCAGCGCCAGCGGGCCGAGGGCGGACATGGATGCGCCGTCCATCGGGTCGGCGCCGGTCCACATGGTCGACGGGTGGCAGTTGCCGCCGACGCTGTCGTTGGCCATCTGGAAGCCGACCACCTTGCGCTCGGCGTTCTTCTTGCCGTCGCGTGGAATCATCACGATGCCGGTGCTGATGTCGCGTCGACCCTGCAGATCGGTGGTGACGAACATCGTCTTGTACGCGTCCAGGTGGGCCGGCCGCACGCCGGTGTACTGCACGGCCACCTTCTTGGCCTTGAGCAGCGTGCCGGGGACGTCGGCGTCGGTCAGCTTCGGTTCGGCGTAGAACGGATCGCCGGGCCGCATTGGCTCGACGAGTTGGTCCGGGGTGGCGACGGTCGCGTCGCGGAGCGTGCCGACCACGTAGCCGTTGAAGATCTCTCCGAGGCCGGGGGTGCGGTTGGGCGTGCGGCCGGGGTCGGCCGATGCCGGGGCCGCGAGGCCGAGCGTCACCGCGGCGGCGCCGACCACGGCCAGGCCGGTCAGAAGTGAGCGTTTCACTGGTAGGTCACCTTCATCGTCTCCAGGGCCGACTGCAGGGTCGGCAGGATGTTCCAGATCGGTCGGTGCGACTCGAACTGCTGCTCGTACGGCACCCGCAGCTGGGCGCTCAGCGTGCCCCAGTGGTGGTCGACGAGGTTCTTGTACTTGGGCAGGAGCTGCTCGGTGATGTAGTCCCAGCGCTCGGGGTACACCGACCAGTTCCAGGTGGGCAGCGGCAGCGTCAGCGTGGCGGTGCGCCCGTCCGGTGCGGTGCCGGTGACCTGCAGCGGCCGGTACGAACGCGGCGGCACGACGCCGGCGACCGACGGCGACCCGGCGACGGTGGTGGCGTAGGTCAGGGCCTGGCCCACGTCGCCCTTGTAGGCGCGCACGGCGTCCCACTGATCCTTGATCACCTCGCCCTGCTCGCGCTGGAGCAGTCGGGCGTTGCCCGCGGCGACGGCGGCCGGCTCCTTGGAGGCGATGTTCTTCCACGCCTGCAGGATCTCGTCGTCGATCAGGTCGGCGGCGTGCAGCTCGGCGATCGCGGGCATGCCGGCCTTGGTGTAGGCGCGGTGGGCGGGCATCAGGTCGGTGAAGATGTTCTTCTGCATCACCAGGATGTCGCCCTGCACCTTGCGCAGGTCGGCCGCCGAGATCACGGCGCCCACGCGGGCCAGTGCGCGCAGCCCGGTGGGCAGCTTGTCGACGAAGACCGGGCCCAGGGTGCGGTTGGTCTCGCTGACGATGGCGTTGGCCACCGGCTGCAGGCGGGCGAAGTCGTAGATGTCGGTGGCCATCTCGAAGTCGGCCAGGCCGCCGCCGAAGTCGGCGCCCACCATGCCGGCCATGCCCGCCCACTGCAGTTCGCGATGGGCCAGCTGCAGGTTCTCGTAGTAGCGGTACGACTTGATGAGGTTCTGCCGGTTGGCGCTCACCCCGGCGCGCGGGTTCCACGACTTCAAGTCGATGCCTGCGGCGCGGGTGGTGTCGGCCAGCCAGTACTGCAGCAGCAGTGCGCGGTACGACGTCGGCGCCGCCCCGCTCCGGCGCGCCTGGTCGACCAGCTTGCCGAGCGTCGGCACGTCGGTGGGCAGCTTCGGGTGGATGCCGCCGGGGCCGTGCGCCGCGTCGCGGTTCACGGTCGGCAGATTCAGGTACTGCGCCAGCGGGCCGGCCGCCTGGGCGGGCGCCGCGGTGGCGACGGCCCCGCTGATGCTGAGTGCGGCGACCAGACCGATTGCTACCCCGCGAAGCAATCCGGTGCGGCCGCTGATCCTCTGATGAGTCATGGAAGTACTTTCCGGACAAGCAAACCCGCAGCGTGCGGGATTATTGAGCCCTGAAATGCGGCTTTTCCGTGCGGCGCGTCCGTGATCTTCTCGTCGGCGGACGCGGACTGTGGCGGGTGTCATCCCACCGTCGTCGACGGCCCTCATCCGGCACACTGGTGCAGGTGAGCATCGAGGAAGTGACCGTCGAAACCACCTTCGGTCCCGTGCGGGGAGTCGCCGACGACGACGTCCACGTCTGGCGCGGCATCCCCTACGCGCAGGCGCCGGTGGGCGAGCTGCGCTGGCGTCGCGCCCGGGACCCGCGGCCGTGGACGACGGTGCGCGCGGCCACCTCGTTCGGGGACGTCTGCCCGCAACCGGCGATGCCGGTGATCGACCTCGGCACGGGCGCTTCCCAGGACGAGGACTGCCTGTACCTGAACATCTGGGCCCCGGCTGGAGCCGCCGTCGGCCAGGCACGGCGGCCGGTACTGGTCTGGCTGCACGGCGGGGCGTACATCTGCGGCTCCGGCAGTCAGCCGCTGTACGACGGAGCGGCGCTGGTGCGGGCCTCGGTACGCGAGGACCAGCCCGCGCTGGTGGTCACCCTCAACTACCGGATGGGTGCGCTGGGCTTCGCCGAGTGGGGCGAGGAGATCGGCGACAGCAACTGCGGCCTGTCCGACGTGCTGCAGGCGCTCCGGTGGGTGCGCGCGAACATCGAACGCTTCGGCGGCGACCCCGAGCAGGTGACGGTCTTCGGCGAGTCCGCCGGCGGCGGACTGGTGACGACGCTGCTCGCGGTGCCCGCGGCCGAGGGGCTGTTCGCGCGGGCCATCTCGCAGAGTTCCCCGGCCACCAGCGTCTATCACCTCGAGCGCGGGCTTCGGCACACCGACATGCTGCTCACCGAGCTGGGTGCCCCGGCCGATGTCACCCCCGCGCAGCTGCGTGAACTCCCGGTGCAGGCCCTCGTGGACGCCAGCGTCCGGGTGTTCAACGAGGTGCCGGTCCGTTACGCGGGCACCATCGCCTACACGCCGGTGGTCGACGGCGACCTGGTGCCCGAGCATCCGCTGCAGGCGATCCGCGAGGGCCGGGCCCTGGACGTCCCGCTGCTGATCGGCACCAACCGCGACGAGACCTCGCTGTTCAAATGGATGAAGACGCCGCTGATGCCGGTGACCGGGGCGCAGGTGGACGCCATGTTCGAGCTGATCGCGCAGGAGCGGCCGGAACTGGCGATCCCCGCCGACGACGTCGTCGCCGAGGCGTACCCGGGGCGCGTGCGCGACCCGGAGAAGAGCAGTGCCCGGTCGATGGGCGTCTCCCGCGACCTCGCCTTCCGCATGCCCGCGGTGTGGATCGCCGAGGCGCACAGCCATCGCGCCCCCGTCTACCTGTACCGATACGACTGGGCCACACCGCTTTTCCGGGCGCTGGGCATCGGCGCCACCCACGCCACCGAACTGCCGTACGTCTGGGGCAACCCGGCCTCCAGCAAGGCCGACATCAGCTATCGGCTCGGCGGCCGCAAGACCGGCCTCGCCGTGACCACCCGCATGCAGCAGCGCTGGCTGGGCTTCGCGGCCACCGGGAACCCGACCTCGGCGGATTCGACGGCCCGGTGGCAGCCGTACGACCCCGCCGACCAGCACTCGCTGCTGATCGGGGCCACCGACACCCCGGTCACCAGCCTGGACCGAAACCTGTTGCGCGCCTGGGGCGATGAAGTGCTGAGCTTCCGGTGAGCGGGCCCGGGGTCCGCCCGTTTCGGGCCGCGCCCCTGCACGACGGCGGGTTCGTCCACGGCGCGGTGGTCGACGCCGGTGCCACCCTGTTCACGGCGGGCATCTCGCCCCTCGACGACGCCGGTGAGCTCGTCGCGCCCGACGACGCCGAGGCCCAGACGCGGTGCGCCCTGGCGCAGCTGGACGCCGTGCTCGCCGCCGGCGGCGCCGCCGCCGAGACGGTCGCGTCGCTGACCGTGTACGTGGCCGGCGACCGCCGCGAGCTGCTCGGTCAGGTGTGGCAGATCGTCGATCGGTGGTGGCCGGCGACGCCCCCGGCGATCGTGGTGGGGGTGACGGTGTTGCCCTACCCGGGCCAACTGGTGGAGGTGCAAGCCGTTGCGGCCGTTCGTCTCTGACGCCCAGCGTCGCGCGCGCCTGCAGCACCGGCAACTCCTCGCCGGGGACACGGGAGCCTCGCCGGAACAGCTGGCCGACGCCGTCGTCGGGCTGCACGCGACCACACCGTCCACCGTGCACCTGTCGGCGTGGGCGCGCGAGGCGAGCATGCGCCCGGAACGCCTCGAGGCCGCGCTGTACGAGGACCGGTCGCTGGTCAAGCACCTGGTGATGCGCCGGACACTGTTCGTCATGACGCGGCCGCTGCTGGCCGCGGCCGTCGGCGCCGTGGGCGCGCGGGTGGCCGCCTCCGAACGCACCAATCTGCTGCGCGACATGCGGCGCAACGACTTTCCCGATCCCGACGGCTGGATCGATGCGGCCTGCGACGCGGTGGTCGAGGCCCTCACCGACCGGGGCCTGAGCACTCCGGAGCTGCGGGGTGCGCTCGCGGAGTTCGACGTGTCGGTGCAGGTCTCGCCCGGCAAGTCGTACGGGGGACCGTCGCCGCTCCTGCCGCGCGTGGTGAACCTGCTGACCGCGCGCGGCGACGTGGTGCGCGGGGTGAGCACCGCGCCCTGGCATCAGGCGCGCAACACGTGGACGTCGATGACCTCGTGGCTCGGCGCCGAACTGGAGCCCCTGGACGCCCACCGCGGGCACGTCGAACTGGTGCGCCGCTGGCTGCACGCCTACGGGCCGGGCACCGAGACCGATCTGGTGTGGTGGCTGGGTTCCACCAAGACCGCGGTCCGCAAGGCGCTGGCCGAGCTCGACGGACTCGAGGTGGACCTCGAGTCCGGCGACGTGGGGTACCTGCTGCCCGACGACCTGGCCGACCTGGACGAGGTGCCCCCGCGGGCGCTCCTGCTGCCCGCGCTCGATCCCACCACGATGGGTTACAAGCAGCGCGGCTTCTACCTCGGGGCGCATGCCGCGGACCTGTTCGACAGCACCGGCAACGGCGGTCAGACGGCCTGGTGGGACGGGCGCATCGTGGGCGGCTGGATGCAGCGGCCGGACGGCCCGGACATCGAGATCCTGCTGCTGGAGGACGTCCCGGCGTCGGCGCAGCGGGCGCTGCGGGCGCGCGCCGACGAACTCGCCGAGTGGCTCGGGGACCAGCGGCCGGTGGCAGGCTTCCCGTCGCCGCTGATGCGGCGACACCGCGACTCACAGTGACCTGACAGGAATCCGGCAGGTATCGGCCAGCGCCGCGGTACAGAATGGGCACATGTCTACCGCTGCTCCCGACCGTCCAGCGAAGGTGCTCGTGGTCGACGACGAGGAGAACATCCGCGAACTGCTGTCGGTCTCGCTCAAGTTCCAGGGCTACGACGTGACCACCGCGGTGGACGGGCACAACGCGATCGACCTCGCGCGGTCGGTGCGCCCGGACGTGGTGATTCTGGACGTGATGATGCCCGGCATGGACGGCTTCGGGGTGTTGCGTCGACTGCGCGCCGACGGGATCGACGCCCCCGCCCTGTTCCTGTCCGCGCGAGATTCGGTGCAGGACAAGGTCACCGGGCTGACCATCGGCGGCGACGACTACGTGACCAAGCCGTTCAGTCTCGAAGAGGTGGTGGCACGACTGCAGGTGCTGTTGCGGCGCAGCGGTTTCGGCGACGACGACGGCGAGCCCACGCGCCTGTGCTTCGCCGACCTGGAGCTCGACGACCAGACCCACGAGGTGTTCAAAGCCGGTGTGCCGGTGTCGCTGTCGCCCACCGAGTTCACGCTGTTGCGCTACTTCATGGTGAACGCCGGGACGGTGCTGTCCAAGCCGAAGATCCTCGAACACGTGTGGAAGTACGACTTCGGCGGCGACGTGAACGTGGTGGAGTCGTACGTCTCATACCTGCGGCGCAAGATCGACACCGGCGACAAGCCGTTGATCCACACCCTGCGCGGCGTCGGCTACGTGATGCGCGAGCCGCGGGGCTGACATGCGGCCCCGGGTGTTTCGCGGTGTGCCGCTTCGGATCTCGCTGGTGCTGGCGACCCTGGCGCTGGTGATCCTCGGTCTGGCCGGTTCGGGGGTGGCGGTGACCTCGGCGATGCACGACGACCTCCTGAACCGCGTCGACAGCGGCCTCGTCGAAGCCACCGACACCTGGGCGCGGCCCGGTCGCGGCGGCTTCGAGGGCGGCCCGCGGGGCGGTCCGGGGCCGCGGCGCCCGCCGTCGAGCTACTACGTGCAAGTGACCGGTGGCCCCTTCGGGAGCTCGGTGACCAGCGACTATCCGTGGACCCCGGACCTGGACGAGCTGCCCGCAGGCGACGTCGGGCCGACCACCGTGGACTCGGACGGGCAGGGCCCGCACTGGCGGGTGATCCAGCGGTCCGCGGGTGCGGGCACCGTGACGGTGGCGACCCCGCTGCGCGACGTCGATCGGACGATGAGTCGGCTCATCTGGCTGCAGGTGGGCATCGGCGCGGTGGTGGTGGCCGTGGTCGGTGCGGCCGGCTACCTGCTGGTGCGCTCGGCGCTGCGTCCCCTGCGACGCGTCGAGGAGACCGCCCACGCGATCGCCGCGGGCGACCTGAACCAGCGCATCCCGGACATGCCCGACGGCACCGAGGTGGGCAGCCTCGCCGCCTCGCTGAACACCATGCTCGGCCAGATCCAGGAGGCCTTCGCGGCGACGGAGGCGTCGGAGCAGCAGGCGCGCGCATCGGAGGAGCGCATGCGGCGGTTCGTCGCCGACGCCTCGCACGAACTGCGTACGCCGCTGACGTCGATTAAGGGCTTCGCCGACCTGATCCGCAGCGGCATGACGCCGGACCCGGCCGACGGCATCGCGCGCCTGTCCGCGGAGGCGGACCGGATGAGTCTGCTGGTGGAGGACCTGCTGATGCTGGCGCACCTGGACGCGCAGCGCCCGCTCGCCAAGGCGCCGCTGGAGCTGTCGGTGCTGGTCGACGACGCCGTGGCCGCGGCCCGCGTGGCCGCCGACGGGCGGGAGATCGTCGTCGAACATCAGCACGCCGAGGGCGGTCCGGTGGTGGAAGCCGACGCGGCGCGGCTCACGCAGGTGGTGCGGAACCTGATCGGCAACGCGGTGGGGCATGCGCCGTCGGACCAACCGATCCGCGTGGTGGTGTCGGTCGTCGGCACGCAGGCGCGGGTCGAGGTGATCGACACCGGGCCCGGGCTGTCCGAGGACGAGGCCGCGCAGGTCTTCGATCGCTTCTATCGCGGGGACGCGTCACGGCGCCGGTCGGGCACGGCGGGCGGCAGCGGGCTGGGGCTGTCGATCGTCGCGGCGCTGATCGCCGCGCACGACGGCACGGTCGGCGTGGCCTCCCGCGAAGGCGAGGGCGCGCGGTTCTGGTTCATGCTGCCGCGCCTGGACGCCCCGGACTAAGGTTGAGGCATGGCATCGATTTTCACGCAGATCATCAATGGCGAACTGCCCGGCCGGTTCATTTGGAAGGACGGCCAGACGGTCGGTTTCCTGACCATCAACCCGGTGACGCCCGGCCACGTGCTGGTGGTGCCGCGCAAGGAGATCGATCACTGGGAGCAGATCGACACCCCCACCTTCACGCACCTCACGAGCGTCTCGCAGATGGTCGGCCGCGCCATCCAGAAGGCCTACGACGCGCCGCGGATGGGCCTGCTGATCGCCGGTCTGGAAGTGCCGCACCTGCACATCCACGTGTTCCCGGCCTGGTCGGAGGAGCTCTTCGACCTGCGGGCCGCCGAGCAGAACCCGGACCCGGCCGTCCTCGACGAGTCGGCCCGCCGCATCCGCGCCTCGCTGCGCGCCATGGGCTACCAGGAGAACGTGCCCGACGAGCCGACCGCTTAGTTCCGCCTCAGCGGTGGTGTGCGGGGCCGCGGCCCCGGCTCACCACCGCTGTCGTGCGTCGTCGCCCGATCCCATCAGGCGCGACTGCGCGACGACCCCGGCCAGCGCGAGTGCCGCGTAGATCAGCCACCACCACCAGTGCGCGCCGATGGTCGCGGTGACGGTGCCGCGGCTCACCTCGGCGGTGGTCAGACTGTTGGTGAGGAACATCAGCCCGGCGACGAAGACGGTCGCGCCGCCGAGTGCGCTGAGCACGACGAGCACCACCGCCGGCAGGTCGACGGCCAGCGCCAGCCAGGCCAGCAGCACACCGGCGACGACGCCGATCAGGATGATCAGCCAGTTCCAGTCGATGCCCAAGGCCACCATGACGGCGGTGCCGAGGGTGAAGCCGATCGAGGCCATCGCCAGGGTGATCGCCACCGCGTAGTACAGGTACGCGAGCAACGCGAACAGCAGCGCGACGACGATGCCGACGATCCAGCCGACCGCGGTGCCGAGGTACCCGTCGTTGCTCACCGCCGACACCAGGCCGGCGCCCACGTTGAACCCGACGAACGCGCCCCACGCCGCGATGACCACGCGCATGGCCACGATCCCGTAGAAGCAGAACAGTGCTCCGGCCACGAGCGCCAGAATTCCGATGAGGATGGTCGACATCGTTTGATCGTACGAGTACGCGGGGCCTGCGCGGACGGAGTTGCCCGCAGGGGACTCGGTTACACGGTCTGGTGCACCAGCAGCGGGAGCACCGGACCCGAGCCGGCCTCGCGCAGGGCGGCGACGGCCAGGGTGATCGGCCACGTCGACGACGTCTCGTCGATCACCAGCAGCACGCTCGCGCCGTCGAGCTGCGGCGGCGCACCCAGCCGGTCGCGCCAGTGGGCCGCGTCGGCGGCGCCGTTGGCATCGCGGCCCGGTCCGGGCCCGGGCGTCACCGGGAAGTCGGCGCTGTCCGCGCGCTTTCCGATGTCGCGGAGACGACGCGCCAGGTCGGTGGCCAGCCCGGTCCCCAGGTCGAGCGCGCAGATGAGTTCGGGCCTGACCCCGGCGCGACCCCACTCGGCCAGCACCGCGACGGCGGCGCGGGTCAGTTCGGTCCGTGCGGTCTCGGCCGCCTCGCCCGACTGGCGGGCGGCGGCGAGGGTGTCGGTCCACTGCGGCGCGTCCGCGAAGGCCAGCACCCGGCCGGCCTCGGCCATCTGCCCGGCCGGGATCCGGCCGCGGCTGCCGAACACCCCGCCCGGCCACATCTTGCGCGGCTCCAGCAGCTGCGCCTGACCGCGCAGCGCGGCGGAGATGATGCCGAGCGTCTCGGTGGGCACCTGCGCGGACAGGCCCGGCGTGAGATGGCCGAGGCACACGCTGCAGCGGCCGCAGTCCTGCGCCAGCGGATCGTCGAGCGCCTGCGTGAGCAGCTTCATCAGGCAGTCGCGCCCGCCGATGTAGGCGCGCATGATCTCGGCCTCGCGGCGGCGCACGGCGAGGACGCCGGCGTAGTGCTCGGCGTCGTACGTCCACGGGGCGCCGGTGAGCACCCAGCCGTCGGGGGTGCGTTCGGTGGCGCCGTCCACTGCCAGCTGTTTGCACGCCAGCTCCACGCGGGTGCGGCGCATGCCGGTGCGCGCCTCCAGCTGCGGGACGCTGGCCGGGCCGTCGGATTCGGCGAGGGCGGCCAGCAGTCGGTCCATCCGCTGCGGGTCGGGGATGGTGGCGGTGGCGAAGTAGTCCCACACCGCCTCGTCCATGCGCGAGGCCAGCAGTACCACCACCGCCTCGTCGAGCGCGCGCCCGGCACGACCGACCTGCTGGTAGTACGACACCGGGGACGGCGGCGCGCCCACGTGCACCACGAAACCGAGGTCGGGCTTGTCGAAGCCCATGCCGAGCGCGGAGGTGGCCACCAGTGCCTTGACGCGGTTGCCCAGCAGGTCGTCCTCGAGCCCGTGGCGCTGGTCGGCGGGCAGCTGGCCGGTGTAGGCGGCCACCGGGTAGTCGTCGCCGTGCCGGGCCTTGATGGCGGTGACCAGTCGGTCGGCGTCGGCCACGGTGAGCACGTAGACGATGCCGGAACCGGGCAGCGTGGCGATCTGATCGGCCACCCAGCCGTACCGCTCGATCGGCGACAGGCCGTCGATCACGTTGAGGTGCAGGGACTTTCGCGCCAGCGGCCCGCGCAGCACCAGGGTGGCCGCGCCTAGCTGCGCGGCGACGTCGGCGGTGACGCGCTCGTTGGCGGTGGCGGTGGTGGCCAGCACCGAGGTCTGCGGGTTGAGCTGCTGCAGGACGTCGGCCACCCGCCGGTAGTCGGGCCGGAAGTCGTGACCCCAGTCGGAGATGGCGTGCGCTTCGTCGATCACCACCAGACCCAGGCGGCCGGCCAGGGCGTCCAGGACGCGGCGGCCGAAACCGGGATTGGCGAGCCGCTCGGGGGACACCAGCAGTACGTCCAAGGCGCCGGACGTGAGGTCGTCCTCGATCGCCGACCACTCGTCGACGTTCGACGAGTTCAGCGTCGCCGCGCGCAGACCGCCGCGGGTGGCGGCGGACACCTGGTCGCGCATCAGCGACAGCAGCGGCGACACGATCAGCGTGGGCCCGCCGCCGTTGGCGCGGATCACCGCGGTCGCGGCCCAGTACACGGCCGACTTGCCCCACCCGGTGGCCTGCACCACCAGGGCTCGGGAGCCGGGCGTGGCCAGCGTGGCGACGGCGGTCTCCTGATCCGGTCGCAGGCGGGCGTCGGGGCCGGCCAGCGCGGTGATCACCGCGTCGGCGGTGGGACGGTCCCGGCTGGACAAGCTGCGCGTCTGCATGTCGTCGAGATTATCCGCAGGGTACGACGAACACCGGTCTACGCTTTTCCGAGTGAGCATTCCGACGAGTCTGCGGCGGATGAGCGGCCGCGATCCGATGCAGGAGCAGCGCGCCGCGAGCGGACTCGAGGTGTTCTACGACCTCGTCTTCGTGGTCGCCTTCTCCATCGCCGGTGTCCAGCTGGCCGAGTACCTGGCGGACGGGCACTTCCGGTCCGCGATCCTCGGCTACGGCATCGCCACGTTCGCGGCGGTCTGGGCGTGGATCAACTTCGCGTGGTTCTCGTCGGCCTTCGACACCGACGACTGGCTGTACCGCCTGCTCACGCTGGTGCAGATGATCGGGGTGGCGATCATCGCGATCGGCATGCCGCCGGTCTTCGCGTCCATCGACGCCGACGCGCACGTCGACCTCGTGGTGGTGATCGTCGGCTACCTGGTGATGCGCGCGGCGATGATCGCGCAGTGGCTGCGGGCGGCCGCGCAGGCGCCGGACTATCGGGCCACCTGCCTCACCTACGCGGGCATGACCGCGCTCGCGCAGCTCGGATGGATCGTGGTGGCGGCGGTGCCGTTGACGCTCGGTCCCACCCTGATCGGCATCGCGATCTGCATGGCCGTGGAACTGCTGGGCCCGGGTCTGGCGGAGACCCGATTCACCCCGACGCCGTGGCATGCCGGGCACATCGTCGAACGCTATTCGACGCTGGTGGTGATCACCCTCGGCGAGGGCGTGGTAGGCACCGTCGCGGTGCTGCAGGCGCTGATCGGCCGCACCGGCTGGAGCCTGCAGACGGCGGTCCTCGGGCTCACCGCGATGGGCGTGACGTTCGCGATGTGGTGGCTGTACTTCCGGCTCGACGTGGGGCGGCCGCTGGAGCGCAACAAGCACCGCTCGTTCGTGTTCGGCTACGGCAGCATGGTGATCGTGGTGGCGTGCGCGGCGGTGGGCTCGGGCATTCACCTGATCGCGCTTTGGTTCGAGGGCGAGACCGCCATCTCTGATCTCGCCGTGTACGGCTCGGTCGCGATCCCGCTGGCGCTGTTCTGTTTCGGGACCGTCGCCATGTACTACTTCCTGGCCGGGCTCGACCACCGGCTGGTTCCGCTGCTGCTGGCCGCGGCCGTGCCGCTGCTCGTCGGCGCGGTGATCGCTGCGGTCGGCGGCGGGCTGCTCGTGGCGACGGTGGTCGGCTGCCTGGCGCCGGTGCTGGCCGTGCTGGTGGTGGAGTTCGGTTCCCGGCTCCGGTACCGAACGCACTAGGCTGAACGACGTGCGAGTACTCGTGATCGGCTCGGGCGGCCGCGAACATGCCCTGCTTCTTGGACTTCAGCGTGACCCGTCGGTGACGGAGCTGCACGCCGCTCCCGGCAATGCGGGCACCGCGTCGGTGGCCACCAACCACGCCGTCGACGTCGCCTCCGCCGAGGCGGTGGTCGCGTTGGCGCAGCAGCTCGCCGCCGATCTGGTGGTGATCGGTCCCGAGGTGCCGCTGGTGCTCGGCGTGGCCGACGCGCTGCGCGCCGCCGGGATCGCGACCTTCGGCCCGAGTGCCGCCGCCGCACAGATCGAGGGTTCCAAGGCGTTCGCCAAGGACGTCATGGCCGCCGCCGGGGTGCGCACCGCGCGCGCCGAGATCGTCGACAATCCCGCCGACCTCGACGCCGCCCTGGACCGCTTCGGTCCCACCTGGGTGGTCAAGGACGACGGCCTGGCCGCGGGCAAGGGCGTCGTGGTGACCCCGGACCGCGCCGCCGCTCGCGCCCACGCCGCCGACTGCCTGGAGCACGGCCATCCGGTGCTGCTGGAGAGCTTCCTGTCCGGACCCGAGGTCTCGCTGTTCTGTCTGGTCGACGGCGACACCGTGGTGCCGCTGCTGCCCGCGCAGGACCACAAGCGCGTCGGGGACGGCGACCAGGGCCCCAACACCGGCGGCATGGGCGCGTACACGCCGCTGCCGTGGCTGCCGCAGGCGATGGTCGACCGGATCGTCGACGAGGTGTGCAAGCCCGTCGCCGCCGAGCTCACCAAGCGCGGCACCCCGTTCAACGGGCTGCTGTACGCCGGGCTGGCCGTCGACGACGAGGGCCCGGCCGTGGTGGAGTTCAACTGCCGCTTCGGCGACCCGGAGACGCAGGCGGTCCTGGAACTGCTGGAGTCCCCGCTCGGTGAGGCGCTCAACGCGACCGCCACCGGCACCCTGGCGCAGCTGGCGCCGCTGCAGTGGCATCCTGGTGCCGCCGTCGTGGTGGTACTGGCCGCCGAGAACTACCCGAGCACCCCGCGCACCGGCGACGTGATCGTCGGGTCCGACGGCGAGGGTGTGCTCCACGCGGGCACCAAGCTCGACGCGGACGACCGCGTGGTCTCCGCCGGCGGCCGCGTGCTGTCGGTGGTGGGCCGCGGCGCTGACCTCGCCGCCGCCCGCGCCCAGGCCTACGAGCGCCTCGCAGCCGTCAAGCTCCCCGGCGCCCACTTCCGCACCGACATCGGCCTCGCCGCCGAGCAGGGCCGCATTTCTCTGTAGACCCCGCCGCGCACACCCCCTCTCCGGCGTGTCGCGACCCTGTTGCCGCCTCGCGCTCGGAGCCCGGAGAGCGAGGCGCGATTAGCGTCGCGACGTGCGGGTTCGGCGGCGGAGGGTGCGCGCACACCGCCCCTCTGGCGTGTCGCGACCCTGCTGCCGCCTCGCGCTCGGAGCCCGGGGAGCGAGGCGCGATTAGCGTCGCGACTCGCGGGCTAGGCGGGGTGGGGGCGACGGTGGGGCAGCGTCGACGACGGGCGAGCTCAGCAGAGGCCGAGGTGGAAGAGGGCGCGTTCGATCGGGTCGACGGCCCGGCCGCGCTCCATCAGGTCCCAGTACGTCCGGACGACGAAGACGCCGAGCGAGCGCAGTGCGTCCTCGCGCTTCTTCTCGCGCCAGTACGCGTCGGCCGGGGTCTCGCCGTCGGCGAGGTACCGCTGGTACTTGCCGCGGCCGTCGAACTCCCAGACGAGTTTGCGCTCCCAGTCGCCGTCGACGCGGTGGGTCTCGCCGCCGACGTGGTACTCCACCTGAAGTTCCGGGGCCGGCAGCCCGCGCTGGATCATCTGCGCACGACCCCACGATTCGCCGACCGACTCCGCCCGCCGGTCGGCCCACGGCAGCGCCGCCTTCGCGACGCGGGTGCCGCGGCGGCGTCGTCGATCCAGTTGCGCCGCCAGCTCGTCCCGGTCGACCCCGGCCCGCAGCGCGGCGTCGAACACGGTCATGGCCTGGGAGAAGGCGAGCGGATCGTGCGCCGGTGCGAGTTGGGCGACGTCGGCCGCGGTGCGCGCCAGGCTGGTGATCCAGACGCCGTTGACTTTCACCACATCTCCGGCGGGCAGATCGCTGGCGTGCAGGAGGGAGTTCTTGCGTGCTCGTCCGCCGCCGATCTCACCGTTGGTGAGGTGCACCATCTCCAGCTCCGGTTTCAGAAGCGGCAGCCCGTGCACGATCGCGGCCGACGTGTGGCTCAGGGCCGTGTTGCCGCCGTGGTCCCGGCCCGTCGCGATCGCGAGGCTCTTCAGCCGGAACGCCTCGATCTCCGCCTCGGCCACCGCGGTGCGGTCTTCGGGGTCGACGTCGATCCGCGCGCGATAGACGCCGCTGGTGAGGCGGATCAGCTGCTTGGTCTTGACCGAGTGAGCGAGGTCGTGGTCGGAGAATCCCGCCTCGACGGTGAGGTCGCGTCGGATCAGGCCGTGGCGGTCGACGGGATAGTCGAGCTTCGTCGGTGTCATACCAGGCAGCAGACACCCGCTCGACGACCCTCACCTCGGCCCTGTCCACAGGCCCGCACGGTGCCGTCGGGGTTGTCCACAGCTCCGTCGCCCACCCCGCCGCCCCGCCTCCCCGCAGGTCAGAGGGGTCGACGACGCCGCAGCGAGACCTACGCCGAAGGGCTGGATAGGGCGAGGTTGCGGCCGAGGAATTCCACCTGCTCGGGCATCACCGAACGCCAGAAGCGCGTGGTGTGGCCGCCGGGGGAGGTGCCGAAGGCGGCGGGCGGACGGAGTTCGGCCGCCCACTGCCGGGTGTAGGTGTAGAACTGGTCGGCCGCGCCGATCGAGATCATCACCGGGATCCGGGAGAACGCCTGCTGCTGGCCGAACAGCGAGTTGGCCAGGTAGTCCTCGTACGAGTCGAAGGCGCGCGGCGGGTAGGCCGTCGGGTCGGCCCACATCGCGGGGGAGCTGACGGCGATCGCGGCCACGCGCGGGGCGCCGATCATGGCGCCCATCCGCAGCGCGCCGTAGCCGCCCATGGACCAGCCGTAGAGGCCGAAGCGGTCGGTGCGGAGGTCGAGCTCCTGGTTCTCGCCCAGCATGGGCAGGAATTCGTCGAGCATCATGGCGCCGCCGTCGGCGCCGTCGTTGCGACGATGGAAGTAGTTGCGGCCCACGTCGGCGGCGGCCAGCGCGAACGGCGGGCCACCGGCGTCGACGTACCGCTGCAGCACGCCCTGCATGTCCATGAACGAGCTGAAGATGGTGCTCTCGTCCGTGTTCAACGCGTGCGCCACGAGCACCACGGGCAGGGTGCCGGTCACGCCGCTGGGACGGGCGACGGCCCACTTGGTCTCGCGGCCAGCCATCTTGGCCGACTTGAACGAGCCGGTGATCACGGCGGGTCCGCCGGGGGCGTTCGGGGCTTGAGTCTGGGTGGGCAGTTCGTCATCGCCGCCGCGGCCGTCGAGGCCCTCGGGGTCGGTGGCGGTGTGCGCGATGCCGCACGCGGACAAACCGGCCAGAGACGCCACACCGGCGGCGCTTACCAAGAAGCGCCGCCGGGTGGGTCCGGTGAACAGATCGGTCACAGGGCGTCGATCACAGCCTGCAGCTTCACTGCCACTTCGTCGGCGACCTCGATCAGACCGGGGTTGTCGGGGACCACGTTCACCATGAGCTGAGGGTTCATGGCTTCCACGTGGATGAGGTCGACGTCGTCGGGGTCACGACGAACGACGACGTTGCACGGAAGCAACAGGCCGATCTGCTTCTCCGCGCTCACGGCGCGGTAGGCGGACGGCGGGTTGCAGGCGCCGAGGATGAGGTAATCCTCCATGTCGACGTCGATCTTGGTCTTGAGCGTGGCCGACATGTCGATCTCGGTGAGCACGCCGAAACCCTGCTCGGACAGTGCCGCGCGGACGCGGTCGGCCACCTCGGGCACAGTGCCCGTGGTGCTGGTCGCGAGGGCGAGTTCCATGTCTTCTCCTTCGTCGTCAGTGCCGGTACGGGTCAAGCCAGGGCCAAGAACAGCTTCTCGAGCTGCGCCACGTCCAGATTCTCGCCTGCGGGGCGGTCGGCGTCGTCGAGCATGCACTCGCGAAGTCCGGTCGCCACGATCTTAAAGCCTGCGCGGTCCAAGGCTCGGGATACCGCCGCGAGTTGAGTCACGACGTCCTTGCAGTCCCGGCCGTCCTCAATCATGCCGATTACTCCGGCCAGCTGTCCATGCGCGCGGCGGAGCCGGTTCACGATGCTGGTGACTTCTTCTTCGTCGCCGATCATGGTCGCGTCCTTTCTTCGGTCTGCGACTGGTCAACAGTCGATGTGTCCATTCTATGCCCCTTGGGGTATCAGTGCTTGAAGCTGATCGTCGGCAGGATCCGGTCCAGCCACTTGGGGCACCACCAGGCGCCGTGGTGGGACACCCGCAGGATCGCGGGCAGCAGGATCAGGCGGATCAGCAGGGCGTCGAGCAGCACCGCGACGCCGAGGATGATGCCCATCTCCTTGGGCGGCAGCGGGTCGGCCAGCGCGAAGGAGAAGAACACCGCCACCATCACCGCGGCTGCGGCGAAGATGATGCGACCGGACTGGCCCATCGCGTCCTGCTGCGCCTGGCGAGCGTCGCCGTGCCGTTCGTAGTGCTCCTTGGCCGTCGCCAGCAGGAAGACGGTGTAGTCCATCGCGATCGCGAAGATCATCGCGAAGAAGAACACCGGACCCCAGCCGTTCAGGAAGCCCTGCGGGTCGAAGCCGAGCAGGTCGGCGCCGATGCCGTCACCGAAGATCAGCTTGGCGACGCCGAACGCGGCCGCCGTCGACAGCAGACTCACCACGGTGCCCAGCAGGGCGATCACCGGAGCGCGCAGCGCCACCAGCAGCAGCAGGAAGCCCAACGCCAGGATGGTCGCGGCGACCCGCGGGAACCAGGTGTTCAGCGCGTTCTGCAGGTCCAGGTTCTCCGACGCCGGTCCGCCGACGAGGACGGAGCCGGGCAGGTCGGCACGCAGGGTGTCGACGGTGGCGCCCATGGACTCGTCCGACGGGTCGACCTTCGGCATGGCCTGGATCATGGCCAGCCCGGAGCCGTCGCCGGCCGGCTGGGCGGGCATGACGGCGGCGATGTCGCCGTTGGCGGTGAGGATCTCGGTGGCCTCAGCGGCCTCCGACTCCGGCGCGATGATGGTCAGCATGCCGGGGGCGCCCGGACCCATCTGCGCGGCGACCACTTCGTAGCCCTGGCGGACGGGAGCGTCCTCGGGGACCACGGCGATCGACGGCATGGCCACCTTGATCCCGAAGACGGGCAGGGCCAGGGCGATGAGGATGCCGACGGCGACGATGGCCGGAGCCCACGGACGACGGTCCAGGAACTTGCCCCACTTGGTGAACAGCGGCGAGTGGCCGTGGTGATGGTGCGCCTTCTTGGTCCACGGCAGCGAGCCCGCGTTGACCTTGCCGCCCAGCGCTGCCAGCACCGCCGGCAGCAGGGTGAGGCTGGCGGCGAGGACGAAGGTGACGGCCAGCATGATGCCGACGGCCATGGTGCGGACCGCGGGTGCGGGGACCATCAGCACGGCCGACAGCGAGACCAGGACGGTCAGGCCGGACAGCAGAATCGCCTTGCCCGCGGTGTCCATCGTCTCGGCGGTGGCGCGCAGCGCGGCGGTCTTGTCGTCGTACTTCTCCCGGGCCTGCGCGTAGGCCGTGCGGAACCGCGCGACCATGAACAGGGCGTAGTCGATGCCCAGGGCCAGCGCGAACATCATGGCGAAGTTCATCGCCCACACCGAGATCGGCGTGACGGCGTTGAGCAGCACCAGGGCGCCCGCGGAGGCCACCAGGCCGGCCAGGGTCAGCAGCAGCGGCAGACCGGCGGCGACCACCGAACCGAACGCGACCACCATGATCGCCAGCGTCAGCGGCCAGGAGATCATCTCGGCCTTGATCATGGCGTCGTGGTTGGCCTTGTTGAAGTCACTCCACAGCGCGGACGCACCGGTGGGGTAGACCTCGACGTCGTCGGTGGCCAGGGCCGTGATCTCGGCCTTGTGGTCGTCGACGGCCTTGACCATGTCGTCGGTGCTCGCGTTGGCGCCGATGATGGCGATCGCGGTGCGCCCGTCCGGACTGACGGTCATGCCCGGCTGCGGATCGATCACCGCGGCGAAGCGGTCGTCGCCGTCGGCGATGGCGCGCAGCTCGGTGAGGATCTCGTTCTGGGCGGCCGGGTCGAGCGGGCCGTCGGGCGAGTTCAGGACCACCTGCACCGCGGCCGACGAGTTGCCGCCGAAGTGCTCCTGGGCCAGTTCGCGGACCTGCACCGACTCCGAGCCGTTGGCCTGCCAGCCGGCGCCGGCCAGCGAGGAGAACACGGACGGGGCGGCGGCGCCGAGGCCGATCACGAGGACGGCCCAGATGGCGAACATCCAACGACGGTGGGTGCCGGCCCACGTGCCGAGACGGGCCAGGGGGCCGGGCTTGGATTCGCTCGGCTCACCTGGCGGGGAGGTATGTGGTGGATCAGTGGTGACGTCGGTACTCATGACGGCCTCTCGGTGTGATACCCCTAGGGGTATGAACAGGTGACGGCTAATATACCCATGGGGGTATCGGATTGGCAAGGGCCAGTCGCCTCCGAGGTCGCGGATTCACCCCGCGGGCGACCTGGGCCGTAGAATGCTCGACGTGGGAAAACCTGCCATCAGCAATGTCCTGGCCAGCCGCTACGCCTCTGCAGATCTCGGTGAGATCTGGTCGCCGCGGAACAAGATCATCCTGGAGCGCCGCCTCTGGATCGCGGTGCTGCAGGCGCAGCGCGAGCTGGGGATCGACGTCCCCGCCGACGCCATCGCCGACTACGAGCGCGTCGTCGACCAGGTGGATCTCGATTCCATCGCCGAGCGCGAGCGGGTCACCCGCCACGACGTCAAGGCGCGCATCGAGGAGTTCAACGACCTCGCCGGTCACGAACAGATCCACAAGGGCATGACCAGCCGCGACCTCACCGAGAACGTGGAGCAGCTGCAGATCCTCAGCTCGCTGACCTACGTGCGTCGACACAGCCTCACGCTGCTCGCGCGCCTCACCGAGGGCGCCGCGCTGTACGTGACCACCGTGATGGCCGGCCGCAGCCACAACGTCGCCGCGCAGGCCACCACGCTCGGCAAGCGCTTCGCGTCGGCCGCCGACGAATTGATGGTCGGGATCACCCGGCTCGACGAGCTGATCGCGCGCTACCCGCTGCGCGGTATCAAGGGCCCGATGGGCACCAGCCAGGACATGCTCGATCTGCTCGACGGCGACGAGGAGAAGCTCGACGCCCTCGAAGCCAAGGTCGCCGCGCACCTGGGCTTCGCCAACGCGCTGACCTCCGTCGGCCAGGTGTACCCGCGCTCGCTCGACTACGACGTCGTGTCCGCGCTGGTGCAGGTGGCGGCGGCACCGTCGTCCCTGGCCACCACCATCCGGCTGATGGCCGGCCACGAGCTGGTCACCGAGGGCTTCCAGCCCGGCCAGGTGGGCAGCTCGGCCATGCCGCACAAGATGAACACCCGCAGCTGCGAGCGCGTCAACGGCCTCGCGGTGATCCTGCGCGGCTACGCGTCGATGACCGGCGAGCTGGCCGGCGCGCAGTGGAACGAGGGCGACGTCTTCTGCTCGGTGGTGCGCCGCGTCGCGCTGCCGGACGCGTTCTTCGCGATCGACGGCCTGCTGGAGACCTTCCTGACCGTGCTCGACGAGTTCGGCGCCTACCCCGCAGTGATCGCCAACGAGCTGGACCGCTACCTGCCGTTCCTGGCCACCACCAAGGTGCTGATGGCCGCGGTGCGCGCCGGTGTGGGTCGCGAGACCGCGCACGAGGCAATCAAGGAGAACGCCGTCGCCGTGGCACTGGCCATGCGCGAGGAGGGCCGCGAGCCGGACCTGCTCGACCGCCTCGCCGCCGACGAGCGTCTGCCGCTGGACCGTGCTCAGCTCGACGAGCTGATCGCCGACAAGTCGGCCTTCGTCGGCGCGTCCACCCAGCAGATCGCCAACGTGATCCGGGCGGCCACCGCGCTGCTCGAGACCGACCCGGAAGCGTCCCGGTACCGTCCGGCGCCGATCCTGTAGCTCGACCCCACTGCATCAGTAAGAAGGAGACCGCGCGATGCGTCCCGCCCTGTCCGACTATCGGCACGTCGCCTCCGGCAAGGTCCGCGACATCTACGAGATCGACGAGCAGACTCTGCTGCTGGTCACCTCGGACCGGATCTCGGCGTACGACTTCATCCTGGACACGCCGATCCCGGACAAGGGGCGCATCCTCACCGCGGCCAGCTTCTTCTGGTTCGACGAGCTGACCGTGCCGAACCACCTGGCCGGCGGCCCCACCGACGAGCGGATCCCCGCCGAGCTGGTGGGCCGCTCGATGGTGGTGGCCAAGCTGCCGATGGTGCCGGTGGAGTGCGTGGCCCGCGGCTACCTGACCGGTTCGGGCCTGGTGGACTACCGGGCCACCGGCGCGGTGTGCGGCGTGCAGCTGGCGCCCGGTCTCACCGAGGCCGATCGGCTGCCGCAGCCGATCTTCACCCCGGCCACCAAGGCCGACATCGGTGATCACGACGAGAACGTGAGCTTCGAGCAGGTGGCCGCGCAGGTGGGCGACGACCTGGCGCGCACCCTGCGCGACGTGACGCTCGACATCTATTCGCGCGCTTCGGATCTGGCGCGCGAACGCGGAATCATCTTGGCCGACACCAAGTTCGAGTTCGGCCGGGCGGCCGACGGTTCGCTGGTGCTGGCCGACGAGGTCCTCACCCCGGACTCCTCCCGCTACTGGGAGGCGTCCACCTGGGAGCCGGGCAAGGTGCAGCCGAGCTTCGACAAGCAGATCGTCCGCAACTGGCTCACGTCCGACGCGGCGAACTGGGATCGCCACGGCGACGTGCCGCCCCCGCCGCTGCCCGCCGACGTCGTCGAACGCACCCGTGCGCGGTACATCGAAGCGTACGAACGGATTTCGCAGCTCTCCTTCGACGATTGGCCGGACGCCGAGAATGCCTGATCCCGCTGTGCCGAACACCCCCGCCGTGCCCGACTCTGTTGCGCCCCCGAGCGTGCCGCCCACCATCAAGAAGGTGCCGTCCTCGCGCGAGCACCACGGCGACGTCTTCGTCGACGAGTACGAGTGGCTGCGCGATCGCGAGAACCCCGAGGTGATCGCCTACCTCGAGGCGCAGAACGAGTACACCAAGGCGCAGACCGCGCCGCTGGCCCAGCTGCGCACCGACATCTACGAAGAGATCCGGTCGCGCACCCAGGAGACCGACATGTCGGTCCCGGTGCGGTCCGGGCAGTACTGGTACTACCTGCGCACCGAAGAGGGCAAGGCGTACGAGATCCGTTGCCGCTGCCCGATTTCCGGGCCCGACGACTGGACGCCGCCGGTGGTGGCGCCCGACGTCCCGGTGCCCGGCGAGCAGGTGCTGCTCGACAGCAACGTGGAGTCCGAGGGCCACGAGTTCTTCGCGCTCGGCGGGTACTCCGTCTCGCACGACGGCCGCTGGTTGGCCTTCTCCACCGACACCGTCGGCGACGAGCGGTACACGCTGCGGATCAAGGACCTGGAGACCGGGGAGCTGCTCGACGATGTCGTCGAAGACACCGCGGGCGGGGCCACGTGGTCCCGGGACGCGCGGTTCCTCTTCTATCTGACGGTCGACGACGCCTGGCGCCCGGACACGCTGTGGCGGCACGAGGTGGGCGGCAGCGGCGACGACGTCCGCGTCTTCCACGAGCCGGACGAGCGGTTCTGGGTCGGCTTCGGCGCCACCCAGAGCGAGGACTTCCTGGTGATCGGGGCGGGGTCCAAGGACACCTCCGAGGTCTTCGTGCTGTCCATGGACGATCCGACCGGCGAGTTCGTTTCGCTGGCCGGACGCACTGCGGGCGTGGAGTATTCGGCCGAGCACGCGAAGTTCGGCGGCGAGGACTACTTCGTCATCGTGCATAACGCGCCGAGCGCCGAGGGGCAGAGCCAGGCGAACTTCGCGGTCGACGTGATGCCGGTGAACGACCCGGCCGCGCGTCGTCCGATGATCGGGCACCGCGCCACGCACCGCATCGAGGACGTGGAGTGCTTCGCCGATTACCTCGTGCTGTCGTACCGGGAGGCGGCGCTGCCGAAGCTGGCGATCGCCGACCTGCGCGGTCGGGACACCCTGCCCGGCGCGGATGACTTTGTACCCGTGACCTTTTCGCAGGAACTGTGCTCGGTGGGCTTGGGCGGCAACCCGGAGTGGAACACCCCGCGGCTGCGCATCGGGTACGCCAGCTACGTGGAGCCGACCGAGGTGATCGACCTCGACGTCGCCACCGGCGAGCGCACGCTACTCAAGCGCGCCACGGTGCTGGGGGAGTACGACCCCGCCGACTACGTGGCCACCCGCGAGTGGGCGACGGCCGTCGACGGCACCCAGGTGCCGATCTCGATCGTGCGGCGTCGTGATGTGACCGGCCCGATGCCGTTGCTGCTGAACGGATACGGCGCCTACGAGATCAGTTCGGACCCGGGCTTCTCGGTGTCGTCGTTGAGCCTGCTGGATCGCGGGATGGCGTTGGCTACCGCGCACATCCGCGGCGGCGGCGAGATGGGGCGGTACTGGTACGAGCAGGGTCGTCTGCTGTCGAAGAAGAACACCTTCACCGACTTCGTCGCGGTGGCCCAGCACCTGGTGGACACGGGTTGGACGACACCGGGGCAGATGGTGGCCGACGGCGGTTCGGCCGGCGGTCTGCTGATGGGTGCGGTCGCGAATCTGGCGCCGGAGCTGTTCGGCGGAATCCTGGCGGCGGTGCCGTTCGTCGATCCGTTGACGTCGATCCTGGATCCGTCGCTGCCGCTGACGGTGACCGAGTGGGACGAGTGGGGCGACCCGCTGCACGACCCCGAGGTCTACGCCTACATCCGCAGCTACGCGCCGTACGAGAACGTCGCCGAGCTGCCGTACCCGGCCATGCTGATTCTGAACTCGTTCAACGACACCCGCGTGCTGTTCACCGAAGCCGCAAAATGGGCTGCGCGCCTTCAGGAGTCGACCACGTCGGGCAAGCCGATCCTGCTCCGCACGGAGATGCTCGCCGGCCACGGCGGCCCCTCGGGCCGCTACCGCCGATGGGAGGAAGCCGCCTTCGAGCTGTCGTGGGTCCTCGCCCAGTCGGGCGCCTACACCGCCCCACCCGCTCCCTGAGCCTGTCGAACGGCCCCGCCCGCTCCGGCGTGTCGCGACCCCGTTGACGTGTCGCTTTCCGGGCTCCGCACGCGACCCGGCAACAGGGTCGCGACTCGCGGGGTGAGCACGCTCAGCTCGAGTCTCATCGAAGGGATAGTTCGTTGCGAACTCTCACACGTCCGACCGCAATGGCCGGCGTCGCGCTGGCGGCGGCCGGTGCCCTCGCACTGGCTCCGCTGGCGAGCGCTGCGCCGGCCCACGCCGCGGCAGCGCCGATTCTGGAGCAGGTGGTGGCCAATCAGGTCACGAGCGCCGCGGCGCTGGCGACAGGCGGCGAGCAGGCCGTCACCGCTTACATCGCCGCCGTGAACGCGGCTTCCCTTCCCTCGCTCGAGTCGGCGGCGACCAATATCGCCGCCGGCAAGGTCGACGTCGCGCTGATGAACCTCTTCGTTGTTACTGCGGCGCCGACGGTCGCGTCAGTCGTTGCCTTGCTCGGGCCGATTCAGCAGGTCGCGACGCAGCCGCTGAACAACCTGCAGACGCTCGGTGCGAACGGCATGGACGTCGTGGCCGGGTTCGGGCTTGGGATGTTCAGCGGCGACGTCGTCGGCGCGATCGACGACGCACGTACTCAGATCGCAGGGCTGCTCGGTGCCCCGGCCGTCGCTGCCGGAACCTTCGCGCCTGAGCCCGCGAACTCGCTGACCGTCACCCTCCCCGGACTCGAGTCGGACTCGGATGCGCAGACCGCCCCGGCTCGGGACCTGACCGTCGACACGCCGGCCCCGGTCGCTGACGCACCGGACACTTCCGGCGGCGACCTCGTGGGTGCCGACGCCCAGAGCAGCTCCGGCTCGGGTGAGATCGACCTGTCTTGACGTCCGACGACGACGGCCGCTTCTGCCCATCGGCCCGCTTGCGGTGGGCAGAAGCGGCCGTTCGTTGTCACGGGCGTTGACTACTCGACGGCCTCTCGGATCGAACGACTCGATAGTGATCCGAAGCTGTCGACCCTGTGGGTTTGTCCTCCGTTCCGATGAATATTGCGGAGCTGACCTGGGCCAAGTGCCGCCGGTAGTGCTGGCGTCGGGTAGCTTTCGGGAAAGGTGTCGGCCAGTTCCGTGGTGCGAACGCCATGGCTCTGTTGCAAAACGCGAGGCGGTCGTCCCTGAGGGATGATTTCACAGTGCCTCGGCAGCCGCCCCGTGGAATCTGGCGGAGACGCCGAGGGCTGCGACCGCGTCTTCGGGGCCCGATTGCGGAGTACTGGGAGTTGGTGACCAATTGCAGACCACGTCAAACGAAACTGCGGGAGACGAGCAGTGGACGGGACGGCTAGAAATCCTATGCGAGGTCTTGAAGTCCCGGTCGCCACGACCGGAACTCACTGAAGTCCATCTCGAGACGATTCGCGGCGCATATCAACACGTGAGGAGCACGTTCAGATCGCTGGCGGAAGATGCGGGCGCTGAGCCACTGTATCCGCCTGACGAAATTGTCCGAGAATTAAGGTTGCTCGGTTGGGCGATTTATGAGGCAGCGCTGCTTGCAATCCATATTGTCCAACCGGCATTCCTTGTCCTTCTGAACAATAGCCGGCAGGAATCGATTGATGCGTATAACCAAATCCGGGAATTGTCGCAGTTGGGGCAGACTCTGCCCTGGCCGGAGTTCAGCCTCCGTGCACTTGGCGCCGTCCGGAGTCAGGCATTGGCGCACTCGCTGAAAGATTCGGAGGCAGGCTATCAGGCTGCCAGGACGGTGCATAAATCACTGGAAGATCTACTTCAACGGCGCACCGATGAAATAACCTCCGGCATCTACAGTGACACGATTCACTATTTGGACCTGAAGCGGGACGTCGATGAGTTGGCTGAGCAGTCCTTCTTGGCGCGAACCGGAACGGCATGCCGCGAGCCGGAGCATTCCCTCTGTCGGTGGAGCGAGGCCGTGGCGGCAGGGCGAAAGGATGACTCCGCTCAGAAAGATGAGCTGATCCACCTTGCGCATGGGTTGCGCATCGGCATTATCAGCGGAGAGAGGGCAATGAATCGAGCCGAGCACATCCTCGGCAATTACGACGTCATCGCCGAGAAAGATGCCACCCACCTGCTTGGGCCGACTATGATGCAGAATCCCGCGATTATGACTGCTCGTGCGCATTTGCTTGTCCTGCCGATGTGTCCACGGCTTGAGTCGTACGGTATGCCGGTGCCTGGAAGGGAAGGCTCTTGGTCTGCATATATCGAGAACCTTGTCGACGGGTTCACTGCGGCATATGCAAGAATCGAATCCTCTGCAGAAATGAACGCGGCCAATAACGTTCAGCTAATTTACGAGCACTTCAAGGCCTTGGTTCAGCTACGTCTCGCATTCTTTCTACTGTTTCCCGAACGGGCCCTACCGACTCGGCTTGAATCTTTGGGTCTTGATCAAGGATGCGATCTCAATGATCTCGATAGTATCTCGAAATGGCTGGTGGCACACAAGGATGCCGACGTGAATGTGATCAGTAGTGCGACTATGCCCGAGTACCTTCGCGGGATAGAGCAATTGCGCAGTGTTCCCGGGTATCGAGAATGGCGTGAGAACTGGCTGAATATGGATCGGTTTTCGTCTGAAGAGGGCCGGCGGGATCGAGTTCTCGCTGCGTTACAGATCTTGTCGAAATGATCGAGAGCGCAGAGCGCAGGCGTCGGCTGCTAGTTCGTCGCTGCGTGCGCAGATACGACCTCTTGATCAGTGCGCATGAGACAGAGAACGCGATTCGAACCGTCCTGCCCCATGCGGTCGACAACGATGACGGCCTCGCGCAGGCAGCGGCGATTCATCTTGGATTGGCCAGCAGTCAGGATCCGCTGGACACCGATATAGCGACGAGGGTTGAGAACCTATGTCATGCGGCTGCGATTGCACTGTTCGCGGACCAAATCGGCGGTATTATGTGGTACCGGCGAGAGCTGGTCGAACGGCAGATATCGACTATTCAAGATGTGGATATCTCGTGGAGGGTGTCTGAGCAGAGGCTTCCTACGCCGGCTGAGCTATATCGCTATGCTCTGGTCCTGCTGGGTCACTTCGACGAAACTACCGATTTCGTACAGATAGTGCCATACCTGGAACGACGGATTCCGGCCCTACTCAGTTGGGTGCGTGCCTGCAGGCTGCAGTTCAGCGTCGAGCCGGGGTGGGACGACCATATTCGGAATGGTCTTGACCGTCGGTTGGCCTCAGGTAGCGGGGTGGAACACTACCGATTTCACTTCGAGTATGAGCGTCTGGCCGCGCAGTGTGAAACTGGATCCATCGAGGATGTTTCGTCTTATCTGGCCGGTGCACACGCGGAGTTCCTGCGGGATACCGAAGGAATCATGGGTGAAACCTCGTTGTGGGTAAAGGTTCTTCTGGGGAGATCATTTGCCGAGTACCTTTGTGGTCGCATAGGTGAAGGCGTCGTGGTTGATGTATTGACCATTGATGTTCCGAATACTCTCGAGGCTGGTCGGCGTGACTCGGTGGGGCACGTAATCCATGAGCTTAATGCGGCGCTCTGCGCGGTGGATTTTGCCGCCGAGTTGGAATCTCCCTCGCCTCAAACTCTGTCGTCTCTGGTTACGGCGGCGATCGATCGTATAGATTGGATCATGAACAGATGGAGAGTCCTGGCCCGCAGTGGTGGTGCTCTATCCGTGGTTCTCAAGGCGTGTTTGGGTGATCTTGCAGAAGTCTGCGCAGCTCATTCGGAAATACTGGCGGAATGCGGATTCCGAATCGCGCTGATTGTCAAGCGGTCGACCTTGACGCATCTCTTGCGCGATCCGGCAGTCGAACTTCCGGAGATTTTTCGTGAGTATCTGAAGAATATCAGTATTCACGACGACAATCTTTGGGACGCGGAGGGCGAAGAGAGGTACGCGATCGAGGAGGAGCGTGACCGGACTATTGAGGAATATGAGCTCAGAATCAGTGCGGCCCTCGGGCCGATGGTATTGGAGCTCTATGATCCGGGGCTACTCGATGTCCGCGAGGTGATTGCAAGAATTGCTTCTGTCGAAGCTCTGGACTATGTCTGGGTCGGGCGGAGTGCGCGTCCGCTTCTCACGCAATGGTTCCGGACGCACATCAGCCGGACCGGCGTCGTGACCTTCACTGGTCCGTACAAGTCTCTCAAGGATGCGCCGGTTCCGCTCCAAACAACGGATGAGTGGGTAAGGGAGATCTCTCCGGCATTGCTGCCGCCGGAAATGTCGTCTACGGCTGATGAAAACCAGATACTGCTGATCTCGCCGCACGCCGCACATGACGGGATACCGTGGCCGGCTCTGCGGCTTGACGGAGAGTATCTTGTGGAGAATCGTACGGTTTCGGTGGTGCCGTGCCTCGCGAATCTTGCCGATGAGGAACTCGGATCGGTGACTGGACCGAGCGTCGCGCATATGGTGGCGGCGCCGATTGTGAGGGGCGACCGAACGATCGGCGCCGGCCTCGACATGGGTGCCGAGCTTGCGAGTTGGGGATACGAGCCTCCCCCGGACGTTCTGGTTCACACAGTGCAGGAGCGTGCCGGCGAGGGGAGTCGTAGGACCGATATCGACTTGCTTCAGCTCCTGCGAACCCGAGCGAAAGATTACGGCTTCCTTCATGTGTCGGCCCACTGTGGTGGGACTGGGTTGCGGCAGGCCATTTACCTGCCGCAGTCGTTGTCGGTTGCACAGGCGTTCAATGTGTCCTGGCCGCCAGCGGTGCTCCTTGCAACCTGTCATTCGGGTGAGGGTATGAGTGGCGCCGAGCCGCTGGCGCTCTGTGTCGCTGTGATGTTCGGCGGAGCGAGATCTGTGATCGCCGGTGTGGGACCAGTTATCAGCAGTGGGGCCAGTTACCTTGTCGCCGCGATTGTCGAGGCTGTCCGCGGTGGCACAGTGCTCACTTTGCCGGAGCTCCTGCGGGATGCGCAAAGGGCGGCGATCGTCGGGGGGTTGGATCCCGACGAGTGGGGAAGGTTGGTAGCTTATGTACGAGGGACGGGTTTCGCGATGAAAGGTGAAAGATGAGTTCGAATCCAGGGCTGACGGTTCACATTGACCCCGAAGATTTCGACGACTTCGAGGCCGAGTGCGATCGACTCGGTGTTGAGGTCGAGGAAGTTCGCAGTGTCGGCGCAATCATTGAGAGTATGGACTCGATCATGGTCGTCGGCGGTTTCGGAGCGATGTCGCTGAGGACTGCTCAGGTAACCGTTCGCGGATCCCTGTCGAACGTTCGCAAGCTGGACCTCTTGTTCGACCGGCGATCGGGAGCGCACATCATTTACACGGGGCCGAACGGGAGCCTGGCGGATGCGCGGAACCGGGAGCTCGAGTACGGTCTCGTCCGTGTCATTCAACCGCGCGGATGCGTAGATATCCTGGCTAAGGATCGGATTCACGATTCTGTTTCGCGACTTGAGTTCGTGGGTGAAGTGAAGAGCTGCGTCGAGTGTAATGATGATTTGCGAGACATTGCGAACGAGATTTCCGATTGGGACGGTGTTTCTTCGTCTGAGTTCACTGTTGCGGGATTGGGTTAATATTGGTCCGGACTTTTACTTCTCGACTGGATCAGTTGGCTGAATTGGGGCTTCGAGCACGATGCTCGATCGTGGTCTGACCGGTGTCGTTGTCGACTCAGGTGGCACCTCGACGAGGTGGGGTTTCCTCTATAGCGATGGTTCTACAGAGCTGCTGGCCACGAGGAGCTATCACCCGCGGAACTTTGATGACGAGTTCTTTGTGGAATCCGATCGGTTCCTGAAGGCGCATCTTGATCGACCGGTTCCAATCTTCTTCTTCGGTGCAGGATTGGGCGGGGGCAAGGGGCGTGATTGCCTGCAAGAATTTCTTGGTGAATACTTCTCCACGGTGATGGTCGAGTCGGACATCGAAGGCATTGCGCAGTCCCTGAGAAAACGCGACGGCGCGGTCGCCATCATGGGTACGGGCTCGGTGCTGGTGTTGGTGGAAGATGGTGCGGTTTCGCGGATGGTCGGCGGACTGGGCCCTCAACGGGGAGACGAAGGTAGCGCGTACTTTTTCGGAAGCATGGTGCTTGCTGACTTTCATGATGGAAAGTTGAGCGCGGAGCAAGCTGCGATGCTTGCGAGAGTCATGCCTGGACCGGTGCAATCGGCGCCGGAGGATGTGGCTGGCCTCGCTGCAGATCTGGACCCGATCCTCTTCGAGGAGTTTCATGTCGCGAACATCAAGGAGTTCTTTCGGGTTCATGTCGACGAAGAGATGTGCGGATCGGAGATTACTTTTATCGGCTCCTACGCGTATTTTCAGAGCCGAGAGGTCCGTGCGGTCGCCGAGATGCACGGTCTGCATGTCGTCGAGTTCATTCGAGATCCGATCGATCATCTCTGCCGTCATTTCGGGACATGCAGCGGACTGGATTCGGCGTGAATGGACGAGAGGTCGGACTGATCTTGCTGCCGTAGCGCGTCAGGATTCGCCGGGGAGGGAGAAGAGGCCGGTGGGGGTGAGCTCGACGAGGCCGTCGGTGAGCAGGGAGTCGAGGGCGCGGTCGCGCTGACCGGGGTCTCGGGTCCACGCGGCGTCGAGGGCGGCGCGGTCCACCGGGCCGGAGTTGCCGCGGAGCACGTCGAGCAGCTTCCCGCGGGCCTGTCGGTCGGTGCCCTCGTATTTCTGTGTACGACGAGGCGGCCCGTCGTACGACGGCCGGCCCCGCGCCAGCCAACGACACTGATCGGCGATCGGGCACTCCTCGCACTTGGGGTTGCGCGCCGTGCAGACCAGCGCGCCCAGTTCCATCAGCGCCGCCGAGAACACCGGAGCCTCAGCAGTAGGGGCGCCGGAAGAGTCGCGCGGCAGCAGCGCCTCCGCGTCGGCCAGGTCGCCCCGCGCCGGCGAACCGGGCTCCCGCCCGTGCACGGCCCGCGCGATCACCCGCCGCACGTTCACGTCGACCACCGGCACCGCCTGCCCGTACGCGAAGCACGCCACCGCGCGGGCGGTGTAGTCGCCGATCCCGGGCAGGCCGAGGAGCACGTCGACATCGTCGGGGACGCGGTCATCGTGTTGTGCGGCAAGGACTTTCGAGCAGTCGTGCAGGCGCAGCGCCCGCCGCGGATAACCGAGCTTGCCCCACGCGCGGAGCACCTCGCCGGCCGGTTCGGCGGCCATCGCCGAGGGGACGGGCCATCGTCGAACCCAGTCTTGCCACGGCTCCACCACGCGCGACACCGGGGTCTGCTGCAGCATGATCTCGCTGATCAGAACGTGCCAGCCGGTCACCGCGGGATCGCGCCAGGGGAGGTCGCGCCGAGCGTCGTCGAACCAGGTCAGAATGTCCGCTTCCACGAGCCCGGCCGAATCCCTTCCACTTGGTGAGGTGTAACACTAGAAGCATGAAAGATCTCACCCCGACGGAAGCCTGGCAACTCATCAAATCCGGCAACGAGCGCTTCGTGCGCGGGGAGGCGATTCATCCCAGTCAGGGTATCGCCGATCGCCCGGAGCTGGTCCAGGGCCAGACCCCGCACGTGGTGCTGTTCGGTTGCGGCGACTCGCGCGTCGCTGCCGAGGTGATCTTCGACCAGGGTCTGGGCGACATGTTCGTGGTCCGCACCGCCGGTCACGTCATCGATTCGTCGGTCCTCGGCTCCATCGAGTTCGCCGTCGAGCTGCTGAACACCCCGCTGATCGTGGTCCTCGGCCACGACAGCTGCGGCGCGATCGCGGCGTCGCTGCGGGCGCTCGACGAGAACGAGCTGCCCCCCGGCTACATCCGCTCCATCGTGGAGCGTGTGCTCCCGAGCATGATCGAGGGGCGCCGCGACGGCCTCACGCGCGTCGACGAGTTCGAGCAGCGCCACGTCACCGAGACCGGCAAGCTCCTGGTGGAGCGCAGCCGCATCATCGCCGAGCAGGTGGCCGACGGACGCCTCGCGGTGATCGGCCTGAACTACCACTTGAACGACGGCGCCGCCACGCTCTCCAGCGTCATCGGCGACATCGGCGAGCCCGCCCCGTAGGTCGTTGAAGGGTGTGATCTCCCGCCGCATGTCGCGACACGCCGCCCGGGGTCGACGACGCCCCTGGCGTGCGGCGATACCGTGGCAGACGTGATTGAACCGCAGGGACCGTTGCCTGATGAGGTCTACTGGAAGCGTCGGCTGCTCGCCGCCGCTGCCGTCGTGGTGGCAATCGCGCTGATCATCGCCCTGATCATCTGGGCCAGTTCCGGTGGGAAAGACGAACCCGGCACCACCAACGCCGCGGCCACGTCGTCGACCACCGAGTCGGCAGCGCCGGAACCGTCCGGCGAGAAGCCGAACCAGGGGCAGGCCCCGGCACCCAAGTCGCCGGTCGAGTCCCCGGCCCCCACCAGCGAAGCCCCGCAGACCGAGCCGGCCCAGGGCGCCGAGGTGGCGCCGTGCACGGACCAGACGCTGTCGGTGGTGCTCTACACCGACAAGCCGACCTACACCAAGGGCGACCAGCCGGTCTTCACCGTCGTGGTGACCAACGGCGGCCTCGCACCCTGCTCGCGCGACATCGGCAAGGCGTCGCAGAACGTGACCGTCCGTTCGCTCGACGGCACGCGGACCCTGTGGTCCGCACAGGACTGCGCCCCCGACAAGACGGTGAACGTCCAGGTGCTGGCGCCGGGGCAGCAGGCCTCGGACAAGATCACGTGGTCGGGCACCACCAGCAGCCCCGGTTGCGAGAAGCCGCGCGTGGCGATCCCGGTGGGCGCCTACCAGGCCATCGCCACCGTGGGCGTCAAGGAGTCGGCCCCGATCACGTTCAACGTGATCGCCCCGCCCCAGCAGTAGTCGCTAGTCGAACCGCTCCAAGCTTGCTTCGGCGAGCCGGGAGAGGCCTTCGCGGATGTGCCGGGCCCAGATCGAACCGATGCCTTCGACGGCTTGCAGGTCGGCCGAGCTCGACGCCAACAACGACTGCAGGTTCCCGAACTCGCGCACCAGCCGATCGATGTGCCCGAACTGCAGGCGCGAGATCCGGGCCAGCAGCCGGTAGCCGCGGGGCGTCATCGGCAGGTCTTGCGCTTCGATGGTCGACGGGTAGCCGAACGCGCCGGCCACCAGCGTGAGGTCGAGCAGGTCGGCGTTCGACAGGTCTTCCAGCGCGTCGAGGATCTGGCGCACCTGCTCGGTGCTGGCCGGCTCGGGCGCGGAGTAGTAGTCGCGCACCAGGAGTTCGCGCATCATGTCGTTGTCGCTGATCAGTTCCTCGAGCTGCAGCGCCACCTGGCGTCCGTAGACGCCGAGCTCCAGCACGTACTCCTCGATCTCCACGCCGACGCGTCGCACCATCTCCATGCGCTGGGCGGCGCTGCACGCGTCGCGCAGCAGCACGTAGTCTTCGATCTCCGCGCGCGAGAGCTGGGCGCTCACCTCGTCGAGCCGCGACTTGTACCGCTCCAACGTGGCGAGGGCGACGTTGGCGCGCGACAGCAGTCCGTCGGGATTCTCGACGACGCGGCGAATGCCGTCGACGTACAGGCTCACGATCGACATCGAGGCGCTCACCGAGATGGTCGGCGTCCCGGTCTGCAGGGCGGTGCGCTCGGCGGCGCGGTGCCGGGTGCCCGACTCCGCGGTCGGGATCGACGGGTCGGGCATCAGCTGGACGTTGGCGCGCAGAATGCGGGTGCCGTCGTCGGACAGTACGACGGCGCCGTCCATCTTGGCCAGTTCCCGCAGGCGGGTGGGGGCGAAGGCGACGTCGAGGTGGAAGCCGCCGTCGCAGATCCGTTCGGTGGCTTCGTCGTAGCCGAGGAGGATCAGGGCGCCGGTGCCGCCGCGGAGGATCCGCTCGAGCCCGTCGCGCAACCCGGTGCCGGGCGCCACGCGCCGGAGTGTGGCGCGGACCTGCTCGGATGTGGAGTCGGTCATCATGGTGTGGAGGTTACCCGGTCGCTACCCTGCCCCTGCTTCCTGAGCTTGTCGCACGCGCCCTGAGGTCGTCCTACGCTCCCTGAGATTGTCCCTACGCCCGCTGAGCAGTCGAAGGGGCGGCACCCCAAGGGGTCCGCTTCCTGCCCCGCTCGCGTGCGTTCTCCGACGACGGGAACGCGCTACTCACCGCCGATCCGCCGCGCACCGGTGCCGAGCTGGAGGTCCGGCGGGTTGCGATCTGTCGCTCGCTACCGGGCCTTCGATACGGGAATAGTCGGCCCCCACGGTCTGCACCCGGTCCGATCCTGCAGGACCTGGTTGAACTCGCCTGCCCTGCCTCGTGCGAGCACGTCGTCAGTGGCCAGTTCAGGAGGCAGGATGCCGACGTAGAGGTAGTAACCGTCGTCGGCCTCATCGAACCGCGAGCATGCGGTCAAGATTCGGAAGTTGCCGGTGTAGTTCGCGAACTCATCACCCCGGGCAGGGTTCACGCGGCGAGAGAAGTTCAGCCCGCCGGTGGCAACCCTCACCCCATTTCCAACGTCATACATGTTTTCGTCACCGAATGATGTATCGCGCGCGTCGGGAGCAAATATCTTGTTATTCAGCTCATCTGCATCAATCCCCACAAGATCAACGGGGTGAATATCTTGTCGCATGTCCTGCACTGCAGGGATAGTGGTTTCACCAGCATGGTCCTCAGTGCTGCCCCCATCTGTGTTCGAACATCCCGCCACCAGCGATAGCGCGAGAACCGCCACGATAGCGGGGACCGCCCTTACGCCTCTTTGAGAACGGTTACGCAATGCACTCCCCGGCCTTCCTTGGCACTCTGCTGATCCGACCGCTCCGCCAGACCCCCGCCTGTCACATAGTACTTATCAATGTAGTATGTGGGATTATAGTTAGACATGTATGCGACGGTCCCCTTCGCCGAGTCCGGGTTTTTCGGTGCACCACAAACTACTTCCACGGTAACAATGTCGCTGCTAGTCACGGAGAGCTCCGCCTTGACAAATTCGCCGCTTAATCCGCCGGTGAAACCGATTGTCACCCCGCGCTCAGTGCTGTGAGACAGCGTGCACGGATTGCTGTGCTCATCGTAGGAGCAAGCCCCTGCCTGGTCACTGAAGTCGGTCTTGATATCTGATGTCACCCGGGTCACTACCTCTCGATAGTGGTGGCAGTTTGACCCGATTCGCTGCTCAGTAAAAGGAACTCCAACACAAGCACTGTCATCCGTGTCGTTGTTTCCCGCGGCGTAGTTCGCATGGTCGGGGCGCTTGGTCGGCTGCGAGTTCAGCGGGGACGAGATCTGCTGTTCCCGAGGGCGCGGCAAAGGGGAGGCCGGAGAGGTGTCAGAGGAACTCCTTGTGCGAGGGGTTTCAGCTGGGGCTTTCCGTGTCGCCGAGGATGGTGAGCGCGCCCCGTCTCGATCTCCGATACGTGACTGGTTCTGGTCCACCCCACTGGCAGGCTCTTCGCGTTGGGTTGTCGGGTTGAGGCTGGGGCCTTCTCCACGGGTAGGTGCTGGTTTTTCGGGTTCTGTCGTCGGATCGGGCGCGGCGGACGATGGTGACGGAGGCGGGGAAGGTGGCGGCCCGTCGTTGCCTCCACGGCATTTGTACGGAACCAGAGGCTGCGGTGCCTGCGAAGGGCTCTTGCCGGGGTTGGCTTGGGCCCAGGTGTTCTTCCACGCGTTGTTGTAGGCCGTTGTCTCGCGCTTGCAGCGTTCAGCAGGCGTTTCGGCGCTGACCGGTGGCGGGCCGATGACGACGAGGAGCATGATCACGACTGCGATGGTGGCCACGAAGCTCGCTGCGGCCCAGGACAGACTTCTGAGTCCAGTGGCGTTGTTCATGCCGTCCCGCCGACCAAAAGTGTAGTCATCGAGAGCGCGCCGAGCAGAGCGGGCTGCAGGATGAAAGTTCGTCTCATTATCACTCCGAAATTGTGGTGTCTCTACGTGTGAGCCCCCGACTGAGGGCCTGCAGCAACGGTAGGAGCATCCGGTCAACCGTCGGGGGCAAGAAGCTGTAAACGTGAAGGTAGAGGGAAGAAGTTGCATTCCGGTCCGGAGTTTCTCGGATGCGCGAGCTGGGAAAACGGTTTCAGTGTTTTCCGACGGAGTCGTTTAGCAGGGCAGCCTCCAACTCCGGTCACCTGAGGTAGACCGGGTGGATGCGGAGTCGTCTGCAGCCACATCAATCAGTACGAATCTGACCGCCGGTTCAGCGGTTTTGCACGCAAGTGGGCGTCTCATTACGAGCGAGCCCCAGAGGCCTGGGCGCGATACAGATCACGGCGGAGTAGGCGGAGCATGAGCACACATCGTCGGTTGTGCGGACGACTTCGTGGCGCGTTCGCATGGCCCCGCCGACCCGTCACCGAGCCACCAAACCCCAGGGGGCTCACCCTCGTCGAAGGGCGAGATGCGCAGCAGCGTGGACCCGGAAGGGTCCACGCTGCTGGCGGGGTGTTCCTAGCTACTGCCTACTTCAGCGAGCGAGCGATCGCCGGCCACGAAGCGTGCAGTTCGCGCTCCCAGTAGCCCCACGAGTGGGTGCCGGTGGGACGGATCACGACGGTCGCCGGGATGTTCAGCGAACGCAGCTTCTCCGCCATCTGCTGGGTGCAGACGTTGGTGACCGCTTCGATGCCGCCGCCGAGGATCACGCGGTCGGTCAGGGCGATGCCTTCACCGGCGCTGCTGCCGGGCTCGAGGGATTCGTCCTCGCCGGGCAGGCCGCTGTTCGACGACAGGTAGATCTGCGTGCCGCGCAGCTTGCCGGCATTCAGGTACGGGTCGTTCTTGCGCCAGCCCGGGCCGCCGTAGGCGCCCCACATGTTGCGGGCGTCGGCCTTGCCGCGGTCCTCGATCACGGTGCGGATGTACCGCTCGCCGAGGGGATCGCTGGTGCGGGCGCAGCCACTGTACGACGCTGCCATGGTGTACAGCTTCGGCGCCGCGATCGCGAGGTTGAGCACGGTGGTGCCCGCCATCGAGATACCGGCGACGGCGTTCTTGCCGTTCGACTTCAGGTAGGCGTCCATCACGGGCGGCAGTTCCTTGGTGAGGAAGGTCTGCCACTTCTGCACGCCCAGCACCGGATCGGCCCGCTGCCAGTCGGTGTAGTAAGAGAACGCACCCTTCATCGGTGTCACCACGTTGACGTGCTTGCCCGCGAAGAACTCGGCGTAGTTGGTCCGGTTGGCCCAACTGGCACTGTCTTCGCCGCCGCCTGCGCCGTTGAGCAGGTAGAACACCGGCGCGGGCTTGCTGCGGTCGGCCGGACGCAGCACGTCGAGGGGAATGTTGCGACCCATCGACGCCGAGTACACCGTCACCAGTTCGCGCTGGGGACCGTACGTGCTGCTGCCGGTGACGCGGGACTCGCCGGTCGCCGGATCGGCGGCTGCGACACCCACCGGGGTGCCGACGCTGATCGCGATGGCCGCAGCCGCAGCCACCAGGCCGCGGGCTGATCGAGTGAACTTCATGTGCTTCGCTTTCTTACTTCAGTACTGCAGTGCTGGGGTCGACGGTGCTGGGGTCGACGGGGATGCGCCGGCGGCTGTCAGGGCAGGAGACTGCCGAGACTGCCGGTGTCCAGGCTGCCGGATCCGCCCAGATCGGGCAGTCCGCCGCCAATGCCGCCGCCGATGCCCTTGGCCACGGTGATGGTGGGGCCCTTGTCCTGATCGGTGCGGTTGTTCAGGGATCCGGTGATGTGCATGGTGGTGGACATCGTTTCCCCGGTGGCGCACGACGGGTTGACGGTGAACTGCATCGCCAGGGTGCTGACGGCGCTCCAGTTGTTGCCGAGCTTTCCGGTGCCGTCGACGGTCCAGGAGCCCTTGGCCAGGACGTAGCCGGGTTCTTCGCCCGAGCCGTCCTCGATGTTGTCCACGGGCTTATCGTTCCAGGCGGCGCTGCCGGCCACGTACGACAGGCAGGTGGGGACCACCTGCTTCACCCTGCTGATCGTCTCGATGGCCACCCGGCGCTTGATGCTGGTCGAGAGCGTGATGGTGTCGCCGACCTTGGGGGTGGAGTCGCTGACGGTCATCCAGTACTGGGAATTGTTGTTGGTTCCGTACCAGGGTTCGGAGGTGGCCGGTGCCGCGGTGGCGGTGCCGGCGGTGGCGCCGAGAAGGGCGATCGCGAGGGCCGCGGCTCCGGTGCCGGAGGCGAGGCGGGCTGCTGTGCGCATGAGAGTTTCTCCTGATTCTGTGGGTCGACGGTGCTGAGGGTCAGCCGAAGAGGCCGTTGAAGACGCCGCCGAAGAGACCGCTGAGGCTGCTGCTGCCGCCGTTGTCGCCGCCGCCGTTGTTCCCGCCGCCGTTGTCGCCGCCGCCGTTGTTCCCGCCGCCGTTGTCGCCGCCGCCGTTGTTCCCGCCGCCGTTGTCGCCGCCGCCGTTGTTCCCGC
>NZ_BAABIE010000004.1:0-149486 GCF_039542465.1 Gordonia alkaliphila | reverse complement strand
GTTGTTCCCGCGCCGTTGTCGCCGCCGCCGTTGTCGCCGCCGCCGTTGTCGCCGCCGCCGTTGTCGCCGCCGCCGTTGTCGCCGCCGCCGTTGTCGCCGCCGCCGTTGTCGCCGCCGCCGTTGTCGCCGCCGCCGTTGTCGCCGCCGCCGTTATCTCCACCGCCGTTATCTCCACCGCCGCCAGCGGGCTTGGCGACTGTGAAGGAGATGGGGTTGTTGAAGTTCTGGTCGCCGATGGTGCTGCCGCTCATGTGCATGACGGTCTGCTGGGCGTTGCCGGTGGCGCAGTCTTCGGTCACCTTGTAGGTGACGTTGACCTTGACGAGGGAGCTGGAGGCGCCGTCGATGCGCCATCCGCCGGTGGGGGCGTTGACCAGGACGTAGGAGTCTGCGGTGCCGGTCTTGTCCTGGGTGCTGGCGATGGTGCCGGATCCGGTGGCCTTGACGAAGTCCAGGCACTGGGGGACGACCTGCTTCACCTTGTAGACGTAGCGGTCGACCTTGGTGTGGGTGAGGGTGTTGGCGATGGTGATCTCGTCACCGACCTTGGGGGTGGTGTCGGTGATGCTCGTGGTGAAGGTCCATTCACCCATGAGGCCGGAGTCGTCGAAATGCCACTTGGTGCTGTCGGGGGCGGCGGTGGCGCTGCCGGCGGCGAGGGCGAGGGCGAACGCGGCAGCTGCGCCGGTGCTCAGGCCGGAGGCCAGACGAGCGGTGGTGGTCTTGTTCATTGTTCAGGTACTCCTGTTTGAGTCAGTGATTTGGTTGAGATCAGCCGAAGAGGTTGCCGAGGCTGCCAGTGTCAAGGCTTCCGGTGCCGCCGCCGTTGTTGCCGCCGCCGGTGCTGCCATCGCCGCCGTTGTTGCCGCCGCCATCACCATCACCATCACCATCACCATCACCGGTGCCGCCATCGCCGCCGCCGGGAGGAGTCGGCTTGGCGACTGTGAAGGAGATGGGGTTGTTGAAGTTCTGGTCGCCGATGGTGCTGCCGCTCATGTGCATGACGGTCTGCTGGGCGTTGCCGGTGGCGCAGTCTTCGGTCACCTTGTAGGTGACGTTGACCTTGACGAGGGAGCTGGAGGCGCCGTCGATGCGCCATCCGCCGGTGGGGGCGTTGACCAGGACGTAGGAGTCTGCGGTGCCGGTCTTGTCCTGGGTGCTGGCGATGGTGCCGGATCCGGTGGCCTTGACGAAGTCCAGGCACTGGGGGACGACCTGCTTCACCTTGTAGACGTAGCGGTCGACCTTGGTGTGGGTGAGGGTGTTGGCGATGGTGATCTCGTCACCGACCTTGGGGGTGGTGTCGGTGATGCTCGTGGTGAAGGTCCATTCACCCATGAGGCCGGAGTCGTCGAAATGCCACTTGGTGCTGTCGGGGGCGGCGGTGGCGCTGCCGGCGGCGAGGGCGAGGGCGAACGCGGCGGCTGCGCCGGTGCCGAGGCCTGCGGCCAAGCGGGTGCGAAGAATGGTCATGGGGTTCTCCTGAAGCTGAGGGGGTCGGACAGCTCGGGTGAGACTGTCGTAAGAAGTTGGGGGATCAGATTCCGAGGCTGCCGGTGTAGACGCTGCCGGAGTCCAGTCCGGGCGTGCTGCCGGTACCCGGACCGTCGGCCACGTGCACGCGTCCGGTGACCGTTGCGGGCGGTGTGCCGTCGATCACAGCCCTGAGTGGATATTCGCCCGACTTGGTGGGAACCCAGGTGCACGTCACGTGACGATTACCGTCCAGGACGAGGTTTCCGCAACCGGGGAGGGTCTTGCCGTCGGAGGTGAGGGTGACGGGCTGGCCCGGAGTGCCTTCGGGGTGGCGGACGGTGATCTTCACGTCGCTGCCGACGGTCGGGTCGGCGGGGGCCGCGGTGATCGACGGCCTGCCCGCGCCGACCTGAAGCGTGGGGCCGACGTTCGGGTTGTCTGCGCCCTTCTCGAAAGCCCAAGTGGTATCCCAGGTCACGCCTCCGGTATTGAGCGGGCCCGCACTGCACTTGACGAGGTAGTCCTGCGTCCAGATCAGGGGATCTGCGGCCCATGAGTTGGCGGCCGGCGGCTTGATCTGCACCCAGCCGGGGCCGGAGGTCACCTCGCTCGGCGCCTTGGTGCCCTCGACGTTCGGGTTGTTGGTGTAGGTCTTGCCCGACACCTTCCATGTGGAGGTCTCCGGGATCGCCTCCATGCACGTGGGATGCAGGTCCTTGACGTAGTACACCTGCCAGGCCAGCTTACGGTTGAGCTGGTTGGTCACGGTGATGACGTCTCCGGTGGAGATCTTGCCGTTCACCACATCGGTGCCGCTGACCGAACGGGAGAACGACACCGCGTCCGAGCTGCCGGTCACCGGGCCGACGATGTCGGCATGGCTGACCGGGGCCAGTGCCGTGCTGCCGGCGGCCATGGTCGCGGCGACACTCAGCAGGGTCGCGGTGCGGCGCAAGTTGGTCTTCATAGATCGTGCTCCTGGCAAGCGGTGGAGGCTAAGCCTTGTGTCAGATTACGGTTCCGCATCGGTACGGATTCAGTGGTTCTCGAAGCCTGATGGCCGTGTCGGCGCTGGGGCAAGCTCCCTGTCAGCTGAAGTCGTTGAGGCGGTGATGACATCGCGCATTACGTGAAACGCATATGTGTTACATGTGGCGCGCGTCGCCATCGGGGCTGAACTGGACGCATGTCTCGATCGGCCCGCGTCGCACGGTACCGGCCTTATTGGCCGCTTGTCGAGCGGAACTTCCCTGCTCAGGCGCGTTGGTACGTTCGGACGAGTCAAATCTGTGCCAACTTTCCAGAAGTGGCGAGAGTCACACGAAGGCATGGATAGTGACATGGGGCGGTTCCTGTTGGGAGGCATCGCCGCAGGTGAAACACATGTAAGTCACATCACACTGCCGCCACGGGGTGTCGGTCGCCATGGCACAAATTTGTCGTTCCACGGCGGTCGGGCCGACTTTTCTGTCTGAACGGCATGGAATCTGGCCTCACGGTCTGTCAACATTCGTCGCATGGAAAAAAGCGTTTCAATCACTTCCCTCGTGCGCCGGGCCGGCGTGATCGCCGTCGCCGGCGCCGCCACCGCCGCACTCGCGGGCGTAGGAGCGGGCTCGGCGCAGGCCGCGCCTGGCGACAACCTCACCGATCGGACATGCCTTCAGTACTCGCAGGACGGCGGCGCCACCTGGGGTGGTCACGACGAGATCGATTGGCTGAACATCAACCCGATCCCAGGGCAGCAGGCGCTTCGCGCCTCCTTCGACATCCGCAATAAGTGTGAAACTCCGGCACACCTGCAGATTTTTGCTGGCGATTGGAAGGTGTCGGGCGGTGGCTCCGCGGTGGTGCGTGCGAACGCAGGCGCTCAGAAGGGGGCTCTAAAGGACCTCGAAGGGACACCTGGGATCTTCTTGGTCAAGACCCCGCGTCTGGCGCAGAACAAGAAGACTCCCGTGGAGTTGTTCATTGGCCTGCCAGCCGACGAAACCAAGCAGGGGTTCACTATCCAGCCTGATTGGCGCATCTTCCTGGCGGAGTCCGAGCCGGACGCTCCGGTGGATCCGGGCCCCGGTGACGGCGGTGACGGCGGATCGGGTAGCTCCGGCAGCAGCACCGGCTCGCTCGGTGACCTGTTCGGTTCGCTGTCTAGCGCGGACGTGAAGCCGGCAGGCAAGACCGTCGGCAAGAGTTTGAACTCCCCGTCGGTGACTGCCGGTCGCTGACCCAAAAGCTCCCCCGTCCAGCGCTCGCTGGCGGGGTAGGCGGTCGCGCGCCAACGCGACCGCCCCGCAACGCCGTCCCCGGCAATGCGGTCCATCCCCAAATCACGCCCCGACCGGGGTGTGCACACACCATGCAAGGACAGACATGAACAAAGTTACCAAGGGTGCCCTCGCCGCAGCAGCGGGCGCAGCGATCCTCGTCGGCGGCGCCGGCACCATGGCCGCCTGGAGCGACAGCAGCAGCCTCGGCTCCGGCACAGTGACCGCCGGTACGCTCAACATCGATCAGGTTCCCGACTCGGGCAAGTGGCACTGGGGCACGCCGGGCGGCACCGAGTTCAATCCGGCCACCGATCGACTGGTTCCGGGCGACACGGTGGTCTACGTCGCTGACTACAACATCACTGCGGTTGGCACGAACCTGGTGGCGACCCTGACTCCGACCCTCGGCAACCTGGAGAGCGGCGAGCTTGCTCAGCACCTCCATGTCACTGCAGTCGGCGACGGCGGCGGCGAGATCAGGCCGACCGGCTCGGTGCAGACGAAGACCATCGGTACCGCCATCACCTTCACGGACGTTCAGGGTGAGACGGGTCAGGGTGCGAGCGCGAGCTTGGCCGGCGGCACGGTCACCCTGACTCAGAACTCTGTGACGACCCCGTAACCCTTCCCAAAAGGATTTTCACGTGAAGGCCCAATTCAAATGGGCGCTCGCAGCGGCAGCGGTACTGCTGGTGGGATTCGTTTCCCTCCAGCAGACCGGGGCCCTGTGGCGTTCGGACGCCAACAACGGCGGCGGTGGCAAGGTCACTGCCGGCACACTCAACATCTCGGCAGGGTCCGAGGGAGTGAAGGAGTTCACTCTCGACGGCCTCACACTTGACGACGCCGATCCCGGTGACAGCGTGCAGAAGCCGCTGCCGGTGATCAACTCGGGCAACGTTTCGATGTCGTACAAGCTCAATAAGGTCACGACCACCGGCGAGGTGCCGCTGATGCTGCGCGCCGCAGTCGTGCCGTCCGAGGCCGCCTGCACCCCGACCGGGGATGTGGGCACGCAGATCTACTCGGGCGCGGCCGCGACCGCGTACACCGACGCACAGACTGTCGAGGCCGGTGACACCGAGGTCCTGTGCCTGCGGTTGACGATCGGCAGCAATGCCACGGCCGACAATGCGCCGTCGACGGCGGCGTTCACCTTCCGCGCGGAATCGATCGCACGGTCGTGAAGATGCGCCGCGGGAATCATCACGCTGACGACGTGCACGATGCGTCGCCGGTAGCTGTCGGCACCGAACAGGAGTCCGGCGACGACGAGGCGACCCCACTTTCCTGGTGGGTCAAGAATATCGCCTCGTGGACGCTGCTGACTGCTGCCGTCGGGCTGCTGGCAGTGATGGTGGTGATCCCGCGGCTCACCGGCTCTACCGCCTACACGGTGCTGACCGGCTCCATGGAACCGAACTATCCGCCCGGAACGATGATCGTGGTGAAGCCGACGCCCGGGGAGGATCTCTCCCCAGGCGACGTCATCACCTTCCAGCCGAAATCCGGTGACCCCTCCGTCGTGACCCACCGCATCGTCAGCACTTTCTACGACAGCGATGGCAAGCGTCGGTTCATCACCAAGGGCGACGCCAACAAGGTGCAGGACGACACCCAGCTGGTAGCCGACCAGATCCGCGGCAAGCTGATCTACTCGGTGCCGTACCTGGGACGAATCAACACCGTGCTCACCAACTCCATGCGGAGCGTCGCGATCTTCCTGATCGCCGGCGGTCTCGGCGCGTACGCGCTGTGGATGTGGTACTCGAGTTACCGCGACCGCGGTAAGGCCGAGGGGGAGGATTCCTCCAACCCTTCGGCAAGCTCTGGGGCCAGCTACGGACAGGAAGGGCTCGGGGCTCCGGCGCCGGATTCTCCTAGGAATGCTGAGAACAGTGCCGGCACCCGGGTGCTCAGTTCGTTGGCGGAGCTGTTCAGCGGATCCGGTCGAACCGATACCTCGTCGACCAACTCAGCGCGGCAGCCAGGCAACGGATCGACGCAGTCCGCGAATGTGGCCGGGCCGCTCCTCGGGCCGCCCCGTCCACCGGCGGTCCAGTCGGGACCGCATTCGCAGGATTTCGCTCACCCCACCGCCGGTGCATACAGGCCGGCCCCCAAGCAGTCGGCGTCGACATGCGCCAGCTGCGGTTCGCCGACGGGACCGTCGTCCGCGATCACCCAACCGATACCCCTTATCCAATGACAAAGGCAGAACAGATGTCTTCTCCCATTCCTTCCCCTGACAAGGGGTCGCGGGTCCGCCGTCTTGTCGGCGAGACCGGCTGGACTCGTACGCGCGCAGTCCTCTCCCTCGGCATGGTCTTCGGACTCGGTGCCGTCGGCACCATGGCGGCGTGGTCGGACACCGCCACCGCCACCACCGGAACGTTCACCATGAGCTCGGTGAATGTCGAAATGAAGCTGAACAGCCAGAGCCCCGTCTACAACATGACGTCGCTCAACAAGCTCCATATGCCCCGAGGCGCTTCGGTCGCTGGCATGCTTCCCGTCAACAACGTCGGGACCGCTGACTTCACTTACCGCGCGGATGTGATCACGGCTGACGCCGGCACCGCGACGTACGGCAAGGCCGATGTGAACAAGTTCGCGGAAAAGCTGACGGTCACGGTCTTCGCCGGCGGCTCGTCGAACGGCGCCACTTGTACCGGTGGCACGCAGATCGGCTCCGCTGTCCAGCTGTCGATCGGGTCCAAGCCCTTCATCGGATCGGCTCGATCCCTCGCTGCCGGTCAGACCGAACCGCTTTGCATCCAGGTGGCCTTGGCTGGAGACGCTCCGCTCGAGGCTCGTATGTCGGCAGTGACTGTCGACTTCAAGTTCGCAGCGACAGCGGCCTAGCAGGAAGTCGTACGTGATGAGTCAGCACAGTGAGCAGGCGCCGAAGCGCCGGTCCCGACGTGAGCTCGCGCTCAACGTCGGTGCCGTCGTGGGGGTGATCTGCATTGTGGTCGCCGCGATTTCGATGTTCTTTGGGATCACGCCGCTCGTGTTCCGCTCGGGGTCGATGGCGCCGGACATCCCGACCGGCTCGCTGGCCTTTGCTCGTACCGTCCCCGCCGCAGAACTCGCGGTCGGAGACGTGGTGAGCGTCGACAATCAGGCCGGGACGCGCATCAGTCACCGCATCGTGGCGATCGAGCCCTTCGGCGACCACCAGGTGTCCCTGACTCTTCAAGGCGATGCGAACCGCACCGTGGACCCGTTGCCGTACACGGTGAGCGAGGCCGACCGCGTCTTGTTCAGCGTGCCGGTCCTCGGCTACGTCGCGGCCTGGCTGTCGAGCAAGACCGCCGTATTCCTCGGCGGCCTCGCGGCCGGCGCCCTACTCATGCTGGCTTTCGGGCCGCTCCGACGACCCGACACCTCTACCCCCACCTCTACCTCGGCCGCTGAGCTTTCCGCGGCTTCGCACCAGGAGACAATCGATGTTTAAACTTCCCACTGCCGGGCTGCGCCGGCCGTCGTTCCGGGCCTCGCTCGCCCTGGGCGGTGCTGCCGCGGTGATGTTCGGCGTGTTCGGCGCCTCCGAAACCCTCGCTGGGAGTACCGACGACGCCACTGCACACGTCCCGCAGATCGCCAGCCAGAACTTCTTCCCGACTCCGCTGACGCCGTCGGTGTCATGTTCTACAAGTGGTGGGGCGAATTTGGTCAAGCGCCGTGCAAACTTCTCGTGGCCTGCTGTGGCAGGGGCGACCGGGTACCGTGCTGAGTTGATTAACCGGAGCAACGGCGCGGTCAAGGAGAGTCGCGATATCGCTGGCACTTCCTGGAATGACGTTTCTGACGGCGGCCACACGGGGCTTTACCTTAGGGTTCGGACAATCAACACTGGTTCGGTTTCAACGGGATACACTGTTTCCAGTGTAGGCGCGTCCTGGAAGGACTACGTCTCGGGTCGTACCGAGTGCGAAGGCGGCACCGGGACCAACCTGGCGAACCAGACGTGGGAGAACACGGCAGACGAGTGGACCCCCGCCGCGCCGCAGCGAGAGGGCAAGGCTTTTGCGCTGAAGGCTGCTCCGAAGGCCGAGAACGAGGGTCCGGAGTCCAGCGAGAAGCCGGTGCCGTCGACCAGCGAAACCGAAAAGCCGTCGACCAGCGAGACCTCGGAGCCGAGTGCTCCGAGTGAGACGCCGTCCGAGCCGTCGAGCACGGAGCAGGTAGCCCCGGAGACCAGCGAGCCCACGACGGAAGGTCCCGTCACGATCGGCGTCCGGCTCGCCGGCGGCTCCAAGTACCTTGGCTTGTTTGTGAACGGCGAGGCCGAGCCCCGCTGTGACGTCAAGGTGGGCGCCGAGGACACCTGGTCGATCAACGGTGACACAGTCGCCATCTCGAACGGCGGGTCGGTCACCCGCGTGAAGCCCGTCGTGGATCCCTCCACCGGAAGCTGTACACAGAGCTGAGTCCAGCGCTCTATGAACGAGTACGAAATCCAGAAAGACGACGGAGTCTGAAATGAAGAAGTCCCCCATCAGCCGGCGCTTGATCACCACCGTCGCGGCCGCTTCGGTGGTCGCCAGCGGCCTGGTCGGCGTCGCTGCCGCCCCGGGTGTGGTCGGCACCGCCAACGCCGCCGAGTGCAAGCAGTCGAGTAGCGCGAAGAAGACGCTGATCGTCGACTACGCCTTCCAGAAGTCGGTGCAGCCCGAGGTCGGCGCGGGAAACATCGTGAAGTACTCGCTCTCGGTCAGCACCTCCGGTGTGGGTAACCCGTACGTGCAGCAGGTCTGGGACTACCCGGCGCAGGCGCTGCGCAGCGTGAAGCCGACGGTCAAGATTCAGGCCTTCACCCTCCTCGGCGGCATCCTCGGTGGCGGCGGAGTCATCGGCAACATGCTCGAAGAGCACGTGGTCCCCGAGGCGAACGTGAAGAAGGACGGCCTGGGCTGGACCTACTCGCACACCGGGTACGCGGTCTTCGCTGGCAAGGCATTCACCGCCGAGTTCAGCTACAAGCTGCCCTCCAGCGTGAAGGCCGGCACCGAGCTCACCAGCTTCGGCGCCAAGTTCCGGGCCACCCCGAACCCGCCGCTGGGCACCGTCGAGTTCCCGAACATGACCGCGTGCACCAAGGTGCGCATGCCGAACGCCGGTGAAGCGATCCTCGGCGGCCTCGACGCGGCCGGCCTCGGCTCGGCCGAAGGCCAGCTCTCGAGCACCGGCTCGCTGAACGATCTGCTGCCCGGCATCATCGGCGGCGTCATCGGTGGCGGCGGCGAGGAGGACAAGGACAAGGACGCCAAGTAGTCCGCCTGTCTGAGCTTTCCCGCTGAGGCTTATCGGCCCGGATTCCGTCTATGACGACGGAATCCGGGCCGGTTGCATCGATGGACTATCGTCACGTGGAGTGAGCACCAATTTCAGCCTCCCGGACGTGTCAGATCCGATGGAAAGGCATCCGAAGGCCCCGGCGCCGGGTGATCCGTTCCGACTGCACCACGATCTCTGCCACGGCTGCGGCGTCAACGCGCCTGGCGGACTGCACGTGACCGTGTACGCCGGCGAAGGCTTCACCACGACCGCGGAGATGAAGGTGGAGGAGTGGATGCTGGGCGGGCCCGGCGTGATCCACGGCGGCGTCCTGACCGCGGCCTTCGACGAGGTCCTCGGCACCACGCCGCTCATCATCGGTGTACCAGTGGTGACCGGGCACCTGGAGGTCGACTTCCTCAAGCCCATCCCGATCGGCTCCACCCTGCACTTCGAGGCCGAGGTGGCGGCGAAGGAACGACGCAAGGTGTTCGTGCGGGCCGTCGCACGTCTCGACGACTCGGACGAGCCGGTGGCCACGGCGTCGGCGATCTTCATCGAGATCGATCTGCGCAAGCACTACGCGAAGTACTACGACTCGGCGTCGCAGTCGCGCCTCTGAGGACAGAACTGAGATTTACCTGAGAAAACGGCTGTGGTGGCCGATACTGGCATCACCACAGGTGCTTCCCAGGAGGTCCGGTCATGAACAGTCGTATGCGTCAGCTACTGATCACAGGGGTGGCGGCAGCGGCGCTGGCCGCGACCGGCTGCTCGGCCAGCGTCAGTATCGGCGACGACCCCGACACGTCGACGCCGGCCACGCGGGTCTCGTTCACGGAGAAGTCGTCCGAGCTCTCGCTGCCGGCGTCCACGCTGGAGGAGTACTCGGCCAAGCAACTCGCCAATGACCCCGCGAACCTGCCGCAGGTGCGTTGCGACGGAGGGCTGGAGGGCACCGTCGGGTTCACGCAGGCTTGCCAGGTGCAGATAGCGGGGCAGTGGTATCCCTACACCGCCACTGTCGTCTCGGTGGTCGACGACCAGATCAACTGGCGGATCAAGGCAGACGATCCGGATTCGATTCCGGGGTAGGGGGCTCTGCCCTTGCACCCTTCGACAGGCTCAGGGAGCGGTGGGGGGGGGGGGGGGGGGGGGCTGACCCTTCGGCGCGCTTGAGGAGCGTGGGGGAATGACAAGATGAGGCGTGGCTGTTTACTCGTGGTTGGACCGCACTGACATTGACGTGATCTGCGCGCAGTGGCGCGAGAGGTCGTTGATCGGCGACGCTTCCTTGCTGCATCCGGACGAGTACCCCGAGATCTGGTCCCAGGAGCGCCTCGTCGAGCTGAATCAGCGGTTCTGGGGGAACCTTCTGGAAGGCGCAGCGGGTGGCGGGAAGTTCGAATCCAAATGGGCACTCCAGCTTGAAGGAGCCGATGTCGAGATCCGGCTGCTCGCCGCGGAAGTGCTGCTGATCTACTACCTGCCCACCGAGGCAGTCGGGCACCGCCGCAAGGTCGAGATGATCAATAAGACCATCGGGCCCGACCATCCCGAGCTGTACATCGCCAGTGGAACCGAGGTGGACGACGCCTTGCGGTCTGGGATCGCGAACCCGGGCCTGTTCTACAACACGGGTCAGCCGGAGCTGGTCGGCTACCTGATGGACCTGGCGCTGCGGCTCAAGGAGAAGTCGACCGAGGAACGGGCCGCGCTGTTGCACGGCAACCCGTGGGGTTTCGCCCAGTTCGCCGAGGAAGGCGATCGGCCGTGCGACGCGATGCGCAACATGGTCTGCCACCTCCTGTACCCCGACTACTTCGAGCGGATCGCGTCCAAGCGGCACAAGGAACTGGTGCTGAAGGCGTTCGGCGAGCTCGATGACTCGGGCGACGACGCCAGTACCGACCAGCGGCTCTATGCCATTCGGCTGGCGCTGCAGGAACGGCTGCCGAACTGGAGCGAAGCGCGTCGCGACTACTACAGCGACGACCTCGAACCGATCTGGCGGCCGGCGAGCAAGTCCGGCGACGACGAGGCCGAAGACCCGTCGTTCGCGCTGGAGTACAAGAAGCAGATCGTCTTCTACGGACCGCCCGGCACCGGCAAGACCTTCCAGGCGATGAAGCTGGCCGAATCCGTGATTCGGACTGCGGCGCTGCAGCAGTGGGGTGTGGGCGAGTACTTCACCGATCCGGGCGCCGTCGATCGGGCCGTCGCCGAGAACGTGACGCGCCTGCAGATGCACCCGTCGTACGGCTACGCCGAGTTCATGGTGGGCCTGCAACTCGACGCCGATGGTGGCACCAGTTATCAACTCGGCGCGCTGCCTCGGCTGGCGGAGCGCATGCGTGTGGAACGGGAAACCGATCCGGAGCGCGCGCTGCCGCACGTGCTGATCCTCGACGAGATCAACCGCACCGACCTGAGCGCGATGTTCGGCGAGGCGTTCAGCGCCATGGAGCGGGACAAGCGCGACACCGACGTCGAGCTGTTCGCGCACGGCGCCGACGGGGAGCCGATCCGGTTCCGCATGCCGTCGAACCTCTACATCATCGGCACCATGAACGAGATCGACCAGTCGGTGGAGGCGTTGGACTTCGCGCTGCGTCGTCGCTTCTTCTGGTTCGCCACCCCGTACGACGAGGGCGACCTGTGGCCGATCTGGCGCGCGCAGTGGAGTGAGCAGTCGGTGCCCGTCGCGTGGGACCGCGCGGAGCCGCAACTGGCCGACGTCGCCTCGTGCGTCACCCGATTGAACGCGCGGATCCGTGGCATGGCCGAGCTGGGGCCGGAGTACGAACTCGGCGCGGCGGTCTTCGCCGACCTGCCGTACTTCGTGGGGCGCGAGTGGCGCGGACGACGACACGGCCGCGGCGGCGGAAAGTACCTGTGGGATGGGAAGAAGCAGCCGTTGGCGCCGCTGAAGTCGTTGTGGGCCTTGTCGATTCAGCCGGTGCTGGAGCAGTATCTGGCCGGCTCTGATCGACGGTCCGAGGAGCTCGCTGAACTCCGGGAACTGCTGCTGGCAGCTCCGGCCGGCTGACCATGGCTCAGCGCGCGGGAAAGGTTGCGCCGCAGGACCTTTCATCGGACCGGTTCGTGATCGACGACCTCACCTCCGAGCGGTACTGGGAGCGTCGTCCGGTCGGCGACGAGCACGACTGGCTGGCCGAGATCGCCGAACTCTCCCCGGAGGGCTTCGTGCTGAACGCGCAGCTGCAGGGCGACCACGAGCCGACGATCGAGCCGATTCTGACCCGCGACGTCGACGGCTGGCGCGCGGGTCGGTACATCGGGGAGATCCGCCATGACGGCCGGACGCTGGAGATCCGTCCGCGCCTGGGTATCGACACGGTGATCGAATGGATCAGCACGATCCTCAAAGTGCAGGTGCTCCCGCGGGCGGCGTCGTCGTCGAGCGAGACGGGCACGGTGGTGACGCAGTTGCTCGCCGCGCTGTGGCGGGCGTCCGTCCTCACCGCCGGCCAGCATGCGCTGCCGCGGACGGGCGTGAAGGTCACCAGCCACGGACTCGCGGTGCGCGGGCGACTCGACGTGTCGGCGACCGGCCGACGACGGGCGGCGGGGCACCGGGACGTGGTGTCGACGCGGGTGGTCCGCAGCTACGACAACGCCCCGGCCCGCGCGGTGATCCTGGCCGACCGGTACTTCGACCAACGGCTCGCCGGCGACCGCTGGCGCGGCGCCCGCCTGCACGACCAGATGGCGGTGCTGCGGCAGGCCGTCGGGGCGCGACCGACGTCGCCCACCCTGCACGAGATCCGGACCGCTCGCTACAGCCCGATCACCGTTAAGTGGCGGCGGGCGGCGGAACTGTCGTGGCGCATCGTGAACGACGACCCCCTCCGCGTCGACGCCTCCGACGACTCCACGCACGGCGTCCTGATCGACGTGGCCGAGCTGTGGGAGATGTTCGTGCTGCACTGCGTCGGGCTCGCCACCGAACTGCCGGTGCGGCACGGCACCACCGAGCACGTGTCCGGTCACCTCGCGCGGTCGTCGGTGGACCCGACGCGCACGCTCGGCAAGCTGTACCCCGACGTGCTGGTGGGGGAAGACCCGGTGGCCGCGGTGATCGACGCCAAGTACAAGCGGCTCGGCGGCCGACGCGGGGTGGACCGCGAGGACCTGTACCAATTGCACGCCTATGCGACGACGTTCGACGCCCCGCGCGGCATGCTGGCGTACCCGTCGGTGGACCCGGTGGTGCCGGACCCGGAGCGGAACGGTCCGTGGTTGGCTGCTTCGAGCGAACTGTCGTTCTTGGGGCTGCCCACCGCGAAAGACGCCTGCGTCGCCAAACTCGCCACTTACCTCGCCCCCTGAGCCCATGGGCGGGGTGTTTGTGCAGGTCAGAGGATCGGAAAATTTTCTGAAAAACTTTGAAATATTCGGCTCCGAACGCTTGTTCTAGTAGGTAGATCGGCGTAACGTGTAGGTAGTACACCTGATCGACTAGGTGCACTGACTCGCTTGGGGAGGTGAGGGCATGGCGAAGGCGACCGCGGCTGCGGGAATCGGCGCTGACTTCGGCCTGCCCGCTGCCGGCGAGGAACTCAAGAAGCTGTCGACCGCCGAGCTCGGCACCGCGATCGGCGGGACTTCGCTCCGGCGGTGCCAACTCGAATGGCTGCAGTTCCAGTACGCGATGTCGATGTTCGACCGGCTCCTCGCCCAGAGTCCGAACCCGGTGGCGACGCAGCACTCCCTGTTGGATCTGGAAGTGCAGACCGCGCTGGAACTGCAGCTGAGCATGCGGACCACCAACTACGCCGCGCATCGCCTGCTGAGTGACGCTCTCTGCGCGCGCGATCGGCTGCCGAAGGTGTACGACACCATGCGATCCGGCCTGATCGACCACGACCGCTTCCACAAGATCGCCATGGCCACCGCGCTGGTCTTCGACGAGAAGATCATCGCCGAGATCGACCGGCTCCTGGCCATCGAGATTCGCGGCGCGGGCGGCGGCCTGACGTCACTGTCGTTGACCAAGACCACCGCCCTCGCGCGACGCTATGTGGCTGTCCACGATCCGGATGCCGAACGCCGCGAGCGAGAGGGCGCCAAGTCCGGCCGCAGTGCGAGCATGTCGACCCTGGAAGCGGGGATGGCCCAACTGTCGGTCACGGCCACCGCCGAGGACGTGCGGCTGGTCTGGCAGATGCTCGATGCCGTGATTGCCGGCCGTTGCGACGACGATCCGCGGACCAAAGCCCAGGCCCGTTCGGACGCGGCGATCGCCTTGCTGCAGCGCAAGCCGTTCACCTGCCTGTGCGAGAGCGACGGTTGCACCGCGCAGATCGCTGAGCCGCAGCTCGATGCTCGGGCGGCGCGGATCGTGGTGCATGTCCTGTGCGACGCCGCGACCCTCGCGGGTGGCGATGAGTGCGGGTATCTCGACGGGTACGGGCCCATTTCGGGTGATCACGTGCGGCAGATCGCCGAGCGCGACAATGCGGTGATTCACGAACACCGCCTCGACGATCTCCTCGAACCCGATCCTGCCGCCGCGCAGATCGGCGACGACCTCGACGAGGCGGCGGTCCATCGAAAAGGACCCCGCCCCGACAGCCCGGACGAGTGCCGGGCCGATGACGCACACCCTCATTCGGAAAATCGTGAGAATGGCACTGCCGCAAGCGAATCCGAGCCCGGATCGGCGTTGAAGCCGCGGTTCCTGATCGCGAGAACGGCGTTGCCGAGCGATCCGTATCGGCCGAATCTGCTCGTCGATCTCCTCGCCCGGTTCCTGTGGGGAACGTGCTCCATTCCGGGGTGTGAACGGGCGGCTTTCGCCTGCGATCTGGACCATGTGGCCGAGTTCGACAACATCTGCCCGGACCGCGGCGGCCCTACTTGCATTTGCAATCTACTTCCCAAGTGCCGCTTCCATCATCTGATGAAAACCAATCTGGAAGGCTTCGTCGACGAGCTCTGGATCGACGCCGACGGCCGGTATCACTCGGCCGTCACCACTCCGGGCGGCCAGACCGTCGAGGCTCTTGCGCCGAACCAGTGGCTGATGCCGCGGCTGGCGCAGCTGCGGTGCCGGCACCAGCTGGCTGAGGGGTCGGCGATCGGGACGACGACGGGCAGCGTCGCGGACGACAGTGTGCAGCGAGCGGGCGGCCTGACGCGGACCGAAGCCAAGCATGCGCGGCGGCGGGCGGAGCGGAACGCGAATCGGGATCGTCGGCTGGCGGAGGAAGCGAAGCTCACCAAGAAGCAGGTCGACGCGCGTGAAGCCGGTCGGGCGGCGATGCGGCTGGTGTTGGATCCGGAGAGCGAACCGCCGTTCTAGGACCCTTCGACAAGCTCAGGGGGCGGGATCAGAAGGGGGCGTCGGTGTAGGTGCGGGTGGCGGCGCGGTGGGCTTCGCTCAGGTCTGACACCTTGCTGATCCGGATCCCGCTCGGCATCTCCTCGTCGGTCCCGCTCGGGATCACCGCGTGGGTGAAGCCCAGGCGCTTGGCCTCGGCGACGCGTCGCGCGGTGGACGACACCCGGCGGATCTCGCCGGTCAGGCCCACCTCGCCGATCGCCACGGTCCCGTGCGGGATCGGCTTGTCGGTGAACGACGACTTGAGCGCCAGGAAGATCGCCAGATCGGCGGCCGGCTCGGTCACCTTCATGCCGCCCACGGTGGAGACGTAGACCTCCTGGTCGTAGGTCGCCATATTGGAGTGCTTGGCGGCGACGGCCAACATCATCGACATGCGCGCCGCGTCGAGCCCGGACGCCGCCCGCCGCGGCATGTTGGCCTGCGTCTTGTGCAGCAGCGCCTGAATCTCGCCGACCATCGCACGACGGCCGTCCATCGCCACCAGGTTCACGCTCCCGGCCACGGCCCCGCCGTGCTGGTGCACGAAGATCCCGGACGGATCGGCCACCTCGTGAATGCCGTCGGCGCGCTGCTCGAAGCAACCCACCTCGTCGGAGGCGCCGAAGCGGTTCTTGATGCCGCGGATCAGCCGCAGCGAGGAATGGCGGTCGCCCTCGAACGACAGCACGACGTCGACCAGATGCTCCAACGACCTGGGTCCGGCGACGTTGCCGTCCTTGGTCACGTGACCCACCAGGATCACCGCGACGCCGGAGTTCTTGGCCAGCGACACCAGCGCGGTGGTGGAGGCGCGGATCTGCGTGACACCGCCGGACACCCCGTCGGTGCCGGTCGCGACCACGGTCTGCACCGAGTCGACGATCAGCAGCGTGGGACGCACCTGCTCCACGTGCCCCAGGATGGTGGCCAGATCGGTCTCGGCCGCCAGATAGATGTTCTCGTGGACGGCGTCGGTGCGCTCGGCGCGCAGTCGTACCTGTCCGGCCGATTCCTCGCCGGTCACATACAGCGCGGTCCGCCCGGCCTGCGCCCAATGCTTCACGGCCTCGAGTAGCAGCGTCGACTTCCCGACGCCGGGCTCACCAGCCAACAGGATCACGGACCCGGGAACGACGCCGCGGCCGAGCACCCGATCCAACTCACCGATTCCGGTGGGGACGGCGCCGGCCGCGTTCGCATCGATCTCGGTGATGCGCACCGCGGGACTGCGCGGGGCCACCGAGGGGGCGCCGCTCGCCGCGACGGGCGGGGCGCCTTCTTCGATGGAACCCCACTCGCCGCAATCCGGGCAGCGTCCGACCCATTTGGGTACCTGGTGCCCGCAGGCCGCGCAGCGGTAGAGCGTTTTGATTTTCGCCATGCGTTACCGCTCGACGGGTGAGATCAGTGACCGCCCTCGCCCGCGGGAGGCTGCACGTCACGGACGACGTCCTGGCGCTCCACCACCGGGGTGCCGTCGACCGGGGTGTCGATGGTGATCGACTTCTTGGTGAGCGGGGCGTTGCGCGGCTTGCCGTCCGGGCCCGTCTCCAGGTCGTAGATCTCGAAGTGCAGGGTCAGCGGGGTGGTCAGGCCGTTGGCGACGGTGTCGCCGGTGCCGGACAGCTCGGCGTCGACGCGCGAGATGCCGTCCTTCTTGGCATCCTCAGCCGGAACGTTCGACGGCACGCCCGCGTTGAGCGCGGCGCCCGGGGAGATCAAGCCGGCGTCGCCGGGACTGGCCGAGCGTGCGCCGGAGGAGCTGATGAACTCCACCTTGCCCTTGGTCGCGGTGATACCGGTCAGCTTGACCTTCCGGATCACGCTGTCGTTCGCGATGGTGAACACCAGCTTGAACGGTCCGCCGTCGGCGAAGACCTCGGCGGAGTTGTCCACCGGGAACATGATCTGCAGGTTGCGGACCGCGATCGAGCCCGGATCCACGATCTGGCCGTCGATCTCCTCGCCGGCACCCAGCTTGAGGGTGCCGTTGGCGCCGTTGATCGCGGCTTCCTGGTTGTTGGTCTGCGCGATCTTGCCCGAGCTGCACGCGGTGGTGCCCAGTGCGACCGCCAGGCCGAGCGCAGTGATCGCGGTGCCGGTGGCGACGCGGCGGGTGGTCCGAGTGAAGACTGACACCTGAATCCTCCGAAGATTTTTAGCGCATCACACGTGGCTCCGCATGACGCTTCACTACGCAGCGTAGTGGGCGGGCCCGGTAAAAGTCCGACGGGGTGGCCAGATTGGTCCGAAAAAGCCTCCGCGGGTTTCGGCTGCCGGGGCGGTCAGGTGCCCTGACCTGCGCCGTCGGGAACTCCGTCGGTACGCGCGTGTTAGACTAAGGTCACTCGAAAGGGGCATGGAGCATTGAATTTCAAAGTTGGCGACACCGTGGTCTACCCGCATCACGGTGCAGCCCGGGTGGAAGACGTCATCGTTCGGACCATCAAGGGTGAAGAGGTCGAGTACCTGGTCCTGAAGGTCACCGATGGTGACATGACGGTCCAGATCCCCTCCAGCAAGCTGGAATACGTCGGTGTGCGCGACGTGGTGGGCGCTGAAGGACTGGACGAAGTTTTCGAGGTTCTGCGTGCCGAGCACGCGGAGGAGCCGACCAACTGGGCGCGTCGGTTCAAGGCCAATCAGGAGAAGCTGATCTCCGGCGACATCATCAAGGTGTCCGAGATCGTGCGCGACCTGTGGCGTCGTGAGCAGGACCGCGGTCTGTCGGCAGGCGAGAAGCGCATGCTGACCCGCGCCCGTCGCGTGCTGGTGGACGAGTTGTCGCTCGCGCAGGACACCGACACCGAGCGTGCCGACTCGATGCTCGATCAGATTCTGGCTGCAGCGTCCTGACGTTGCAGCGTGCGGGGCGCGTCGTCGCCCTGATTCCGGCTGCGGGCATGGGCACCCGTCTGGGTCTGCCCGTCCCCAAGGCCTTCGTGATGCTGAGAGAGCGGACACTGCTGCAGCGCAGCGTGTCCGCTGCTCTCGCATCCGGGGTCGTCGATCAGGTGGTGGTGATCGTCCCGGCCGACCTGGCCGCGCAGATCGACGCCGAATACGCCGACCGACCCGAAGTGACCGTGACCGTCGGCGGCGCCGAACGTAGTGACTCGGTCCGCGCCGGCCTGGCCGCCTCCGGACCCGACACCGAACTGGTTCTGGTGCACGACGCCGCCCGCGCCCTCACCCCGCCCGCCTTGTTCGCGGACGTGGTGCACGCGCTGCGCGACGGCGCCCGCGCCGTGATCCCCGGACTTCCGGTGGCCGACACCCTCAAGCGCGTCGATACCGCCGAGACCGTGCTCGCCACCCCCGATCGCAGCGAACTGCGCGCCGTCGGCACCCCGCAGGGCTTCACCGCGGAACTGCTGCGGCACGCGCACTCCGGCGGCGGCGACGCCACCGACGACGCCGGGCTGGTCGAAGCCCTCGGCGTACCGGTGCAGGTGGTGCCCGGCGATCCGCTGGCCTTCAAGATCACCACCCCGTTCGATCTGCGAATGGCACGACTGCTGCTGGACGAGAGCTGAGGACTGACATGCGAGTGGGTATCGCCTCCGATGTGCACGCGATCGAAGCCGGTCGCGACTGCTGGATAGTGGGACTGCTGTTCCCCGACGACGACGGCGCGGCCGGCCACTCCGACGGCGACGTCGGCGTCCACGCGCTGTGCGACGCGCTGCTGTCGGCGTCGAGCCTGGGCGACCTCGGCTCCGTCTTCGGCGTCGACCGCCCCGAATGGGCCGGCGTCACCGGCGCGCAGATGCTCGCGCACGTGGCAAAGCTGCTCGACGACAACGGCTTCGCGCCCGTCAACGGCGCCGTGCAGGTGATCGGCAACCGACCCAAGATCGGACCCCGCCGCGGCGAGGCGCAGAAGCTCCTCTCGGAGCTGCTCGGGGCGCCGGTGTCGGTGTCGGCCACCACCACCGACGGGCTCGGCCTGACCGGTCGCGGCGAGGGCATCGCGGCCGTGGCCACAGCACTGGTCGCGCTCAAGTAGAATCGCAGGTCGTGACTCTCCGCCTGTACGACTCCGCGGCCCGCGAAATCCGTGACTTCACCCCGCTGCGCCCGGGTACCGCCACCGTGTACCTGTGCGGCGCCACCGTGCAGGGTGTTCCGCACATCGGCCACGTGCGCTCGGGCATCGCCTTCGACGTGCTGCGCCGCTGGTTGGCGCACCCCGACCGCGACGGCGGCGGCCTCGACGTCCTCTTCGTCCGCAACGTGACCGACATCGACGACAAGATCCTGAGCAAGGCCGCCGACCACGACCGTCCGTGGTGGGAATGGGCCGCCACCCACGAGCGCGAGTTCGCCGCCGCCTACGACGCCCTCGGCGTGCTGCCGCCCTCCGCGGAACCGCGGGCCACCGGCTTCGTGACGCAGATGGTGACCTACATGCAGCGCCTCATCGAACGCGGCCACGCCTACGAGGCCGACGGCAACGTCTACTTCGACGTGCGCAGCCTCCCCGAGTACGGCAGCCTCTCCGGCCACAAGCTCGACGACGTGCACCAGGGCGAGAGCGCGGGCACCGGCAAACGCGACCCGCGCGACTTCACCCTGTGGAAGCGCGCCAAGCCCGGCGAGCCGTCGTGGCCCACCCCGTGGGGCGACGGCCGCCCCGGCTGGCATCTCGAATGCTCGGCCATGGCCACCAGCCTCCTCGGCGCCGAGTTCGACATCCATTGCGGCGGAATGGATCTGATCTTCCCGCACCACGAGAACGAGATCGCCCAGAGCCACGGCGCCGGCGACGGCTTCGCGCAGTACTGGCTGCACAACGGCTGGGTCACCATGAGCGGCGAGAAGATGAGCAAGAGCCTCGGCAACGTGGTCTCCATCCCCGCGATGCTCAAGAAGGTGCGGCCGGTGGAGCTGCGCTACTACCTGGGCAGCGCCCACTACCGCTCCATGCTCGAATACTCCGATGGCGCACTGCACGAGGCCGCCGCGGGCTACCGGCGCGTGGAGTCGTTCGTGCACCGCGTCGTCGACCGCGTCGGCGACGTCGAAATCGGCCAGGTCCCCAGCGAATTCGCGGCGGCGCTCGACGACGACCTGGGCGTGCCCGCGGCACTCGCGGTGGTGCACAACGCCGTTCGCGAGGGTAACACCGCCCTCGAAGCCGGTGACGGCGAGAAGGCCCGCGCCATCGCCGGACAGGTCCGCGCGATGCTCGGCATCCTCGGCACCGACCCGCTCGACCCGCACTGGAACACCGTCGGCGCCGACGACGAAGCGGCCACCGCCGCGCTCGACGTGCTGATCGGCGCCGAGCTGGAACGTCGTGCCGCCGCCCGGGCCGCCAAGGACTGGGCCGTGGCCGACGAGGTCCGCGACCGCCTGGCGGCGGCCGGCGTGACCGTGACCGATACCCCCGACGGTGCCCAGTGGGCGCTGGAACAGAAGGACATCTGATGGCCGGCAACTCCAAGCGCAAGGGCGCCATCCGCAAGGACGGCAGCAAGAAGGGCCAGACCGTGGGCTCGGGCGGCAACCGCCGCCGCGGCCTCGAGGCCCGGGGTGCCACCCCGAAGGCCGTCGACCGCACCTACCATGCGGCCCACAAGAAGGCGAAGGCCAACGCCAAGTCGGTGGCCGGTCAGCGCAGCGCGCAGCGACGCAAGGAAGAAGGCCCCGAGTACGTGGTGGGCCGCAACCCGGTGGTCGAGTGCCTGCGCGCCGGCATCCCGGCCACCGCGCTGTACGTGATGACCACCATCTCGGCCGACGACCGCGTCCGCGAAGCCATCGCCCGGGCCGGCGACATGGGCATCGCGATCCTCGAGGCGGGCAAGCTCGAACTCGACCGGTTCACCGCGAACGGCCTGCACCAGGGTCTGGCGCTGCAGGTGCCCGAGTACAAGTACACGCACCCCGACGACCTGCTGGCCGACGCGCTCGCCGCCCCGAACCCACCGCTGCTGGTGGCGCTGGACAACATCACCGACCCGCGCAACCTGGGCGCCGTGATCCGCAGCGTCGCCGCGTTCGGCGGCCACGGCGTGCTGATCCCGCAGCGCCGCAGCGCCAGCGTCACCGCGGTGGCCTGGCGCACCAGCGCCGGCGCGGCCGCGCGACTGCCCGTCGCACAGGCCCCGAACCTCACCCGCACCCTGGTCGACTGGGCCAAGGCGGGCTGCCAGATCGTCGGCCTCGACGCAGGCGGCGACGTGACCCTCGACGACTACGACGGCACCGGCCCGGTGGTCGTGGTGGTCGGCTCCGAAGGCAAGGGTCTCTCGCGCCTGGTCCGCGACACCTGCGACTCGGTGCTGTCGGTGCCGATGGCCGGTGACGTGGAGAGCCTCAACGCGTCGGTCGCGGCGGGTGTGGTGCTCGCCGAGTTCGCTAGGCAGCGGCGGGTCGCCGGGGTCTGATCCGGCGCACGGCGTCGAGGCTGAGCACCAGCAGGGCCAGCCACACGATGCCGAAACCGATCCACCGCGCGGCCGACACCTCCTCGCCGAGGATCGTGACCGCGCAGACCAGCTGAATCACCGGCGTCACGAACTGGATCAGGCCGACGGTGGTCAGCGGGATCCGTCGGGCCGAGGCCGCGAACAGCAGCAGCGGGACGGCGGTGGCCACACCGCTGAAGATCAGCAGCCCGGTGTGCACCGGCCCCTCGGTGCCGAACGACAAGCCCGGACCCACCGCGATGCCCACCAGGATCAGCGCGGCGATCGGCAGCAGGATCAGCGTCTCCAGCGTGAGACTGTGCAACGCGGGCAGCGTGGCGCCCACCCGGTTCTTCACCAGGCCGTACAGGGCGAACGACGTCGCCAGCACCAGTGCGGTGAACGGGAACGCGCCGCCGGCCACCGCCAGGTACACCCCGGCCACCGCGCCGATGCCGACCGCCGTCCACTGCAGCGGCCGCAGTTGCTCGCGCAGCACCACTACGCCCAGCGCCACCGTGACCAGCGGGTTCAGGAAGTAGCCGAGCGCTGCGTCGCTGGTGTGCCCGGACGTCACCGCCGCCACGTAGACCACCCAGTTGATGCCGATCAGCAGGGCCGCCGCGGTGACGCCCACCATCAGGGTGCGACGACGCAGCAGCGGCGGTAGCCACGACCAGTCGCGGCCCACCCCGAGGATCAGCAGGCACAGCAGCGCCGTCCACACGATGCGGTTGGCCAGGATCTCCCACGGACCGGTGGGCCGCAGCGCGTCGAAGTAGATGGGGAACAGGCCCCAGATGCTGTACGCGCCGAAACCCGCGGCCACCCCGCGTGCGGATTCGGCGGCCAGGCGCTTGCCGATCACCTCGCGCGGACCAGCACGCCGGCCTCGGCCAGCGCGGCCCGGACCGCGGTGGCGTGCGCCACCGCGCCGGGGGTGTCCCCGTGCAGACAGATCGAGTCGGCGTGGACGGCAATCGGCGTGCCGTCGATCGCGGTGATCGCACCCGTCGTCGCGAGCTGCACCACGCGCGCGGCGACGGCGGCGGAATCGGTGAGGACCGAGCCGGGCTCGGTGCGCGGCACCAGCGTGCCCTGCGGCGTGTAGGCGCGGTCGGCGAAGGCCTCGGTGAACACCGGGACCCCGGCCTCGCGGGCCAGTTCCAATGCCACCGAACCGGGCAGGCTCATCAGCGGCAGCCCGGCGTCGGCCACCGCGGTGACCACCGCCCGCGCCTGCTCCCGATGTCCGACGATCGCGTTGTACAGCGCGCCGTGCGGCTTCACGTAGTCGACGGTGCCGCCCACCGACCGGGCGATCGCGGTGAGCGCGCCGATCTGGAACAGCACGTCGGCCATCAACTGATCCGAGTCGATGTCCATGAACCGGCGACCGAAACCGTCCCAGTCCGGGTACGACACCTGCGCACCGATCCGCACGTCGGCGGCCACCGCCAGCTCGCACGTGCGGCGCAGCTCGATCGGGGTGCCCGCGTGGAAGCCGCAGGCCACGTTGGCGCTGGAGACCAGGCGCACCATCGCGGCGTCGTCGCCCACGCCTTCGCCGAGGTCGGCGTTCACATCGACCACGACCGGGAGCGCGGGGATCGTCATGCCTCCATGGTAGGTCCGCGAAACCACCGGCTGCCCGGCGGCGTTAGGGTGTTCAGTCATGGCACAGATGGACACGATCGTCGCAACAGCCGAAGGCAAGGTCGACGGGATCCGCGGGGCCCGCAGCCGCCGCGGCACCACCGCCTGGCTGGGCATTCCCTACGCGGCGCCGCCGGTGGGTCCGCTGCGCTTCCGGGCGCCGCAGCCCGTGGAGCCGTGGGACGACGTGCTGACCTGCCACGAGTACGGCAACTCGCCGATCCAGGACAAGCTGTTCACCGCCCGCGCCGACGGCTCGTACCAGCCGCGCAGCGAAGACTGCCTCACCCTCAACGTGTTCGCGCCGGACGGCATCTCGGCCACCCCGCGCCCGGTGATGGTGTTCAACTACGGCGGTGCGTACATCCTGGGCGGCTCGGCCACCCCCATTTACGACGGCGCCTTCCTGGCCCGGGCCCGCGACGTGATCGTGGTGACGGTGAACTACCGCTTCGGTCCGTTCGGGTTCCTGGACCTGAGCGACTACTCCACCCCGGAGCGCCCGTTCGACACCAACTGCGGCCTGCGCGACATGGTGGCCGCCCTCGAATGGGTGCAGCGCAACATCGCCGCGTTCGGCGGCGACCCCGAGCGGGTCACCGTGTTCGGCGAGAGCGCCGGCGGCGCCGCCGTGCTGACCCTGCTCTCCACCCCGGCCGCCGAAGGCCTGTTCTCCCGCGCCATCTCGCAGAGCCCGGCCGCCGACCTGGTGGTGCAGCGCGAGAACGCCGAGATCTTCACCGACGAGTTCGTCCGCCAGGTGATGGACCCGGAACGCCGCACCGGCCCCGAACGCACCGAACCGCGCCTGGACCCCGAGCTGGTGGCCCGCGTCGTCGACGAAGCCGGTCCGTACGACCTGCTCAAGGCCGGCAACCGGCTCCTCGGCTTCACCCGCCACGCACAGCTGTCGGACCCGATGCCGTTCGCGCCCGTCGTCGACGGCGACTACCTGCCGCTCAGCCCGGTCGATACCGCGATGGCCGGGCAGACGCTGCGGGTGCCGCTGATCGTCGGCACCAACCTCGACGAGGGCGAACTGTTCGCCCGGTTCTGGTCGATCCTGCCCGAGCCCACCCACATGCTGGTCGGCGTGCACGACCCCGAGGTGCGCCAGGAGCTGGCCCGCCTCTACCCGGGCACCCGCGACGAGGTCCGCCTCGCCGCCGACGCCGTGTTCTGGGTGCCGACGACGATCTTCGCCCAGCACCACTCCGAGCATTCGGACACCTACGTGTACCGCTTCGACTACTCGGTGGCCGCCCTCAAGGCCACCGGCATCGGCGCCACCCACGCCACCGAACTGTTCGCCGTGTTCGGCATCTACCGCCACCCGATCGGCGCCGGCCTCGCCGCGCTCGGCAGCTGGCGCTCCACCCGCCGCATCACCTCCACCATGCAGTCGCTGTGGTCGTGGTTCGCGCGGACCGGCGTCCCGGCCGGGCACTGGCCCAAGTACGACGCCGAACACCGCCACGTCCTGGTCCTCGACGACCCGGTCCGCGTGGAGAAGGACCCGGACGGCGCTCGCCGCTCCGCCTGGCAGCGCGTGCACTTGGATCTGAAGACGACGTGGAACGACGCACTGCGCGAGCAGTAGGGGGCGGGGCGGCGCTCGTTCTCCTGCTGGCTGGGTGTAGCGGCGGGGGAGAGGACGTGGCTGCGCCTTCGGTGACGTCGTCGTCTTCGGTGGTTTCGTCGTCGGTTGTTTCGGCACCCGTCTACGCGCCGCCGTACGTCGCCGGTGCCTCGTGGGTGCAGACTGCGGTGGGGCCCAGCCTCCAGATCGTGCCCACTCCGTCGGGCCGCAAGGTCAGCGGTGAGCGCGCGGCCGACGTCGCCTGGCGCGAAGTCCTCGCGCTGGCGCCGGACGGCGACACCCCGGGCATGCGCGCGCAGTTCGACTGCCACTGGACGTTCGCACGGCTCGTCGACCCCGACAAGCCGAGCTGGAACTTGGAACCGGACCGCCCCGTGGTCTCCGCCGACCAAATGGTGTCAAGTCGCTGTAATCCCGGCTTCGCCGAGGAATAGTCACGGGCATGCGCAAACATCGGATGGTGGGGCTGCTCGCTGCGATCGGACTGCTGATGGCGCCGGCGGTCCCGGCGGAGGCGGCGCCCGCGCCGTCGCCCATGCAGGCCGAACTCGACGCCTACCTCGCGTCGTCGAGCGGCTCGGCCGATCTGCCGTTCCCCGGGTTGCCGTGGCCGCCCACCGCGCGCGGGCCGTACATCGACCGGGTGCAGTGGGTGCAGCTCGGCTCCGGCCCGAGCCTGCAGATCTATCCGACCGCGGCCGGGCGGAGGGCCACCGGCTTCGGGCTGCCGAGCGCCGCGTGGCGCGAGGTGCTCGCGCTGGCGCCGAACGCCGCCACCCCGGGCATGCGGTCCCAGTTCGACTGCCACTGGGTGTTCGTGCGGATCGTCGACCCCGGCAAGGCCAGCTGGAATCTGGAACCCGGACGCGCCGTGGTCGGACCGCTCGAGATGGTGGCGACGGCGTGTAATCCGCCGTTCTGAGCTTGTCGAAAAGCTAGTCGCGTGCGCGCAGGCCGATGACGCGGCAGATCACGTAGATCACGAACGAGATGGTGGTGACCAGCACCGACACCGGCAGCTCCGGGGCCAGTGACAGGATCAGCCCGCCCACCGCCGCGATCATCGCGAAGGTCACCGACAGCACCACCTGCTTGGTGGGGGAGGCGGTGAGCCGCGCCGCCGAGGCGGCCGGGGTGATCAGCAGGGCCATCACCAGCAGGGCGCCGATGATCTGCACGCCCTGCGCGGCGGCGAGGCCGACGAGGATCGCGAAGACCACCGACAGCGCCCGCAGGGGGACGCCGGAGGCCTTCGCCACCCGCGGGTCGAGGCTCGCGAACAGCAGCGGCCGGTAGATCACCGCGAGCACGGCCACCACCACGGCGGCGGTGATCGCCACCGCGATCAGCCCGGAGCTGCCCACGCTCACCACCTGTCCGGTGAGCAGCGCGAAGCCGGTGCCGGCGCGGCCGTACAGGTGCAGGAACAGCACACCCAGACCCAGACCGAAGGCCATCACCACGCCGATCACCGAGTCGCGTTCGCGGGCCCGGTTGCCGAGGACGCCGAACACGGCGGCCGCGATCACCGCGCCGATCACGCCGCCCAGGTTCACGCTGAAGCCGAGCAGCAGAGCCGCGGCGGCGCCGGTGAAACTCAGCTCGGCCGCGCCGTGCACCGCGAAACTCATCTGGCGCGCCACGATCATCGGGCCCAGCAGGCCGCCGATCAGGCCGAGCAGCGCCAGCGCCAGCAGCGACTGCTGGACGAAGGTGCGCGACAGCAGGTCGGCGGTCTGTGCGAAGTCGAAGAAGTCACCCATCAGCTCTGCCCCTGGTCGTCGCAGTGGTGGTGGCCGGCGTCGGTGTCGCCGCCGATCACCACGAGTCGTCCGGCCACTTCGGCCACTTCCACGTGGCTGCCGTACAGCTCCGAGAGCGTCGCCGAGTTCATTACCTCGGCCACCGTGCCGATTCGGAACCGGCCGTCCACCAGGTACAGCACCCGGTCGACGTAGGGCAGCACCGGATTGATCTCGTGCGTCACGAACAGGATCGCGGTGTCCCGGGCACGGCGGCGGGCGTCGAGCAGGTCCACCACCACCCGCTGATTGCGCAGGTCCAGACTCGACAACGGCTCGTCGCACAGCAGCACGGCGGGATCGTCGGTGAGCGCTTGCGCGATGCGCAGGCGCTGCTGCTCGCCGCCGGAGAGCAGGCCGAGGGGCTGCTCGGCGAACGCCGTGGCGCCCACTTCGGCGATGGCGGCGTCCACCCGGGCCGCGCGCTCGCGGCGCCCGCGCCAGCCGATGCCCCAGCTGGCGCCGTCGACGCCGAAGCCCACCAGGTCGCGGCCGCGCAGGGCCATCGCGTCGGAGTCGTCGGCGTGCTGCTGCGGGACGTAGCCGAGCCGGCCGTGCAGGGTCAGCGTGCCGGATGTCAGCGGCACCTGGCCCAGGACCGCGCGCAGCAGCGTCGTTTTTCCGGAGCCGTTGGGGCCGAGCACGGCGATGAACTCGCCGGGGTGCACCGCCAGGTTCAGGTCCTGCCAGAGCGTGCGGTCGCCGAGCGCGAGCGTCGCGTCGGTGAACTCCACCACGGGGGTGTCGTCGGCGGGGGCGCTCATCGGGCGAGCGCCGCCTCGAGCCGGTCGATCTGCGCCGACTGCCAGAGCAGATAGTCGGTGACGCCCGCGGGCAGCGATTCGGTCATGTCGACCACCGGAATCGCATTGCTGCGAGCCAGGTCCAGCACCGAGCGCGTGGCCGGATCCACCGCCTGCGTGTTGTAAATCAGGACGGCGATGTCGCGGCCGGTGATCAGATCGCCGAACGCGGCGACGTCGGCGGCCGACGGCGCCTGGCCGTTCTCCACGGCCGCGGTGAATGCGGCCGGGGCCACGTCGACCAGCCCGGCGGCCGTCAACAGGTAGGCGGCCAGCGGCTCGGTGGCGGCCACCTCGGTGCCATCGTGCTGGGCCTTGAGTGCGGCGAGACGACCGCGCAGGTCCGCGATACCGGCGTCGAACGCGGCGGCGCGGTCCCGGTAGTACTGGGCGTGCATCGGCGCGAGCTTGGCCAGGGCGTCGGCGGTGGCGTCGGCGACGCGGGCGACGACGGGCAGGTCGTAGAAGACGTGCTCGTTGGTCCCGTGGTCGTGCCCTTCGTGCCCGTGCCCTTCATGCCCGTGGTCGTCGTGCCCGTGGTCGTCGTCCTCGCCACCGGCCAGTCGGGTCGCGTTCACCTGCACGGCCGCCGACGACGACGCCGCGGTCTCGACGTAGGCGTCGTAGTGTCCGCCGTTGAACACCAGCACGTCGGCGTCCTCGATCTTCGCGGTGTCGGCCATCGACGGCTCGAACTCGTGCGGATCGGCGCCGGGGGAGTTGAACAGGGCGGTCACGTCGGCGTGCTCGCCGCCGACCGCGCGGGCCACGGCCGCCCACACGTCGGTGGACGCGACCACGGCCGGATGATCGGTGGTGCGCGTCGAGTCGTCCGCGCAGCCGGCGACGACGACGCCGAACACCGCGATCAGCACGGTGGCGAGCACTTTTCGCATGCGAGCCCCTTCGGTTAATGACAATGGTTACCGAAACGAGTCTACGGACGCGCCCGGTCGCGGACTAATACGCGATCCCGCATGTTTTCCGGGTGCGATTAGGGTGGACCCATGACCGGTGGACCCAGGCCACGACGCCTCGCGGTGATCTCCGTGCACACTTCGCCGCTGGCGCAGCCGGGCACCGGGGACGCCGGGGGAATGAACGTCTACGTCTGGCAGACCGCGCAGCGGCTGGCGCGCCGCGGCGTGGAGGTGGAGATCTTCACCCGCGCCACGTCGTCGGCCGACCGCGCGGTGGTCGAAGCCGCCCCCGGCGTGCTGGTCCGGCACATCGCTGCGGGCCCGTTCGACGGCCTCGACAAGCGCGATCTGCCCGGTCAGCTCTGCGCCTTCTCGGCCAACGTGCTGCGCGCGGAAGCGGCGCAGGAACCCGGCCACTACGACCTCATCCACTCGCACTACTGGCTGTCCGGTCAAGTGGGCTGGCTCGCGCGCGACCGCTGGCGGGTGCCGCTGGTGCACACCGCGCACACGCTGGCCGCGGTGAAGAACGCCTCGCTGGCCGGCGGCGACACCGCCGAACCGGTGGGGCGGCTCATCGGCGAACAGCAGGTGGTGGCCGAGGCCGACCGGCTGGTGGCGAACACCCGCACCGAGGCGGCCGAACTGGCGGACCTGTACGGCGCCGCCCCCGGAAAGATCGACGTGGTGCCGCCGGGCGCGGACCTGGACTTCTACACCCCCGGATCGCGGGCGGCGGCGCGCGCCGAACTGGGCCTGAACCCGGCCGAGACGGTGGTGACCTTCGTCGGTCGCCTGCAACCGTTGAAGGCCCCCGACGTCCTGCTGGCGGCCATGGCGCCGCTGATCAGGGCCGACCCCACCGGCCGGCTGCGGCTGCTCGTCGTCGGTGGACCGTCCGGCTCCGGACTGGAGCACCCGACCGCGCTGGCCGACCTCGCCGTGAACCTCGGCGTGGCCGACCGCGTGACCTTCCTGCCTCCGCAGCCGCCCGTCGTCCTCGCGCAGGTGTACCGGGCCTCGAATCTGGTCGCGGTGCCGAGCTTTTCGGAGAGCTTCGGGCTCGTCGCCGTGGAGGCGCAGGCGTGCGGCATCCCGGTGATCGCCGCCGACGTCGGCGGGCTCGGTGTGGCGGTGCGCGACGGCGTCACCGGCCGCCTGGTGGGCGGGCACGAGATCGCCGCCTGGACCGCCGAGCTGGCCGACCTGCTGGCCGACCCGGCCCGCCTGCAGCGCTACGGCGCGGCCGCCGTCGTGCATGCGCAGGGCTACTCCTGGGAGCACACCACCGACGCGCTGCTGGCGTCGTACAGCGCCGCGATGGGTCACTTCCCGTCCGGTCCTGCGCGGCGCGGCACGCTGGGCCGTCGCACCCGCGGCTGGCTCAAGAATCGACCGAGGATGGCGGGATGAGCGACACCCTGGCCGCACTGGAAGCGGTACTGACCGAATCCGGCATCGACTACGTGCGCAAGGCCGGTGAGACCGCCGACACCGAGCACGTGATCGTGGAGCTGCCGGGCGAGCGCAAGCTCAAGACCACCGTGCTGCTGACCGCCGGGGTGCACGGCGTGCGCGTCGAGGCGTTCGTGTGTCGTCGTGCCGACGAGAACCACGAGGCCGTCTACCGGTTCCTGCTGACCCGGAATCGTCGTCTGTACGGCGTGGCCTACACCCTCGACAACATGGGCGACATCTACCTGGTGGGCCGCCTCTCGCCGGAAGCCATCACCGCCGCCGAAGTGGACCGCGTGCTGGGTCAGGTGCTGGCCGCCGCCGACGGCGACTTCAACAAGATCCTGGAGATCGGCTTCCTCACGTCCATCCACCGCGAATGGGCGTGGCGCACCGCGCGCGGCGAATCCCTGGCCAACCTGCAGGCCTTCGCGCACCTGATCGACCCCGACAGACTCCCGGAGATCGCGCCGCTCGACGACGCGCCCGCCCCGCACACCTCTCGCTCGACCGACTAGATAAGGACCCTTAGATGAGCTTCCGCAGTCCCTACCCCGACGTGGAGATCCCGAACGTCAGCGTCTACGACTTCCTGTTCGGCTCCATCGACGAAGCCGACCTGGATCGCACCGCGCTGATCGACGCCAAGACCGGCGCCACCACCACCTACCGCCAGCTCATCGGCCAGATCAACGCCGCCGCCGGCGCCTTCGCTGCGCGCGGCCTCGGCGTGGGCGACGTCATCGCCGTGCTGTCGCCGAACATCCCGGCGTTCGCGACCGTGTTCCACGGCATCCTGCGCTCCGGCGCCAGCGCCACCACGCTCAACGCGCTGTTCACCGCCAACGAGATCCGCAAGCAACTCGTGGACTCCAAGGCGAAGATGATCGTGACCATCTCGATGATGGCCCCGCAGGCACTCGAGGCCGCCCGCGAGGTGGGCTTCGCCGACGACGCCATCGTGATCCTCGACGGCGAAGGCCTGGCCGCGTCCGGCCATCCCAACGCCGCCGACCTGCTCGGCGCCGGCCTGCCCGCGCCGGACGTCGAGTTCGATCCGGCCACCCACATCGCGGTGCTGCCGTACAGCTCCGGTACCACCGGCAACCCCAAGGGCGTGATGCTCAGCCATCGCAACCTGGTGTCCAACGTCGCGCAGATCGAGCCGATCAACGGCATGACCCCGGACGACGTGGTGCTGGCCGTGCTGCCGTTCTTCCACATCTACGGCATGACCGTGCTGCTCAACGCCGCCCTCAAGGCGCGCGCCTCGCTGCTGGTGATGCCGCGCTTCGACATGGTCGAGTTCCTCGAAGGCACCCAGCAGCACAAGGTGACGTACGCGTTCATCGCGCCGCCGGTGGCCGTCGCCCTGGCCAAGCACCCCATCGTCGACAAGTACGACCTGTCGTCGATCCACACCATGCTCTCCGGCGCCGCGCCGCTGGACGCCGAGCTCGGCAACGCCGTCGCCCAGCGCCTGGACCTGAACATGGCGCAGGGCTTCGGCATGAGCGAGACGTCGCCGGTGACCCACCTCATCCCGTTCGTCGGCACCGCCCCGGGCGGTCTCACGCCCCCGCTGTCGTCGGTGGGCTGGGCCGTGCCCAACACCGAGAACCGGCTCGTCGACCCGGGTACCGGCGAGGACATCGACATGCCGTCCGAGGGTGTCTCCGTGCCGGGTGAGCTGTGGGTCCGCGGCCCCAACGTGATGGTCGGCTACTTGAACAACGCGCAGGCCACCGCCGACACCATCGACGCCGACGGCTGGCTCAAGACCGGTGACATGGCCACCGTCGACGCCGACGGCTGCGTCACCATCGTCGACCGGCTCAAGGAGCTCATCAAGTACAAGGGCTACCAGGTGCCGCCGGCCGAGCTGGAGGCGCTGCTGCTGACCCACCCGAAGGTGGCCGACGTGGCCGTCGTCGGCGCCCACGACGCCGACGGCGAAGAGGTGCCCAAGGCCTTCGTCGTGGTGGCCGAGGGTGCCGAGCTCACCGAAGACGAGGTCATCGCGTTCACCGCCGAGCGTGTGGCCCCGTACAAGAAGGTCCGCCAGGTGGAGTTCATCGCCGCCATCCCGAAGTCGAGCTCCGGCAAGATCCTCCGCAAGGACCTGCGCCAGTAGCGCCGCTGCACGCCTGACCCCGGGACCTCCGAGCCCCGTGCCCCGATTCTGGGCACCGGCCTCGGAGGTCCTGTGCATCGTCGTCGTCGTCTGTCCGGCCGAACCTCGCAGGTCACCGCGATGGGCGACGACGGCCTATGCCAGAATCAAGGCATGAGCAACGGCAAGCTGATTCTGATGCGTCACGGCGAGAGCGAATGGAACGCCTCCAACCAGTTCACGGGCTGGCAGGACGTGAACCTCACCGACAAGGGTCGCGCCGAGGGCAAGCGCGCCGGCGAACTGCTCGCCGCCAACGACCTGCTGCCCGACGTGCTCTACACCTCGCTGCTGCGTCGCGCGATCATCACCGCCCAGCTGGCGCTCGACGCCGCCGACCGCGTGTGGATCCCGGTGGTCCGCGACTGGCGTCTCAACGAGCGCCACTACGGTGCGCTGCAGGGCCTGAACAAGGCCGAGACCAAGGACAAGTACGGCGACGAGCAGTTCATGCTGTGGCGCCGCAGCTACGACACCCCGCCGCCGGCCATCGCGGCCGACGCCGAGTACAGCCAGGTGGGCGACCCGCGTTACGCCGGCATCGAGGTGCCGCTGACCGAATGCCTGCAGGACGTCGTGACCCGCCTGATGCCGTACTACGCCGAGGCCATCGGCGCCGACCTGCGCGCAGGGAAGAACGTCCTCGTCGCCGCGCACGGCAACTCGCTGCGCGCCCTGGTGAAGTACCTCGACGGCATCTCCGACGCGGACATCGCCCAGCTGAACATCCCGACCGGCAATCCGCTGGTCTACGAGGTGGACGACGAACTGCGCGCGGTGTCCCCGAGCGGCGATCCGCTGGCGCCCAGCGGTCGCTACCTGGATCCCGAAGCGGCCGCCGCGGGCGTCGCCGCCGTCGCTGCGCAGGGCGGAAAGTAGTTCCCTGCGTAACTGTGTGCCCTCGGCTACATTGGATGTATGACTGACGGGGCAATCACAGTTGAGCATCTGGCTGAGCGCGAACGCTTCCGCGCCACCATCGAGGACGACGGTGGCACCGTCGAGATCGGGTTCATCGATTACACGCGGGACGCCGGGCATTCCGGCGCCCACCTGGCCCTGACCCACACGGTGGTCTACGACCGGTTCGGCGGCCGCGGCTACGCCGCCGAACTGGTCCGCCAGGTCCTCGAGAGCGTGCGTGCCGACGGCAACAAGGTGATTCCGGTGTGCTCCTACGTCGTCAGCTACCTGGAGAAGCACCCGGAGTACTCGGATCTGGTGGTCACGTCGACGTCGGCGTGAACCCTTCGTGAACGCCTCCCGAACCGGCCCGCGCCGGCTCGCAACCCGGGTGACCGGACCGTAGACTCACCGGTGTGTCCGAATCCACCGGTAGCTTTCGCGCGTCCAGCGAGCAGGTCGCACCCGGCATCGTCGGACCGGCTCTCGTCGGCCCGGACGTCTCCTTCGGTGAGAACGGCGCGGTCTCCCGCACCGGCCTGCTGAACCTGCTGGTGGCGCATTCGGAGTCGGGCATCGCTGTGGTCGACGCCGATCACGGCGTGGTGCTGTTCAATCAGCGCGCCATCGAACTGGGCCTGCTGCGCGACGTGCTCGCCGATCCGGTGGCCGAAGTGGTCAGCGAAGTCTTCCTGACCGGCGTCGACCGGCACTTCGAATTCGTGCCGCCGATCTCGGCCATGGGTTTCGTCTCCACCGGCCGCACCATGCCGCGCACCATCGAGAACGTGCGATGCATGGTCCGCCTCGTCGACGTCGGAGCGTCGCGGTACGCGCTGGTCTACGGCGACGACGACTCCACCAACCTGCGCGTGGAGGCCACCCGCCGCGACTTCGCAGCCAACGTCTCGCACGAGCTGAAGACCCCGCTCGGCGCGATCAGCCTGATGGCCGAGGCCATGCTGGAATCGCGCGACGACCCGCAGGCCGTCGAGCACTTCGGGCATCGCGTGCTGCGCGAGGCCAACCGGATGAGCAACCTCATCAACGAGCTGATCGGCCTGTCCCGCCTGCAGGAGGGCCGCATCGAGGAGTTCACCACCGTGGAGGTGGACGCTCTGGTCGACGACGCGCTCAGCTCGGCCGCGGTCGGCGCCGAGGTGTCGCAGATCGAGCTGGTCTCCGACGACGACACCGGCCTCGCGGTACCCGGCGACCGCACCCTGCTGCTCACCGCCCTGAACAACCTGCTGGTCAACGCCGTGAACCATTCGGTGCCCGGCGACGTGGTGTCGGTGAGTCGGCGCGTGGTGGAAGTGGACGGCGAGGAGATGGTGGCGATCGCCGTGACCGACCGCGGCATCGGCATCGCACCCGCCGATCAGCAGCGTGTCTTCGAACGGTTCTTCCGCGTCGACAAGGCGCGCTCGCGCGCCACCGGCGGCACCGGCCTGGGCCTGGCGATCGTCAAGCACGTCGCCGCCAGCCACGGTGGCCACATCGGCCTGTGGAGTCAGCCCGGCACCGGCTCCACGTTCACCCTGTACATCCCCATCGAACATTCCCCCGAAGTAGAGGAACGCACGCCTTGACGCACGTACTCATCGTCGAAGACGAAGAAGCTCTCGCCGATCCGCTCGCCTTTCTGCTCCGCAAGGAGGGCTTCGAAGCCAGCATCATCAACGACGGCGCCGAAGCCGTCGCGGCCTTCGACCGCCTGACCCCCGACATCGTGCTGCTCGATCTCATGCTGCCGGGCGTCTCCGGCACCGAGATCTGCAAGATGATCCGCGCCAAGTCGTCGACCCCGGTGATCATGGTGACCGCCCGCGACAGCGAGATCGACAAGGTGGTGGGCCTCGAACTGGGGGCCGACGACTACATCACCAAGCCGTACTCGGCGCGCGAGCTGATCGCCCGCATCCGCGCGGTGCTGCGCCGCGGCGGCGTGGTGGCCGACGACGACGACGCCGCCATCGGCGTGCTCGAGGTGGGCCCAGTCCGGATGGACGTGCAGCGGCACACCGTCACCGCGGCCGGCGCCGACGTGACCCTGCCGCTCAAGGAGTTCGACCTCCTCGAATACCTGCTGCGCAACGCGGGGCGCGTGCTGACCCGCAGCCAGCTGATCGACCGGGTGTGGGGCGCGGACTACGTCGGCGACACCAAGACGCTCGACGTCCACGTGAAGCGTCTGCGCTCGAAGATCGAACCGGACCCCAGCCAGCCCCGCCACCTGATCACGCTGCGCGGACTCGGTTACAAGTTCGAGCCCTAGAAGGGCCGGCTCAGCTCGCTCAGAGCTGCTCGTACTTCAGGTCCGTGGTGCGGCGGGTGGTCGCGGCCGCGGTGGCCGGGTGCACGGCGACGATGCCCAGATCGGCCCGCAGTCGGCAGGCCTTGGCCAGTGCCTCGTAGGCCGGGGCGCCGATCAGCTCGGTGAGCTCGGGCGCGTACGAGACGTACACCGGCTCGGCGCCCACGTGGGCGTCGGGGGAGCCGGAGCAGTACCAGTCCAGGTCGTGCCCGCCCTCGCCCCAGCCGCGGCGGTCGTATTCGCCGATGATGGTCTTGAGGATCTCGGTGCCGTCCGGCCGGGTGACCCACTCGTTCTCCCGCCGCACCGGCAGCTGCCAGCACACGTCCGGCTTCACCGTCAGCGGCTCCAGTCCGCGGGCCAGTGCCGCCGCGTGCAGCGCGCAGCCCTGCCCGGCACCGAAGCCGGGCCGGTTCAAGAAGATGCACGCGCCCTTGTGCACGCGCGTCTTCAGCGCGGGCTCGCCGTCGAGGTCGTTCTCCTCCAGGTAGCCGCGCGCGCCGAGCGGATCCTTGCCGGTGCCCTTCTTGTAGAACTCCCAGTTGTCCTCGGTCAGCAGCTCCATGCCCTTGACCAGGCGGGCGCGATCGTCGTCGTCGGTCAGATAGGCGCCGTGCGTGCAGCACCCGTCGTCCGGCCGACTGGCGATGATGCCCTGGCACGCGGGCGTGCCGAAGACGCACGACCACCGCGACAGCAACCAGGTCAGATCGACGCTGATCAAATGCTCGGGGTCGGCGGGGTCGAAGAACTCGTACCACTCGCGCGGGAAGTCGAGCGGCACCTCGGGCGCGGGCTGCGCGCCGCTGCGATCGGTGGCCACAGCGCTCCACGGTAGTCCCAAAGGTCGCATTGATGCCCCCCGCGCAGTAATTTGATGACGGTGAGACTCGGAGTGCTCGATGTGGGCAGCAATACGGTGCACATGCTCGTGGTGGATGCGCAGGCCGGCGGCGCGCCGACGGCGATGAGCTCCACCAAGGCGGTGTTGCGCCTGGCCGAACAGATCGACGACGGCGGCCGGATGACCGATTACGGCGCCGACCTGCTGGTGTCCACCATCGAGGAGTTCACCAAGATCGCCACCGCGTCCGGTTGCGGCGAGATCATGGCCTTCGCCACCTCCGCGGTGCGCGACGCCACCAACACCGACGAGGTGCTCTCCCGGATCAAGAAGACCTCGGAGCTGGACGTGACCGTGCTGTCCGGGGTCGACGAGGCCCGCCTCACCTGCCTGGCGGTGCGCCGCTGGTATGGGTGGCAGGCCGGGCGGATCCTGGCGCTCGACATCGGCGGCGGCTCGCTGGAGATGTCCAACGGCGTCGACGAGGAGCCGGAGATCGCGATCTCGCTGCCGCTGGGCGCGGGCCGTCTGACGCGCGAGTGGATTCAGGACGACCCGCCGGATCGACGACGCATCGCCGTGCTCCGCGACTGGCTCGACGCCGAACTCCGCGCGCCCGCCAAGGAACTGCGCTCGGCGGGCAAACCGCACCTGGCGGTGGGCTCGTCGAAGACCTTCCGCATGCTGGCCCGTCTCACCGGCGCCGCGCCGTCGAGCGCGGGCCCGCACGTGCAGCGCACCGTGACCCAGGACGGCATCCGGCAGCTCATCGCGTTCATCTCGCGGATGACCACCGCCGACCGGGCCGAACTGGAAGGCGTCAGCGCCGACCGGGCCCCGCAGGTGGTGGCCGGCGCCCTCGTGGCCGAGGCGACCATGCGCGCGCTGGGTGTCGATAGACTGGAAATCTGTCCGTGGGCACTGCGGGAAGGCGTCATTCTGCGCCGTCTCGACAGCGAGCCTGCCGGACCGATGACCATCGCCCCCTAGGATTGGGCGCAACCACGACCAGGATGGAGTTGGCCGCCGATGGCACATGAGCCGGATCCGGTTCCGATCACCGTCGAAGAATTGATCGCCCGCACCGCCGAGGACACCGCGTTCCCGCGCGCCGACTCGCTGTCGGTGCGTCGTGCCGAGGCCGAACCGTCGACCACGACCCCCGCGCCGGAGCCGACCGCCACGGCTTCCGGCATGCCCGCGTACACGCCGCCCGAAGCAGCCGCTCCGGCCCCGCCGAAGGCGCGCGTGGTGGGCGCCAGCGGCATGCCTGCGTACACGCCCGCCGCGGTAAAGCCCGGGTCGGTCGCTAAACCCGAATCGGCCAACGTGGTGACCGGCATCATCCCGGTGGTCACCGACACCGGTTCGCTGCGCCGGGTGGAGAGCGACGACCTGATCGGCGAGGACCTGCCGACCGGTGCGAACGCCGCGCTGGTGGTGCGGCCGGCCGCCGAGATCGACCCCACCGTGGTCACCGCGCCGCAGACACCCGTGGCGGACGACGCCGCCGCCGAGGTGGCGACGAAGGCTGCGCCGGAGCCCGACCCGGCCGCCGACGAGGCCAAGGTCGACAAGGCGGACAAGAAGGCCGAGAAGGCGGCGAAGAAGGCCGAGCAGAAGGCCGCGAAGGCGGCGAAGGCCGACGCCGATGCCGCGGAGCACCCGCGTTCGGCGGCTCTGGGCTGGCTCGGTCTGGTCGGCGAGGTGCTGCTGGGCGTGCTGATCGGCGGCGGCCTGTTCTGGGGCTTCACCGTGCTGTGGAAGCAGTACGTGTACTTCGCGCTGATCCTAGCCGTGCTGGTGATCTTCGCGATCGTCACCTTCGCCTACGTGCTGCGTAAGCGGGACCTGCCCACCACGCTGCTGGCGCTGGCGGTGGGGCTGATCGTGACGATCGGCCCGCTGGTGATGCTGGTCTGACGTTGCACCCTCCTGCCCTCCGACCGGAGATTCCGATCGGTCTGTCCACGGCGTCGGTCTACCCGCAGAACACCGAGGCGGCCTTCGCGTACGCCGCCGAGATCGGCTACGACGGCATCGAGCTGATGGTGTGGTCGGATCCGGTGAGCCAGGACGTGGCCCACGTCGCGCACCTGTCGCAGAAGTACCAGGTGCCCGTGCTGTCCGTGCACGCCCCGTGCCTGCTGATCTCCCAGCGCGTCTGGGGCCGCGACCCGTCGGCCAAACTGGTGCGGTCGGTGCAGGCCGCCGAGGATCTGGGCGCGGACACCGTGGTGGTGCACCCGCCGTTCCGCTGGCAGCGCGAATACGTGCGCGGCTTCGACAAGCTGGTCCGGCGTCTCGAAGCCGACAGCGACGTGAAGGTGGCCGTGGAGAACATGTTCCCGATGCGCGCCGACCGCCTCTTCGGCGCGGGCGCCCGGTCCGCCCATCGGATGGCCGAGCGCGGCGGAGCGCCGGGCCTGCACGCGTCGGCCTTCGGCAAATCGATCGACCCCACCGACCACGGCTACGACAACTACACGCTCGACCTGTCGCATGCGGCGACCGCCGGCGTGGACGCGCTGGAGCTGGTCGACCGGATGGGCGCCGGACTGGCGCACCTGCACCTGACCGACGGCACCGGTGCGGCCACCGACGAGCACCTGATCCCCGGCGACGGCTCCCAGCCGTGCGTGGCCGTCTGCAACCACCTCGCCGACGGCGACTTCGCCGGTTCGGTGGTGCTCGAAGTGCACACCGGGTCGGCCAAGAACAAGGCCGAGCGCAGCGCCATGCTGACCCGCTCGCTGGAATTCGCCCAGACCCATCTGGCCCGCAACCCACGACAGGACGAACATGTCGACCGTGCTTGGTGACCTGCTGACCTTCGACGTGATCGGCGACGACGCCGACTCCGTCACCTACCGGGGCTCGGTCTCGCCCGCCTTCACCATCGGACCCAAGGTGCACGGCGGCAGCCTGCAGATGATGGCGGCCTCCGCGGCCCGTGCCGCTCTGTACCGCCTGGGCGGCCCGGATCAGCCCGCGGGCACCACGGCCATCGCGGTGGCCAGCGACTTCCTGGCCGCGCCCGACCCGGCCGAGGTGACCCTCGCCGTCCGCCTGCTCAAGCGGGGCCGCACCGTCTCGCTGGCGCACGTCGACGTGCTGCAGGCCGACCGGGTGATGGTCTCGTCGTCGGTGACGCTGGGCCGGCCCGACGTCGGCGACCCGCACCACAGCGGCGGCACCGTGCTCGACGACCTGCCGCCGGTCCCGACCGCCGATGCGGTGCCGATCGACGACTCGCCGCTCGGCGAGGTGATGCACCTGGCGCCCGCGATGGATCTGGCGCTGGATCCGCACTGGTTCCCGGTGCTGCGCGGTGAGCAGGGCGAGCCGCAGATCCGCGGCTGGACGCGCCCCAAGGACCCGGCGGCACAGCCGGCGAGCATGGCGGCGGACTTCCCGGTGCTGGTGTGCGACGTCTCGCCGCCGGTGGTGATGAACCTCGGCCTGTTCGGCTGGGCGCCCACCGTGCAGCTGACCACGTACCTGCGGCGGGTGCCCGAGACCGGGCCGGACGGTGCCGGGTGGCTGCGGTTCGCCGCGACCAGCACCGAGGTGGGACAGGGCATGTTCGCCGAGGACCATACGGTGGTTGACGAGACCGGCGCCCTGGTGGCGCAGTCGCGGCAGTTGGCGCTCATCCCGAGCGCGCGCTGACCCGGATCGACCAGAGAACGACACGAGCGAGAAGACGAGAGAGACGACATGAGCGAGCGGGTAGCGATCATCGGCGGCGGCAAGATCGGTGAGGCCCTGCTGGCCGGCCTGATCAAGGCGGGCAAGCCCAGCCGCGACCTGGTGGTGGTGGAGAAGCTGCCGGCGCGGGCGACCGAGCTCGCCGAGGACTACGGCGTCCGCGTGACGCAGGACGTGCGGGACGCGGCCGAGAGCGCGCAGGTGGTCTTCCTCGCGGTGAAGCCGGACGCCGTCGAGTCGGTCCTGCGAGAATTGGCGCGGGCCGACGACAGCGGCGAGACCGAGCGCATCACGGTGTCGCTGGTGGCCGGCATCCCGACGGTGCGCTACGAGGCCGCGCTGCCCGCCGGCACCCCGGTGATCCGGGTTATGCCCAATACCCCGATGCTCGTCAACGAGGGCATGAGTGCGGTCTGCGCCGGTCGGCACGCCGACGAGGAGCAGGTCGCGGTCGCGGTCCGGCTGATGGAGACCGTCGGCAAGGTGATGGTGGTCCCGGAGAAGCAGATGGATGCGGTCACCGCGATCTCCGGCTCCGGTCCGGCCTACTTCTTCCTGATGGTGGAGGCGCTCGCCGATGCCGGGGTCGGACTCGGGTTGACGCGCGTGCAGGCCCTCGAACTGGCCGGGCAGACCCTCAAGGGGGCCGGCGAGGTGCTGGTCGAATCCGGGGTCTCCCCGGTGGATCTGCGTGCCGCGGTCACCTCGCCCGGCGGGACCACCGCCGCGGCGCTGCGCGAGTTCGAGCGATACGGGCTGCGGCACGCCACCAGCGAGGCCGCGCGGGCCGCCGCCGAGTACAGCAAGATGGCCGCACGTCGAGCCGACGTTGAGGGTTCGCGCGGCGGCGGCGCAGTGGCCGCCGAATTCGTCGACGACGAGGGCTGAGTCCGCGACCTGCGGTTATGGGACGATTCGGCAAATAACAGCCGAGTAATACATCGCCAACTTGGCCACTCACGTCGCAGATTTCACATCTGCCACGTTAAGCTTCTATCAGCACGTACGTGTCTATGTCCGCCGGAGGGGAAGCCGGTGGCCACGATGCGTGCACCGGAGGTTTGATTATTCATGGCTGCAGTAGATGAGCCCGGTGCAGGGACCCAGTTTCTGACCGTTGCCGAGGTCGCCGCGCTGATGCGCGTTTCGAAGATGACCGTGTACCGCCTGGTGCACAGTGGAGAGCTGCCGGCCGTGCGCGTCGGTCGTTCGTTCCGCGTGCACGCCAAGGCCGTGCACGACTACCTGGAGACCTCGTACTTCGACGCCGGATAGTTCCGCGCGCAGCCCGATTTCGTCTCCGGTTCATCGAATCGGTAAGATGGAGCCTCGGGTCCCGGTCGCGCTGAGCGGGACTGGAGCGCCGTAATCGTCCCAGCTGTCGACCGCGGCCTACGGACCATCAGCAAGATCGTGAGGAGAGCCCCATGGGTTCAGTGATCAAGAAGCGCCGCAAGCGCATGTCGAAGAAGAAGCACCGCAAGCTGCTTCGCCGTACTCGCGTGCAGCGTCGTAAACTCGGCAAGTGAGTCGAGAGACGTAACACCCACGAAACCCGCTCAATCTTGGGCGGGTTTCGTCGTTCGTTAGCCTGGAGAACATGACAGATCTGCCCGCAGGGACCGCGCCGCGTTCGGTGCTGGTCACCGGCGCCTCCACCTTCCTCGGCGGCTACCTGGTGTCGCGCCTCGCGGAGAACCCGGACATCGAGCGGATCGTGGCCGTGGATTCGCGGGTCCCCAGCAAGACGCTGATGCGCCGCATGGGCCGCGCCGACTTCCTGCGCCTGGACATCCGACGACCGGCCATCGCCCGCGCGCTGGCCGGCTACGACGTCGATACGGTGGTGCACGCGGCGCCGTCGATCATGGATGCCGCAGGCCACTCGGCCGCCATCAAAGAGCTCAACGTGGTCGGCTCCATGCAGGTCTACGCCGCCTGCCAGCGCACCCCCAGCGTGAAGCGGGTGATCCTGCGGTCCACCGCGATGATCTACGGCGCCAGCTCCGCCGACCCCGCCTACTTCCGCGAGGGCACCCCCGCGCGCCGCGAACCCAAGCGCGGCTACGGCCGGGACATGCTCGACGTGGAGGGCTACGCCCGCGGACTGGCCCGTCGTCGGCAGGACATCGACGTGACCATCCTGCGCCCGCAGGCCATCCTCGGTCCGCGCATCGCCACCCGGATGAGCAGCTACCTGTCCATGCCGATGGTGCCGGTGGTATTCGGTCACCAGGCACGACTGCAGTTCCTGCACGAGGAGGACGCCCTCGGCGCGCTGGAGTGGGCCACCACCCGCGGCACGCCGGGCACCTTCAACCTCGCCGGCGACGGCGTGGTGACCCTCGCGCAAGCGGTCCACCGAGCCGGACACGTTCAGCTGCCGGTGCCCCCGCAGCTGCTGTCGCCGTTGGTCGGCGTGCTGCGCGACGGTCGGCTGCCGTCGATCCGCGCCGAGCAGGAGGGCTTCCTGTCGTTCGGTCGGGTCCTCGACACCACGCGCATGCGCGAAGAGCTCGGTTTCCACCCGCGGTACACGACGCGGGAGACGCTCGACGACTTCATCGAGCGGGGCAACACCTCGCCGGTGGTCAGCGAGGACGCCTGGCGGCGCCTGCAGCAGCGAGCGGTGTCCGCCGCCACAGCGATCCAATGACCGGCCGGACTACGATGAACGCCGGGCGACGTGACAACGAAGGGGGTGGGTTCACTCGTGCCACCGATGGATAAGCGCAGCGACGCGCGCACCGCGAAGGTGATCTCGCTGTACACCTCCGACCAGCGGGCGCCGTCCGCGCCGCTGGGACATCCGAACACCGACGGTTTCGGGACCGACGGCGCCGAGATCGTCCCGATCAACACCGACATCGTGCTGCCCGACGAACCCGGCCCCCAGCTCGACCAGGTGCGGCAGTCGCCGCTGTTCAGCCTCGGCGGCCTCCGCAACGCGGTCGCCGACTCGCTGATCGCCACGTCCGGCTTCATCCGGGAGCGGATGACCGGCGAATACGCCGTCGACGACTTCGGCTTCGACCCGCACTTCACCGAATCGGTCTGGTTCCCGGCCGTCCGGCAGCTCTACCAGAAGTGGTTCCGGGTGGAAGTGACCGGCATCGAGAACCTGCCGTCCGAAGGCGCCGCGCTGCTGGTGGCCAACCACGCCGGCACCATCCCGATCGACGCCGTGATCTGCTCGCTGGCCGTGCGCGACAACCACCCGGCCGGCCGCTACCTGCGTCCGCTGGCCGCCGACATGGCCTTCGACACCCCCGTGGTCAGCGAGTTCGCCCGCCGCATCGGCGCCACCCTGGCCTGCCACGAGGACGCCGAGGCGCTGCTGCGCCAGGGCGAGCTCACCGCGGTGTGGCCGGAGGGCTTCAAGGGCATCGGCAAGATGTACAAGGACCGGTACAAGCTGCAGCGCTTCGGCCGCGGCGGCTTCGTGACCACGGCGATCCGCACGGGCGCGCCGATCATCCCGGTCTCGATCGTCGGCTCCGAGGAGATCTACCCGATGATCGCCGACCTCAAGCCGCTCGCGCGGGCCCTGGGTCTGCCGTACTTCCCGATCACCCCGCTGTTCCCGTGGCTCGGTCCGCTCGGCATGGTGCCGCTGCCGTCCAAGTGGCACATCCACTTCGGTCGGCCCATCGACACCAGCGGCTACGACACGGCGTCGGCCGACGACCCGATGGTGGTCTTCGACCTCACCGACCACGTGCGCGAGGAGATCCAGCAGACGCTGTTCCGCATGCTGAGTCGTCGCGCCAGCGTCTATTTGGGCTGACGGTCTGCGAACGCGCGCAGCATACGGCCGGTGACGAACGCCCCGCCGGTGGCGGCCCCGAGGACCATCGCCGAACCCGCGCCGTACTTGGCGGCCTTGCGGGCGGTCCGGAAGTCGTACGACTCCCAGCCGCGCACCTTCGCGACGTCGCGCAGATCCGCGTCCGGGTTGATCGCCACGGCCGTGCCGACCAGCGACAGCATCGGCACGTCGTTGTACGAGTCGGAGTAGGCGGTGCAGCGCTTGAGGTTCAGACCCTCCCGCACCGCCAGCGCACGGATGGCGTGCGCCTTGCCGGGGCCGTGCAGGATGTCGCCCACCAGGCGGCCGGTGAACACGCCGTCCTCGCTCTCTGCCACGGTGCCCAGGGCGCCGGTCAGGCCGAGGCGGTGGGCGATGGTCTGCGCCAGCTCCACCGGTGTCGCGGTGACCAGCCACACCTGCTGGCCCGCGGCCAGGTGGCGCTGCGCGAGCGCCTCGGTGCCCGGCCAGATGCGGTCGGCGATGTACTCGTCGTAGATCTCCTCGCCGAGCGCCACCAGTTCCTCGGTGGAGCGTCCGGCGATGAAGCTGAGCGCCTTGTCGCGGCCCTGCGCGACGTCGTCCATGTTCTCGCGGCCGGTCAGCCGGAACTTGGCCTGCTGCCACGCGAACTTCGCGATGTCGTTGTAGGAGAAGTACTTTCGGGCGGCCAGGCCGCGCGCGAACAGTACGATCGACGCGCCGTGCACCAGCGTGTTGTCGACGTCGAAGAAGGCGGCCGCCGTCAGGTCGGTCACCTCGGGCGTCTCCGAATCGGTGACCGACGGCGTACGACGACGCAACGATTCGACGGCGGCGGTGGCCGCCGCCTCACCGGCGAGCACCTGGCGCAGTTCGCCCGCGCTCTGCCGGAAGCGGCCGGCCCGATCGGCCAGCCAGGCCGCGACACGACGGTTCTCCTCTTCCTCGCGCAGCGCGGCCGCGTCGGCCTCGCTCAGCTCGGCGTCCTCGGCGTAGTCGTCGTCGTGCGGGTCCGCGTCGAACTGCTCGGCCGCCAGCTCCTGGCTCTCGTGGACGTGCGAGAGAATCGCCTCGTCCTCCAGCGCCTCGTCCACGAGCGCATCGTCGGCGGTCGCGTCGCCTGCGGCCTCGTCGAAGTCGGTGTCGCGGTCGGGGGAGTTGCGGCTCACGGGCTACCTCCTGGGCATCGGGTGAAGCGTGCGGTTCGGTGCGGTTTCAGCCTAGCGTGAGGGGTGGGGAAGCGCCGTCTGTGATTAGACTCGCCGCTTGTGAGTGCTGAGCAGAAGTCCCTTCCGGTGGTGACCTTGCTGACCCGGGCCGGCTGCCACCTGTGTACGACCGCCCGCGCCCAGCTCGAGACGATCCTGGCCGACTACGCGCTGACGCCGCAGGTAGCCGACGTGGACGAGCTCGCCGCCGCGGGCGATCCGGATCCGCGGGCGGAGTACGGCGACCGGGTGCCGGTGGTCCTGCTCGACGGCGTCGAACACTCCTACTGGGAGGTCGACGAACCGCGGCTGCGCGCCGACCTCGTCGGGGCGATGGAACTCCCACCGGGAAGTGAACTACCCTGACCGGGTGAGTCTTTTGTTGTTCGGGGTCTCCCATCGGAGCGCTCCAGTACCGGTCCTCGAACGACTTGCCGTGTCCGAACACGACCGGCCCAAGCTCGTCTCGTCGGTGTTGCAGTCCCACGCGGTCAGCGAGGCCATGCTGGTCTCCACCTGCAATCGCATCGAGTTGTACGCCGTGGTCGACGCCTTCCACCCGGCGCTGGAGACCGTGGGGCAGGTGTTCGGCGAGCACTCCGGCATGAGCTACGCCGACATGACCGACCACGCCTACGTGCGCTACTCCGAGGCCGCGGTGGAGCACCTGTTCACCGTCGCCGCCGGACTGGACTCGATGGTGGTGGGCGAGCAGCAGATCCTCGGCCAGATCCGCACCGCGTACTCGGTGGCCGACGAGCACAAGACCGCGGGCAGCACCCTGCACGAACTGGCGCAGCAGGCGCTGCGGGTCGGCAAGCGGGTGCACAGCGAAACCGGTATCGACCGCGCCGGCGCCTCCGTGGTGTCGGTGGCGGTGGCCCGCGCCGACGCCGTGCGCGGCACCGGCCAGCCGCCGATGCGGCGCGCCGTGGTGATCGGCGCCGGGGCGATGGGGTCGCTGGCCACCAGCGAACTCGCGCGCCTGGGCATCACCGAGATGTTCGTGGTCAACCGCACCACCGAACGCGCCAACGAACTCGCCGCCCGCGTCACCGAGCGCTACGGCATCCCCACGCGCGGGGCCGGGATCGACGACGTGGCCGAGGTGATGGCCGACGCCGACATCGTGGTGACCGCGACCGGCTCGGTGACGCCGGTGCTGCAGGTGGGCGACGTGCACCAGGCGCTGCTGCGGCGCGCGTCGATGATCCCGCTGATGATCTGCGACCTGGGGCTGCCCCGCAACGTCGACCCGGCCGCGGCCCGCCTGCCCGGCGTGCACGTGATCGACATCGAGAGCCTGCGTGGCGACAGCGGCGCCCGCGCCGCCGCCGACGACACCGCCGCGGCCACCGCCATCGTGGCCGGTGAACTGGCCGGTTACCTGTCGGCGCAGCGGCAGGCCGAGGTGACCCCGACGGTCGCCGCGCTGCGCCAGCGCGCCGCCGACCTGGTCGACGCCGAGATCCTGCGGCTGGAGAGCCGCCTGCCCGACCTCGATGCCGCCCAGCGCGACGAGGTGGCCAAGACCGTGCGCCGCGTCGCCGACAAACTTCTGCACGCGCCGACGGTGCGGGTCAAGCAGCTCGCCTCGTCGGGCAGCACCCACTATGCCGAGGCGCTGCGCGAACTGTTCGAACTCAAGCCGGGGACCGCCGAACAGGTCGCGGCCCCGGATCCGGGCTCGCGCTGAGCCGGTCCCGTAATCGCATCACGGGCACAACGAAAGGACCCGGCGTGTCTGTCGCCCCCATCCGTATCGGTACCCGCGGCTCGCTGCTCGCCACCACGCAGGCGCAGGGCATCGCCGACCGGCTGACCGCCGCCGGCCACCCCGCGGAACTGGTGATCATCAGCACCGACGGCGACACCTCCACCGCCCCGGTCGCGCAGATCGGTGTCGGCGTGTTCACCACCGCGATTCGCATCGCACTGCGCAACGGTGAGTGTGACGCCGCGATTCACTCATACAAGGACCTGCCGACGGCGCCCGAACCGGACCTCGCCATGGCGGCCGTGCCGACCCGCGTGGATCCCCGAGATGCGCTGGTCAGCCGGGATGGACTGGTCCTCGGCCAGCTGCCCCCGGGGTCGCTGGTGGGCACCTCTTCGCCGCGGCGTGCGGCGCAGCTTAGAGCACTGGGTCTCGGTTTGGAAATTCGCCCCCTACGGGGCAACCTTGATTCTCGGTTGGGCAAAGTCGCGAACGGGGAACTGGACGCGGTGGTCGTCGCCCGAGCCGGACTGGTTCGCATCGGTCGTACCGAAGCGGTCACCGAGGCACTCGATCCTGTGGTCATGTTGCCCGCGCCGGCACAGGGGGCTCTCGCCGTCGAATGCCGTGCCGACGATGCCGAACTGGTGAGAATCCTCGCCGAGTTGGACGACCCGTCCACCCGTGCGGCGGTCGACGCCGAACGCGCAGTGCTCGCGACCCTGGAGGCCGGGTGCACCGCGCCGGTCGGCGCCATCGCCGAGGTGGTCGAATCGATCGATGAGGACGGGCGCATCTTTGCCGAACTGTCGCTCCGCGCGGCAGCTGCGGCCGAAGACGGATCCGAAGTGATCCGCGCTTCGACGGTGGGCCCGGTGGAACGGGCCGCTGAACTGGGCAAGGATCTCGCCGCCGAACTGCTGGAGCTCGGTGCTGCCGCACTCGTCAACCCGGATCGCAACCGCGACACCGACTGACGGCTCCCGCAGAGAACGAACTGCAGCCCGCTCGCGGGCAGGAGAGTGCGAACGCATGAGCCGTACCAAGAATGCTAGTCCCGGCCGAATTCTGTTCGTCGGGTCGGGTCCCGGTAATCCGGATCTGCTGACCGTACGTGCCCTCAACGTGCTGGCCGAGGCGACTGTCGCCTTCGTCGACCCCGATGTGGCACCGGCCATCGTCGACCTGATCGGCTCGGCGCACGCCGTCCCCGAGGTCGCGCCGGTGCGCAGTGGACGCAAGGCCGCCGAGGAGGCTCCCGCCCCCGAGCCGGTCGACGACGCCGAACCGGTGGTCCGTCCCGCGCTCGGCGATCCGTCGCAGGTCGCCAAGATCCTGGTGACGCAGGCCCGCACCGGCACCGACGTGGTGCGCGTGGTGGCTGGCGATCCGATGACCACCGACGCGGTGCTCGCCGAGATCACCGCCGTGGCCCGCACCACCGTCGTCTTCGAGGTGCTGCCCGGTCTGCCGCACGCGGCCGCCGTCCCCGGCTTCGCCGGACTGCCACTCGGCTCCGGCCACACCGTCGCCGACGTCCGCGGCGACGTGGACTGGGCCGCCCTGGCCGCCGCCCCCGGCCCGCTGGTGCTGCACGCCACCGACGGCCACCTCGGCGAGGTCGCCAGCGCGCTCACCGAGCAGGGCCTCGCGCCGCAGACGCCCGTCGCCATCACCGTGCACGGCACCACCTGCCAGCAGCGCACCATCGACACCACCCTCGCCTCGCTCACCGAGCACGCCGCCGCCGTCGCCGGCTCGCTGATCCTCACCGTCGGCAAGCTCGTCGGTTCGCGCACCAAGTTCTCCTGGTGGGAGTCGCGCGCCCTGTACGGCTGGACCGTGCTGGTGCCCCGCACCAAGGATCAGGCCGCCGAGATGAGCGACCGCCTGGTGACCCACGGCGCCATCCCGCAGGAAGTCCCGACCATCGCCGTCGAGCCGCCGCGCAGCCCCGCCCAGATGGAGCGCGCGGTCAAGGGTCTGGTCGACGGCCGCTACCAGTGGCTGGTGTTCACCTCCACCAACGCGGTCCGCGCGGTGTGGGAGAAGTTCGCCGAGTTCGGTCTGGACGCCCGCGCTTTCTCCGGCGTCAAGATCGCCTGCGTCGGCGAAGGCACCGCCAACGCCGTGCGCTCGTTCGGTGTGGAACCCGAGCTGGTGCCCAGCGGCGAACAGTCGTCGCTCGGCCTGCTCGACGACTTCCCGCCGTACGACGAGATCTTCGACCCGGTGGACCGCATCCTGCTGCCCCGCGCCGACATCGCCACCGAAACCCTCTCCGAGGGCCTCAGTGCGCGCGGCTGGGAGATCGACGACGTGACCGCCTACCGCACCGTCCGCGCGGCGCCGCCGCCCGCGGCCACCCGCGAGATGATCAAGACCGGCGGTTTCGACGCGGTCTGCTTCACCTCGAGCTCCACGGTGCGCAACCTGGTCGGTATCGCGGGCAAGCCGCACGCCCGCACCATCGTCGCGTGCATCGGCCCGAAGACCGCGGAGACGGCCCTCGAATTCGGTCTGCGCGTGGACGTGCGGCCGGAGGATGCCTCCATCTCGTCGCTGGTCGACGCGCTCGCCGCACACGCCGCCGAACTGCGCGCCGAGGGCACCCTGCCCCCGCCGCGCAAGAAGTCGCGCCGCGCCCGCTCGTAGACTTGCTGCCATGAGCCTGCACCGTCCGCGCCGCCTGCGCACCACGGCCGCCATGCGCGGCCTCGTCGCCGAGACCCGGATGGATCCGGCGCAGCTGGTGCTGCCGATGTTCGTCGCCGACGGCATCGACGCCACGCGGCCGATCAGCTCCATGCCGGGCGTGGTGAACCACACCCTGGAGTCGCTGCGCGTGGCCGCCCGCGAGGCGGTGGACGCCGGGGTCGGGGGCCTGATGCTGTTCGGCGTCCCGCGCCCGGAGGACAAGGACGCGACCGGCTCGTGCGGGCAGCAGCCCGACGGCATCCTCAATCGCGCTCTGCGCCTGCTGGCCGAGGACCTCGGTGACACCACCGTGCTGATGGCCGACACCTGCCTGGACGAGTTCACCGATCACGGGCACTGCGGGGTGCTCGACGACGCCGGGCGCGTCGACAACGACGCCACCCTGGAGCACTACCGGGAACTGGCGCTCGCGCAGGCGCGGGCCGGCGCGCACGTCGTCGCACCGAGCGGCATGATGGACGGCCAGGTGGCCGCCATCCGCGAGGCGCTCGACGCCGAGGGCTTCACCGACGTCGCCGTCCTGGCCTACACCGCCAAGTACGCGTCCGCCTTCTACGGACCCTTCCGGGAGGCCGTCGGCTCGTCGCTCGACGGGGATCGTCGCACCTACCAGCAGGATCCGGCCAACCGGACCGAGTCGGTGCGCGAACTGCTCGCCGACCTCGACGAGGGGGCCGACATGGTGATGGTCAAGCCCGCGATGAGCTACCTGGACATCGTGCGGGAGGTGGCCGACCGGTCCGACCGCCCGGTCGCGGCGTACCAGATCAGCGGCGAGTACGCGATGATCTGCGCCGCCGCCGAACGTGGATGGATCGACCGGGAAGCCGCGCTCGACGAGGCCGTGCTGTCCATCGTGCGCGCCGGTGCGTCGATCGTGCTGACCTACGCGGCCGTCGAGATCGCCCATCGCCTGCGACTCCGGGCCGGCTCGTGACGGTCCCGCTCGCGACGCGCCCGACCGCACCCGAGTCCGTCCGGACCGCCGGGCAGCTGGTGGCGATCGCGCTGGTCTTCGAACTGATCGCGTTCGCCGGCAGCTACTCGACGATCCGCGCGGATGCCTTCACCTACGCGAAGAAGATGGCGGAGGGGCCGAACGGCCCGCAGAACGTGGACCAGATGGCGACGATCGTCGCGGTGCTGTCCATCGTGATCGCGTCGGTGGTCGCGTTGGTGTTCACCGCCGGACTGCTGTGGCTGGTCTGGCGCGGCATCGGGTGGGCGCGGTTCCTGCTGGCCTGGGTCGCGGCGGTGATCGCGGTGATGCTGGTGATCGACGTCCTCGGCCTGCTGCTGGGCTTCTCGCCCGGCGACGGTGCCGCCGACCTACCCACCTGGGCGATGATCCCGCGTATCCTCGGCGGCGTCGCCGCCATGGGGGCAGCAGCGGCCCTGCTGCACCCGGACACCAAGAAGTTCCTCGACGCGAGCGCGGCGTACCGTCGAGAAGGACATGGTCCGCACCAACGAGGGGACAGCAGATGACCGAGCAGGCGGTGGCGTATCACCCTGATCCGGCGACACGACCGACGCAGGTGCGCTGGGCGTTCCGGCTCTGGCTCGGCTCCGGCGTCCTGTTGGTGGCCCTCGGCGTGTACCTGTTGATCGCGTCGCTGTTCGAGACCGCCTGGCACCTGGACCGCCTCGCCGTCGAGGTGCTCGTGATCATCCTCGGCCTGGCCTACATCTCGTTGGCCCGCAAGGCGTGCATGGGCGCCCAGTGGCGCGGCTCGCTTGCCGCGCTGACCAGCGTGGTGGCCGTGATGCTGCTGGTGCTGACCGTCGGCTTCCAGTCCGGGCTGCTGGCGGCCGTGTTCGCCGCCTCGGTGGTCGGGCTGGCCGCCACCATCCTCGCGTACCGTCCGGCCGCCGACGCCTGGTTCACCGGCAAGGCGAAGGACTGCGGGAACGCCGGGGGGAAGACGAAGGGCCGGAACGCCCAGTGAGCGAAGACCCCGTCGCCGACGAGCCCGCAGAGATCGCGGAGGGCGAGATCCTCTTCGACGAAGCCGGCGGCAGCTGGTGGGTGGTGGCGATCGGGCCGGTGATGATCGCGGCCGTGCTGATCATGGAGATCGTCGGCGGCGGAGCGATCCACTGGCCGGTGCTCACCATCTTCGGCGTGATCCTGGTGGGCTTCGCCCTGCTGCAGGTGGCCGCGGCACGACAGCACGTCTCGGTGCGGCTCACCGAGACCACGCTGCGCCAGGGCGCGCAGACCATCGCGCTCGACGAGATCGCCGAGGTGTACCCGGAGAACCGGTCGTCCGAGCACCAGAAGTGGGAGAGCGCCCGCGCGCTCGGCGAACTCCCCGCCGTCCCGCGCCGCCGCAAGGGCGTCGGCGTGAAGCTGACGAACGGCAAACTCGCCCAGGCCTGGGCGCGCGACGTGGACCTGTTCCGCACCGAACTCACGCAGGCCCACCTCGCCGTGAAGCTGGGGTTGGGACCCAAGAAGTCGGGACCGCAGCAGTCGTGACCCGGGCGGTCACGGCACTGGTGGCGACCCTGCTGGCGGCGACCCTGCTGGTGCTGTTCGCCGGCTGCGCAACGCCTGCCGACGAGACCCCCGTGAAACAGGCGCATCTCGGCGACAGCTTCGCCGCCGGTACCGGGGTGCGTCCACTGGTGGCCGACTCGTCGTTCCTGTGCCAGCGCGCGGAGGGCAACTTCGGGCGGCTCGTGGCCGCCGACCGCGGCACCGACCTGACCGACGTCTCCTGCGCGGGCGCCACCACCGCGGACCTGACCGCCGCGCAGTACGAGGGCGTCGGCCCGCAGCTGGACGCCCTCGACGCCGACACCGATCTGGTGACCCTGGCCCTGGGCGGCAACGACGCCGACGTCTTCGCCACCGCCGTGTCCGAGTGCGCGCGGCTGGGTCGCGCCGATCCGGAGGGTGCGCCGTGCCGAGCGGCCCTGGGCAACCGGCTGTTCGCCGCGCTGGACACCGTCACCCGGCCCGCGCTCACCGCGGGACTGCGGGCGATCGCCGAGCGCGCGCCGCACGCGCGGGTGATGATCGTCGGCTATCCGTGGCTGCTGCCGCCCACCGACGGCTGCTTCGCGCAGGTGCCGATCGCCGCGGGCGACGTCGTCTACCTGCATCGCCTGCAGCAGCGACTCAATCAGGTGGTGGCCGACGCCGCTGCCGCGGCCGGTGCGGTCTACGTGGACATGGCGCAGGCGTCGGTCGGACACTCCGCCTGCGCCGACCCGCAGCAGCGGTGGATCGCGCCGCTGGGCGGCGTCGGCTCGCTGCACCCCACGGAACTCGGTCAGCGCACGATGGCCGAGAGCGTGCTCGCACGCCTCTGAGCGCCTGCTTCATGACCTGGATCACCGAATCCGGGGCGAACCTGTGAGGGGCCTGAAATACGGCTACCGCGATTGGGTCCACACGCCAACATTTGGAACACTGGAGTTCATGGTCCCCTCCGTCGACATGTCCGCCGCCACGCCCGTGAGTGCGGAACTGTTCGCACGGGCCGCACGATCCATTCCGGGCGGTGTCAACTCCCCGGTCCGGGCCTTCTCCGCGGTCGGCGGCACCCCGCGGTTCATCGCCGAGGCCGCCGGCTCGCAGCTGGTCGACGTCGACGGCAACCGCTACGTGGACCTCGTCTGCTCGTGGGGCCCGATGATCCTGGGCCACGCCCACCCGGAAGTGGTCGACGCAGTGCGCTCGGCCGCCCTCCACGGCCTCAGCTTCGGCGCCCCGACCGAGGCGGAGATCGCGCTGGCCGAGGCCATCGCCGCGCGCGTCGACCCGGTGCAGCGCGTGCGCCTGGTGAACTCGGGCACCGAGGCCACCATGTCGGCGGTCCGCCTGGCCCGCGGCTTCACCGGCCGCAGCAAGATCATCAAGTTCTCCGGCTGCTACCACGGCCACGTCGACGCGCTGCTCGCCGACGCCGGCTCCGGCGTCGCCACCCTGGGCCTGCCCACCTCGCCCGGCGTCACCGGCGCCGCCGCGCACGACACCCTGGTGCTGCCCTACAACGACCTCGACGCCGTCGCGGCCGCCTTCGAGGCGCACCCCGGCGCGATCGCCGCGGTGATCACCGAGGCCGCCGCGGGCAACATGGGCGCCGTCGCGCCCGTCCCCGGCTTCAACGCCGGGCTGCGCGCGCTGGCCGATCGCCACGGCGCCCTGCTGATCATGGACGAGGTGATGACCGGCTTCCGCGTCAGCGGCTCCGGCTACTACGGGATCGACGGCGTGGCCGGCGACCTGTACACCTTCGGCAAGGTGATGAGCGGCGGCCTGCCCGCCGCGGCGTTCGGCGGTCGCGCCGACGTGATGGATCACCTCGCCCCGGTCGGGCCCGTCTACCAGGCCGGCACCCTCTCCGGGAATCCGGTGGCCGTCGCCGCCGGGCTCGCGACGCTGTCGCTGGCCACCGACGAGGTGTACGCGCAGCTCGACGCCAACGCCGCGCGCGTTCAGCAGCTGCTCACCGAAGCGCTCAGCGCCGCCGGCGTGGCCCACCGCGTGCAGGCCGCGGGCAACCTGTTCAGCGTCTTCTTCACCGACAGCGACCAGCCGATCGTCGACTACGCCGGGGTCAAGGCCACCGACACCTGGCGGTTCGCCCCGTTCTTCCACGCCCTCCTCGCCGGCGGCATCTACCCGCCGCCCAGCGCCTTCGAGGCGTGGTTCGTTTCCACCGCACTGAGCGACGACGACTTCGCGCGCCTCGCCGATGCCCTTCCGGCTGCCGCCGCCGCGGCCGCCGCCGCCGTCGCACCCGGACAGGACTGACATGAAGACGATCGTGCACATGATGCGCCACGGTGAGGTGCACAACCCGGACCAGATCCTGTACGGGCGCCTCCCCGGCTTCCGGCTCGCCGAGAACGGCCAGGCGCAGGCCCGGACCGTGGCCGACGCCCTCGCCGGCCACGACATCGCCGCCGTCTTCGCCTCGCCGCTGCAGCGTGCGCAGGAGACGGCCACGCCGATCGCCGCCGCGCACGGCCTGGAGATCATCACCAACGACGACCTCATCGAGGCCGACAACCAGTTCGAGGGCCTGCGCGTCTCGGTGGGCGACGGCGCGCTGAGCAAGCCGCGGCACTGGAGCAAGCTGCGCGACCCGTTCACCCCGTCGTGGGGCGAGCCGTACCTGCAGATCGCGCACCGCATGCTGTCGGCGGCCGCCCTGGCCCGCAAGACCGCGGCCGGCCACGAAGTGGTGTGCGTGAGCCACCAGCTGCCGGTGTACACGCTGCGCCGCTTCCTGGAGGGTCGTCGCCTCTGGCACGACCCGCGCATCCGCCAGTGCTCGCTCGCCTCGCTGACCAGTCTCGTATACGACGGCGACGAGCTCGTCGACATCGTCTACTCCGAACCGGCCGGCGCCTCGGATCCGCGGATCACCGGAGCGTGACGTTGCGAAGTGTGCGTTCCCTCTCGGTCCTGGCCGCGGCCGTGGTGCTGCTGCTCGCGGTGACCGGCTGCGCCACCGGCGACGACGCCGTGGTCCAGGGCGGCGCCAATCAGATCGTCGCACCGGGCGGCAAGACCGTGATCACCTACGACCCGGCCGACCGCAAGCCGATCGGCGACGTCTCCGGGCCGAACCTGCTCGGCGACGGCACCGTGAACCTGGACTCGTACAAGGGCGAGGTCGTGGTGGTCAACGTGTGGGCGTCGTGGTGCCCGCCGTGCCGCAAGGAGGCCCCGGAGCTGGAGAAGGTGTACCAGCGCGTCAAGGATCAGGGCGCCGCGGTGGTCGGCATCAACTTCCGCGACAACCGCGGTTCGGCGCAGGACTTCGCGCGCGACCGCGGCCTCACCTACCCGTCGATCTACGACTACGGCGGGCAGACGCTGTCCGCGCTGGGCGTGCCGGTCGGCGCCGTGCCGACCACGGTGGTCCTCGACCGTGAGCTGCGCCCGGTGATCGTCTACCTCAAGGCGGTCAGCGAGCAGGAGATCTACGACGAAGTGCAGCGCGTCCTGGCCGAGGACGTCGACCCACGATGACCACACTGCACGTGGCGGGGGTCGCCGAGACCTTCGCCGACACCGTCTCGTCCGGGCCGCTGCTGCTCGGCCTCGGCGTGTGCGTGCTGGTGGGTCTGATCTCGTTCGCGTCGCCGTGCATCGTGCCGCTCGTGCCCGGCTACCTGTCGTACCTGGCGGGCCTGGTCGGCGCCGAGGCGCCGGCCGTGGTGCCCGGGGAGCCGCCCAAGAAGGGCCGCCTGCGGGTGGTGGGCGCGGCCTTCCTCTTCGTCCTCGGCTTCACCGTGGTGTACGTGCTGGCCACGTCGGCCCTGTTCGGCGCCACCACCGCGTTCTACGACCAGTCGCGCATGCTGCTGCTGCAACGCATCGGCGGCGTGGTGACCATCGCGATGGGCCTGGTCTTCATCGGCACCATCAAGATGCAGGACTACCGGATGAACCCCATCCGGGTCTCGCACTGGGTGGGCGCACCGCTGCTCGGCGGCGTCTTCGCGGTCGGCTGGATCCCCTGCAGCAGCGCCACCCTGGGCGCGGTGCTGGTGGTGGCCGCCAACACCGAGGGCATGACGGCCTGGCGCGGCGTCGCCCTGGTCATCGCCTACTGCATCGGCCTGGGCCTGCCGTTCCTGCTGCTGGCCTTCTCTTCGGCGTGGGCGGTGCGCAGCCTCGGCTTCCTGCGCCGCAACGCCCGAACCATCCAGGTGATGGGTGGAGTCCTGATGATCGGCGTCGGTCTGCTGCTGCTGTTCGGCTGGTGGAACGACATCGTCGACTGGATTCGGATCACCATGATCTCTGACGTGGAGCTGCCGATATGACCACCAAGACCTACCGTCCGTCGCCGGTGCAGCGGTTCGTGGTGACCCCGTTGCGCAAGGTGTGGCGCGAGCTCACCGCAATGCGCACCGCGCTGGTGCTGCTGTTCCTGCTGGCGCTGGCCGCGGTGCCGGGCGCCCTGCTGCCGCAGCGCGACCTCAACGAGGGCAAGACCGCGCAGTACATCGCCGACCGCGGCACCCTCGGCGTCTGGATGGACAAGGTCGGCCTGTTCGACGTCTTCGGCTCCGGCTGGTTCACCGCGATCTACCTGCTGCTGTTCATCTCGCTGGTCGGCTGCCTCACGCCGCGGATCTGGGAGCACTTCCAGGCGCTGCGCACCCAGCCGGTGCCCGCCCCGCGCAACCTCACGCGGTTGCCGCGGCATATCACCGAGACGGTCGACGGCGCCCCCGCCGAACTGGCCGAGCGGGTCACCGCCAACCTGCGCGGCTGGCGTCGCACCACGCGGGAGCTGCCGGCGAGCAAGGCCTACCCGGACGGCGCCGTGGAGGTGTCCGCGGAGAAGGGCTACCTGCGTGAGTTCGGCAACCTGACCTTCCACTTCGCGCTGCTCGCGCTGCTGGTGACCATCGCCGCGGGCAAGATGTTCGGCTACGAGGGCACCCGCATCCTGGTGGCCGGCGACGACCAGATGCTGTGCAACACCTCCACCGCGGTGTACGACTCCTTCCGGGCCGGCGCCATGGTCGACGGCACCGACCTCAGCGAGTTCTGCGTGAAGGTGGAGAACTTCGAGGCCAAGTTCCTCGATACCGGCCAGCCCGACATGTACACCTCGCAGGTCCGCTACACCACCGACATCCGGTCGCCGCAGGACACCTGGGAGCAGGGCACCATTCGCGTCAACGAGCCGCTGCGCGTCGCCGGCGACCGTGTCTACGTGCTCGGCAACGGCTACGCGCCCACCTTCACGGTGACCTTCCCGAACGGGGAGACCCGGACCCAGACGGCGCCGTTCCTGCCGCAGGACACGCAGACCATGCTGTCCGAAGGGGCCATGCGCTTCGAGACCCCGGCCGGCATGTTTCCGGACGAGGACGAGCGCCGGAAGAACCAGATCGCCGTCGACGGCCTGTTCGCCCCGGACCCCGCGTTCCACTCCACCCTGCTGCTGTCGCAGTCACCGATCGTCAACGATCCGCAGGTGGCTGTGCGCGTCTACCAGGGCGACGCCGGCCTCGACACCGGTCAGGCGCAGAGCGTCTACGAGCTCGACCGTCGACTGATCGATCAGGGTCGCCTGGTGCGCAAGGCGTCGGTGAACCTGAAGCAGGGGGAGAGCGCCACCCTGCCCGACGGCACCAAGGTCACCTACGACGGCTACCGCCGCTGGGTGTCCATGCAGGTGTCCCACGACCCCGGTCAGACCTCCGTGCTGGTCTCCGCCATCGTGATGATCGCGGGTCTGCTGGTGTCCATGCTGGTGCGGCGTCGTCGCATCTGGATTCGCCTGGTTCCGGCGGTGACCGAGGGTGATCAACGACGTACTGTAGTTGAGGTGGCCGGATTGGCTCGTACCGATCAAGCCGGCTGGGGAGAGGGCTTCGACGAGCAAGCTCGAGCCCTACTGGTCGAAGGCGGACGCCTCCGACCGGGCGGACTGTAGTCCGCACGAGGAAGAAATCGAGGAATCGATCACGTGAACACTGATACGGGCATGTACGTCAACGAGACGCTCGGTCGCCTCTCCGACGAGTTCTACACCGTCGCCCTGGTCGTCTACTTCTTGGCCATGGTGCTGTTCCTGGTCTCGCTGGCCATGGCGGCCAAGACGAAGACCGCGGCGGGCGAGGCCCTCGCCCCGGCCGAGGCCCCCGCCGAGCTGGCCTACGCCGGTGGCGGCGGCGCGGATCGGCCCGCGGGGCCCATCGCCGGCGACCGCACGCCCGGCCGCATCGACGAGGGCCCGAAGAAGCCGCGGCGCAGCCGCTCGGCCACGCTCAGCGCCGCCACCTATCCGGTGGTGTTCGTCGGCCTGATCGCGCACATCGCGTCGATCGTGCTGCGCGGTGTGGCCACCGAGCGCATGCCGTGGGGCAACATGTACGAGTTCATCTCGGTGACCTGCGCCGCAGCCGTCGTCGGCGGCCTGGTGGCGCTGCGCAGCGTCAAGTACCGCCCGATGATGAGCTTCGTGATGCTGCCGATCGTCGTGATGATGTTCTTCGGCGGCACCGCGCTCTACGCCGACGCGGCACCGGTGGTGCCCGCCCTCAAGTCGTACTGGCTGGCCATTCACGTCTCGGTGATCTCGATCGCCTCGGGCATCATGGTGGTCTCCGGTGTGCTGAGCATCCTCTTCCTGGTCAAGGACCGCTGGCCGGCGGCCACCGAGGTGCTGCCGTCCAAGGAAACCCTCGACCGGATGGCCTACAAGTGCGTCGTCGTCGGCTTCCCGCTGCTGGGCATCGGCATCATCCTCGGCGCCATCTGGGCCGAATCCGCGTGGGGCCGGTACTGGGGCTGGGACCCCAAGGAGACCGTCAGCTTCATCTCCTGGGTGATCTACGCCGCGTACCTGCACGCCCGCGCCACCGCCGGCTGGCGCACCGGCGCCGCCTGGATCAACGTCGCCGGCTTCGCGTCGGTGCTGTTCAACCTGTTCGCCATCAACCTGGTGGTCTCGGGTCTGCATTCGTACGCCGGGCTGTGAATCAGCCCGCGCGTCACTATCGATAAGACGATAAAAGAGGAGTAAGTGTGAAGAACGTCGGAGTCATCGGCGGCGGCACCATGGGTGCCGGCATCGCCGAGGTGGTCGCCCGCGCCGGATCGACCGTGCGGGTGCTCGAGCGTGCGGAGGCCGTCGACGCCGCCCGCGAGCGCATCGCCAAGAGCCTGGCCCGCGCCGTCAAGGCCGGCAAGCTGGCCGAGGACGAGTCCACCGCGACCCTCGATCGCATCACCGTCACCACCGACCTGGAGTCGTTCGCCGACTGCGAGCTGGTGGTCGAGGCCATGCCGGAGATCGAGTCGCTGAAGCTGGAGTACTTTCACAAGCTCGACGACATCGTGAGCAAGGACGCGATCCTCGCCACCAACACGTCGTCGATCCCGGTGATCCGGCTGGCCAACGCCACCCGTCACCCGGAGCGTGTCCTGGGCATGCACTTCTTCAACCCGGTGCCGGTGATGGCGCTGGTGGAGATCGTGACCACCCTCAAGGTGGATCCGGCCGTGGTGACCAAGGTGGCCGACTTCGCGCGCGACGGTCTGGGCAAGCGGACCATCGAGTCCAAGGACCAGTCCGGCTTCATCGTGAACGCGCTGCTGGTGCCGTACCTGACCAACGCGATCCGGATGTACGAGAGCGGCTTCGCCAGCGCCGAGGACATCGACGAGGGCATGGTCAGCGGCTGCGGCCACCCGATGGGTCCGCTGCGTCTGAGCGACACCGTCGGTCTGGACATCTGCCTGGCCGTCGCCGAATCGCTGTACGCCGAGTTCGGCCAGGCGCACTACGCGCCGCCGGTGCTGCTGCGCCGCATGGTCGACGCCGGCTACCTCGGCCGCAAGACCGGGCGCGGCTTCTACGATTACTCGAAGTAGTCGACCCTCGAAGTAGTCAGACCCTCGATGATCTGACGACGATTCAGAGCTTCCGCAGGAACTCCGGGTCGTCGTCCGGGCCTCGAGGGGCCTCGCGCCGGGACGCTGTTCCGGCCGGGCCCTTCGGGGCCTGCGACATTTTCCACAGCACGTAGCCGACCGCGGCGACGACGATCAGTAGGTACATGTAGAGCATGCCCCCGAGGGTACCTGTCCCGGCGGGGTCAGCGGTTGAGCAACTCCACCACGTCGGCTTCGCGGAAGCGGCGGTGACCGCCGGGCGTCCGAATGGACGGCAGCAGGCCGGTGCTGGCCCAGCGGGCCACGGTCTTCGGATTCACATTGAACATCTCGGCCACTTGACCCGGAGTCAAGGTGTGCTGGCGGGCCATGCTCGGCGTGATGATGGGATGTTCCGCGATACTCATCTCGATCCTCCCCTTTTCGTTCTCGGTGCGAGTGATTTCGTCCGGTAGGGACACCTCCAGAAGTACACCCATAAGTGCCAGGTGCTCGAATGGTCAGGAAACAGTAAAGAGTCGGTAATGTCCGACTGGCCGGGTTCCGGTTCGGCCTCGGCGGCGGCACCACGTACGCTGGGGTCATGACGAACGACCAGGCACGATCGACCACCGGAGCGGATACGACGGCACCGGAGGCCAGCATCGGATCCCTGGTCGGCTGGGTGGCTCTGTACACGCTGGTGCGCTTCGGTCTGGTGGCCGTGGTCGCGGCGATCGTCTGGGGGATCGGCTGGCTCGTGGGTATCACGGTGCCGGTGCTGGTGGCGGCCGTGTTCGGCGTCCTGATCGCCCTGCCGATCGGCATGGTCGCGTTCAAGACGATCCGGCTGAAGGTCAATGCGCAGATCGCGGCGGTCGACGCCGACCGTGCGGCGCGGCGTTCCGACCTGCACGCCCAGCTGCGCGGCGACAACGACTGACCCGGTGGCACTCGTCGAAGCCACCGATCTGGTGCGCGAGTACCGGATGGGCGACGAACGGGTGCGCGCCCTCGACGGCGCCAGCCTGAGCCTGGACGGCGGTCAGTTCGTCTCGGTGATCGGTCCGTCCGGTGCGGGCAAGTCGACGCTGCTGCACATCCTCGGCGCCCTCGACACTCCCACCTCGGGTTCCATCGTCGTCGACGGCGTCGATCTCGCCACGCTCGACGACGACGCCGCCTCCGCCTTCCGCCGCCATCGCGTCGGCTTCATCTTCCAGTTCTTCAACCTGGTGCCCACACTGTCGGCGTGGGAGAACGTGGCCCTGCCCAAGCTGCTCGACTCCACGTCGTTGGCGTCGGCCAAGCCGCGCGCCGTGGAACTGATGGAACGCGTCGGGTTGGGCGATCGGATCAACCACCGGCCGGCGGAGCTGTCCGGCGGCCAGATGCAGCGCGTGGCCATCGCGCGGTCGCTGATCATGGATCCGACCATCCTGCTGGCCGACGAGCCCACCGGCAACCTCGACTCCAAGACCGGCGCCGACGTGCTGGCGCTCCTGGCGGAAGTGGCGCACGACGACCCGAATCGGCTGGTCCTGATGGTGACGCACGCCGACAACGCCGCCGAGTTCAGCGACCGAGTGATCACCGTCCGCGACGGCAAGGTGACGTGAGCGCATTCGGGGCGGCACTCACCCGCGTGCGAGTGCTGAACCTGCGCGAACTGGCCGGGCACCGACTGCGGGTGTTCACCTCGATGATCGTCGTGGTGGTGGCCTCCGGGCTGCTCATCGCCGTCCTCGGCGCCTACGGCTCGATGACCGACAGCGTCCGCAAGTTCAACGCCGCCCTCGCCGGCGCGGCCACCGTGGAGGTCGCGGCGATCGCCGACACCGGCGTCGACGCCGCGCTGGCCGGGCAGATCCGCAGCGCGGTGCCCGACGCCAAGTCGGTGGTGCCGCTGATCCGCGGGACGGTGCTGATCGACGGCGTTCCCACCACTCTGCTCGGCTCGGACCTGCGCGTCACCGCGCTGTCGCCGCAGCTGCGCTCGGCCTTCGCCGACTCCGGTCAGTCCGTCGACACCGCCGAACTCGCCGACGGCGTGGTGGTCGGATCGGGCACCGGGCTGCGGCAGGGCCAGACCGTCGACATCGGCGACACCGCGGTGCGGGTGTTGCAGGTGGTCGACGACCCGCAGACCAAGGTCCTCAACGGCGGCCGGTTCGTGTTCGCGTACCTCCCGCTGGCGCAGCGCCTGGCCGGACTGGACGGGGCCGTCGACTCGATCATGATCGTGCCGAAGGACGGCGTCGACCAGTCGTCCCTGACAAGGCAGGTCGACGCGGTGGTCGACGGCCGGGCCAGCGTCGTCGATCCGGATTTCCGGGTCAAGCAGTCCGAGGTGGCCAGCGCCGTGACCCGCGACTCGACGCTGCTGGTGTCGCTCGTGTCGCTGATCATCGCCGGGTTCCTGGTGTTCAACACGATGAACATGGCGGTGGCCTCGCGGCGGCAGTCGCTTGCGATGATTCGGGCGCTCGGCGCGCGTCGTCGCCACCTGGTGACCGACCTGCTCGCCGAGTCGGCGATCTTCGGCCTGGTCGGTGGCCTGCTCGGCGTTCCGGTCGGCTGGTTGGCCGGCCGCTGGGCGGTGGGGCGGCTGCCCAGTTCGGTGGGCTCGGCCTCGCTGGAAGTGTCCTACTCGCTGCCCGGCTACGCGGTCCCGCTCACCGTGGCCGCCTGCGTGCTGGCCTGCGTGGCGGCCACCGCGCTGGCCGCGCGGTCGGTGTTCGCGGTGGCCCCGGTGGAGGCCATGGTGCCGGGTGCGGCCGCCGACGCGACCCCACCCGCCCGGAAACTGCTGTGGGCCACCGGGCTGCTCGGTGCGGCGCTGGTGGCCGGTGCCTTCGTGATGACGCTGACCGTGGAGGGTCGGCCCGCGCTGCTGGCCGGCGCGGTGTACGCGGTGGGCGCGCTGCTGATCTTCTTCGGTCTCACCGAGCCGCTGGTGCGCGCCGTGGTCGCCGTCTCCCAGCGCTTCTCCGGACCCGGTCGACTGGCGGCGATCAACAGTGAACGCGCGCCCCGACGGGTGTGGGCCACGGTGATGACCGTCGGCGTCGCCATCGCCGTGGGTGTGGGCATCTCCGGGGCGCTCAGCAACATGGTCGGGTCCATCGGCAACTCGCTGCAGGGCTTGAGCGACCCGGACCTCTACGTCTCCTCCCGCGCGTCCAGCGACATCCCGGTGGGCCCGGTACTGAACCCGGCGATCGCCGAGCAGGCCGCGCAACTGCCCGGCGTGGAGCGCATCGCCGGCGGCCAGTGGGCCGCGGTCAACATCGGCTCGGCGCGGGCCATGCTGCAGGGCCTGGAGCCGGGTGCGGCCGCACCGTTCCTACACAAGGCCACCCCCGAAGCAGTGCAACAGACGCTCGACGGCGACGGCATCCTGATCTCCCGCGTGCTGGCCCGCACCCTCGACGTGCAGGTGGGCGACACGCTGCGGCTCGCCACCCCCACCGGCTACCACGAGCTGGTGGTGCGGGACACGGTGAACTACGTGACCATCGACTCCGGCACCGCGGGTATCTCGCAGACGCTGCTGGCCCAGTGGTTCCAGCGGCCCGGCGACACCTACCTGCAGATCTTCACCGAACCGGGCGCCGACCGCGCGCAGCTCCAACGGGAGCTGACGCGCATCGTCGCCGACTATCCCGGTGCCGGGAATCGGCCGGTGCACGTCTACACCGGCGCCGAAGCGCTACAGGCCACCCAGGCCACCGTGGAGCAGGCGGGTGCGTTCACCGTCGCGATCCAGTGGATCGTCGCCGCCGCGGCCGCCATCGCCCTGCTCAACACCCTGCTGCTGTCGGTGCTGGAACGACGCCGCGAGATCGGCGTGCTGCGCGCGATGGGCGCCTCCCGGCGGTTCGTGATCCGCATGGTGCTGGCCGAAGCCGGGTCGGTGGCGATCGTCGGCGCGGCCGTCGGCCTGGTGATGGGCTCGGGGCTGCACGTGGTGGCCGACCGGATTCTCACCGAGACCACGTCGATCGACATCGTCTACCAGCCGCTGTGGTCCACGGTGGGTTATGTTGCAGCTGCGGCCGCGCTCTGTCTGCTCGGAGCCGTCGTGCCCGCGGCCCGTGCGTCGCGCATGAACATCACCGAATCGATCCTCTCCGAGTAGCTCGGCGCCCCAGGTGGGAGCTCCGCCATGCCGCACACCGAGCTCGCCGGCATGCGTGGGTGAAGGAGGAGTGCTCGAAGCGGACGGCGATCGGGACGAACTCGGGGTCGACGAGGAACCGCAGCAGGTACGTCTACTTCGCTGCTCGCTGATAGGTGGAGCGGAGTCGATCCAGGAGGCTGGACCGGGTCGCCTGGATGGCGAACATCTCGTTGAGATCGGCGAGGTTGTCGGCGACGCACCGACCGGCTTCGGGGCTGGTCAGCGGGCCGGCGATCTGTGCCTCGGCGGCTTCGGCGGTGGTGACCACGGAGACGGTGCCGATCTCCTTGCGTTGATCGTCGTCGTGCACCAGCACCAGTTTCACCGCCATCACCATCGGCGCGGTGGCGTAGGCGGGCTGCAGGTCGGGGCCGAGGGTGAGGACCATGCGGTCGGCGGCGTCGGGCTTCACTTCGAAACGGATCTCAGTGGTGATCGACTTCTCGGCGAGCGTGGTGTCGTGCAGTGGGACCTTCAGCTGATAGTCGGCGGCGGCCCGGCCGGGTGCGGGCGTGGTACCGGTGCAGTCCTGCAGCTGTCGGAAGTAGACGACGGTGGCGTCGATCCGGGTGATCAGCGACGGTTCGCCGCCCTTGTTCTGCAGCGTGATATCGATCGGCGTCACCTCCACGGAGGTCTGCACGGGATCCGGGCCGCCGGACTCGGTCACCTCGGCGCCCACGCTCTGTCGGCCGTCCAGCGTGACGGACGCGACCTCCAACTCGACGGGCGGGGTCTTGAGCGCCTCGTAGATCTGGAAACCCGAGATCACCAGGCCCACGATGCCCACGATCGCGCCGAGCGTGGTCCACAGCGGATTCTCGATCGCGGCGCGGGTCGCCCGACCCCACCCACCGGTGCGCTTGCCCTTCCCAGCGGGCTCCGGCGGAGGTGCGTCGTCGGGCACCAACCACTGCCAGCCCGGCGGCATGGGCCCCACTCTGCCGGGGGTTGCCAGCCGGGCGGAGGCATCCAGCCCGGCGGCACCGGCGGCCAGTCGGGCGGGGGATTCAGGCGCATGCCGCGAATCGTAGCCGGGGCGATTCGCGCGGATCCGGAAGTGGGGTCAGCTCAGGCCGAGAGCCACGCCGGTGGCGACGGCCCACACCAGCATGGCCATGCCGGTGACGGCCAGGGCCGGGATCAGGGCGCGGCCCTGGGCGCCGGCGGTGATCGGGCGCAGCGCCACCACCGCGAGCGGTAGGGCGAGCAGACCGAACAGGGCCCACCAGTCGGTGAACGCGCCCGCCCACATGGTGATGAGGAACGGCACGAAGATCAAGATCACGAACAGCGTGCGGGTGCGTTGATCCCCGAGCCGGACGGCCAGGGTCACCTTGCCGGACTCGGTGTCGGTGGGGATATCGCGCAGGTTGTTGGCCACCAGCACCGCGCTGGAGAAGCAGCCGATGGCGATCGCGCACATCAGGCCGGCCACGTCCACCTCTCCGGCTACCACGAACTGGGTGCCGAGGACCGCGACGAGACCGAAGAAGACGAAGACCGCCACCTCGCCGAACCCGGCGTAGCCGTACGGGCGGCTGCCGCCGGTGTAGTACCAGGCGCCCAGGATGCATATCGCGCCCACGGCCAGCAGCCACCAGGCGGTGGTCACCGCCACCGCGATACCGGCGACGGCGGCGATGCCGAAACAGGTGAACGCGGCCGCCTTCACCGCGCCCGGACTGGCGAGGCCGGAGCCCACCAGCCGCAGCGGGCCGACTCGGTCGTCGTCGGTGCCGCGGATGCCGTCGGAGTAGTCGTTGGCGAAGTTCACGCCGATGATCAGCGCCAAGGCGACCACCAGCGCCAGCGCCGCCTTCCACCAGCTCACCTCGCCGACGTAGGCGGCCGCGCCGGTGCCGACCACCACCGGGGCGATCGCGTTGGGAAGGGTGCGGGGCCGGGCGCCCTCGATCCACTGAGTCACTGTTGCCACCCGTCGATCTTCCCATCGACCCGACAGCCTCCGGATCGTCGGGTCCGCCGGTGCGACGGTCTGTGAAATTCATCCGAATGGGCGCTATTCCTCCCACGCAAAGACTGTTGAGATGGTTAAATGTCGCATTCCTCCCGTACTGCCGTCCGCCGCCGCTCCGCCGTGGCGGCGGTGTCGTGCGCACTCTGCCTGGGCGTCGCTGCGCCGATGGCCCTGGCCACGACCCCCGCGCCGACCGCTGCGCAGTCGAGCCTGGAAACGTTGATCGCCGACGGGACCGTCACCTGGGAGCCGGGCGGAACCGACACCGCTCCGTCGGCCAAGCTGGAGAACTTGATCAAGGCCGGTTCCGCGCCCACCGTGGTCGTCGTGACGCCGGGTACCGACGACACCGGCCTGCATCCGCGGGTCGACGGCCTCGTCGGGCCGAACGACGCCGCCTACGTGAACTACCCGGAGTCCTTCGGGCCGATCATCACTGGTAAGGCCGACACCGCGCTGGGTCTGCCGCTGCTGGCACCCGGCTACCAGTCGTCGGCCGACGTCGCGACCGCGGGCAACCTCGCCGTGATGGCGGCGCTGCAGAACTACGGCGGGACCGTGGTCTACACCGGCTACTCGCAGGGCTCGGAAGCGCTCGGCAACGCCGCCGAGCAGGCCGCTGAGCAGGGGAAGCTCGGGGAGAACTCGGTGATCGTGCTGGTCTCCGACCCGCGCGGCCCGTGGGGCCTCAAGGGCTGGGCCGGCGACCTGCCGCTCGGCAACGTGTGGCTCACGCCGATCCTCGGCGTCCTCGACATCGACAACAACGGCGCCCGCGACCCGGGCAAGACCGGCGACGCCCAGGTGGTCGCGGTGATCGTCGCCGGCGACCCGGTCGCCGACTGGCAGTTCCGGTGGTACCGCCCCGCGTCGTCGCTGCTGGTCAACGCGGCGGGCTTCCTCGCCATCCACTCGCAGGCGGACGGTCAGTACGCCAACCTCGACGAGCTCGGCGAACCGACGGTGATGTACAGCGCCGACGGCAACACCACCTACCTCGTGTACGACACCGAGCATCCGCTGGCCCTGGTCAACGCGCAGCTCTACGACGCGCTCGGCATCGACTACGACGCCGACGACCTCGCGCGCTGGGATCGTCAGGCGGAGCTGTTCTACAAGCTGGACACCCCGGGCACCGAGAACACGCGCGGCGGCGTGCAGGTGACGCAGGACGACCCGAGGCCGGCGGAGCCGGTACCGGTCGCCGAGATTTCCACGGAGCTCTACCACGGCAAGCATCGCCTCGAGGATCAGTCGCCGGAGACTCCGCCGGAGACTCCGGAGACTCCGGCTGCCCCGGTGTTGTCCGAATCGGCGAATTCCCAGGTCGTCGAGCAGCCGGGGGCCGAGCTCGAATAGGCGTCCGCCCCCGACCTGGCACTATGCTGTGGGCATGGATGTACTACGCCACGTAATCGTTGTTATTCACCTGATCGGTTTCGCGATGACGCTCGGTGCGCTGCTGGAGGCCGCCTACCGCAAGCGCTTCGAGTTCAACGTCCCGATGAACATCGGTCTGGCGGTGTCGCTGGTCACCGGCGTGATCCTGTCGGCGCCGTTCGGTGACTTCGAGCCGAACTACCCGAAGATCGTCACCAAGGTGGTCCTGCTGGTGGTGCTCGGCGCCATCCTCGGCATGGGCATGGCCAAGCAGCGCAAGTCCGGCGAGCCGGTCGGCCCGCCGCTGTTCTGGACCGCAGTGCTAGTCTCGGTGGCGGCGACGTCGGTCGCAGTCCTCTGGTGACTCGCTGACACAGTCGGCAACTGATTCGGCTCCCGCTCCGGTGCGAACACCGGGGCGGGAGCCGAATTCTTCAGTACCGAAGGCTTAGCTCAGGGGCGAACCGTCGTACAGGATGTCGAAGAACTGCGCGGCCACCAACTGCTCCTTGTTGCGCTCGATACCCAGCGCCTTGCGGTAGGCGAGCACGTGGCGCAGGCTCAGCGCCGAATAGATCAGCGGCATGTGGTCCTTGCGCTGGTCGTACACGCCCTTGGCGCCCTTGGCGGCGGCGAAGTCGCCCTTGGCGCGGGACGGGTGCAGCAGTGCGTCCCGGAGGACGGCGGCCTTGATCATCTTCTTGCGGCCGGCCGGCACCACGACGAGTCCGTCCGGCCGGAACAGTGCGGTGTCGAGCTCTTCGGCGGTCGCGATGGTGCAGCCGGCGGTGGGGCGCGGGTTGCATTCGACCATGTAGTGCGTGCCGTCCTCGGTCACCAGGTAGTCCATGCTGATCTGCCCGGTCCAGTTGAGCTCCTTGGCGATCTTCTGGGTGGCCGCCAACGACTCCGGGGAATCGACGGACGCGAAGACGATGCCGCCGCGGTCGTCGATCGCCAGCGGATGCTCGTAGGTCGCGTGCAGCACCACTTCGCCTTCGTGGACGATGCTCCAGCTACAGCGGTCGGTGCCGACCAGGAACTCCTGCACCAGCCACGGATCCTGCTCGGTGGGCTTGATGTCCTCGACGGCGGTCTCACCGGCCAGCGGACCGGTGTTGGTGATCACGTCCAGGCCGCCGCGGCCGAAGGTGGCGCGGCCGAACCAGTGCTCCCAGCGCTGCGTCGCGGCGACGAACTCCTCCGGCGTGGTGCAGACGATGGTCTCGGCCAGCGGCAGCTCCAGGCGCTTGCACAGCTCGGCGAACGTGGACTTGTCGTTCACCTCGAGCAGGGCGTCGAGCTCGGGGTAGAACAGGGTCACGTCGCGGTCGCCCTGGACCTTCGTGCGATTGGCGGCGAGGTAGAAGACCTCTTCGAACATCGGGAGGACCCAGTCCACCTTGTGCTCGTCGATGATCGCGATGACGTCCTCGACGAAGCCGTCCGGATCCTGGGTCGGCGGCCGGGTCACGATGGCCTGGTCGGCGCCCTTGGAGTGCATGCCGGGGGACTGCTTGAAGGTGTCGGTGGCGATGACCGAGTGGCCGATCTCCTCGCCGAGCTTGTGGATCTCGTCGACCGCGAAAGGCATGCGAGCGCTGGTCACCAGGATTCGGGGGGTGTCTGCTGCCATGGCACCAACCTAACAGTCAGGGTCGGCCTACTTAACGTCGGAGATCGATTACGCGGCCGGTGTGGCGCAAGCCCGTGGCGGTCACGTCACGATATCGGCGCTGCAGGTCGCGACGATCCAGCTTTCCGGGACCGCGCACGGGGAGTTCGTCGACCAGCAGCACGTGTCGGGGCGCCGCGTATCGGTCGAGGCGTTCGGCCACCGCCGCGGTCAGTGCGTCGACGTCCGGCCCGTCGCCGTCGGGCACTACGGCGACGGCCACCGCCTGACCCAGGCGTTCGTCGGGCACCCCGAAGACCGCGCACGCGGCGACGCCGTCGAGGGTTTCGATCACCGCTTCGACCACCTGGGGGACCACGGTGAGCGCGCCGGTGGAGACGGCCTCGTCGGCGCGGCCGACGAGGGCGAGCACACCGTCGGTGAGCGTCCCCAGGTCGTCGGTGCGGAACCAGCCGGGTGCGGCGAAGGCCGGGTGGTCGGGTAGGTCGCGGTAGCCGAGGGCCACCGTCGGGCCGCCCAGCTCGACGCGGCCGATCGCGGTGTGCGGATCGACGTCGCGCAGGCGCACCTGCACACCGGGCAGCGGAATCCCGTCGTACACGCAGCCGCCCGCGGTCTCGCTCATCCCGTAGGTGGTGGTGATCGCCAAGCCTGCGTCGCGGGCGGCGGCGGCCAGCGCGGGCGGGGTGCCGGCGCCGCCGACCAGAATCGCGTCCAGCTCGGCGAGCGCGCGGATGGCGGCGGGGTCGGCGAGGGCCTTGCGCAGCTGCAGCGGCACCAGGGACGTGTAGCGGCGCGGACCGGTCATCGCGGCGACGGCCGCCGGGAGCGTCGACGGATCGAAGCCGTCGGAGACGTCGAGCACCACGGGGTCGTACCCGGCTGCCAACGACCGCAGCAGCACCTGCAGGCCCGCGATGTGGTGCGGCGGCAGCGCCAGCAGCCAGCCGCCCGGTCCGCCGAGCGCCTGCGCGGTGGCCTCCGCCGAGGCCCGCAGGGTGGCGGCGGAGTGCAGCGCGCCCTTGGGGGTGCCGGTGGTGCCCGACGTCGACACCACCAGGGCGCAGCGTTCGTCGATCGGCCTACCGACGCGCAGGCTGGTCGCCAACGCGTCGGCGGCGTCGGGTGCGTCGGCGGGCAGCGGCAGGAACGCGGCCGCGCCGTCGAGCAGCGCGAGCAGTTCCGGGCGGGCGTCGAGGACGGCCGGTCCGGCCGGCAGCGGCAGGGGTTGCAGCAGTCGCATACCGCTACTTGTACGCGAAGGCCGGGAAGATCTTGATGTCGAAGTAGTAGAGGAGCGTCTGGCGCGCGATCCACAGGATGCTCACCAGAATGATCGCGCCGACCACGGCGTAGATCAGGTAGCCGAGGTAACGCAGGGCGGCGTTGCCGCCGGTCAGGGTGCCGTCGGGGGCGGGGTCGGCGCTGCCCATGCCGACCAGACGCATGCCGACGCCGAAGAGGGCGGGCAGTCCGGCGCCGAGCAGCAGGCCCACCGCGAGGACGCGGAGGATGGAGGTCACGAAGTCCATGTCAGGTTTCCTTGTCGCGTCGGCCGGTTCATGCCTGCGCCGCCGGGGCGGTCGGGGAGGTGGCGGGCTCGTCGCCCAGTTCGAGGTCGATGGGTGTCTCGGCGATCTCGTCGTCCCACTCGGTGTTGACGTTGTTGGCGTCGATCTTCTCGTGCTGCGCGCGCCAGTACATGAACGCCGAGAGCACCACGAGGATCGCGAAGATGGTGATGGCGCCGGCGACATCGCCGATACCGTGGGCCAGCCAGAAGCAGAGCGCGCCGACGAGTCCGGCGGCGGGCAGGGTGGTGACCCAGGCCAGGACCATGCGGCCGGCCACCGACCAGCGGACGTTGGAGCCCTTGCGGCCCAATCCGGCGCCGATGATCGAACCGGTCGCCACGTGCGTGGTCGACAGGGCCATACCGGCCACCGACGAGGTGAGGATGATGGCGGCCGACGACGACTGCGCGGCCATGCCCTGCGGCGGGCTGATGTCGATCAGGCCCTTGCCGAGTGCGCGGATGATGCGCCAGCCGCCGAGGTAGGTGCCCAGGGCGATGGCGGCGGCGCAGCTGAAGACCACCCAGAACGGTAGGCCGTGCTGCACGGAATCGGCGTCGAGGTGGTTGGTGGCGATCAGCGCCATGGCGATCACGCCCATCGTCTTCTGCGCGTCGCCGGTGCCGTGCGCCAGCGAGACCAGGGAGGCGGTGGTGATCTGGCCGATCTTGAAGCCCTGCTCCTGGTGGCGGGCGGAGATGGCCTTGGTGATGCCGTAGATGAGCACGGTGCCGACGGTGGCGACCAGCGCGGCGATGACCGGGGCGAAGAGCGCGGGCAGGATGATCTTGGCGAAGACGCCGGACCAGTTGACGCCCGCGGTGCCGAGGGCGGCGAGGCCGGCGCCGACGAGGCCGCCGAAGAGTGCGTGCGAGGAACTCGACGGCAGGCCGAACAGCCAGGTCGCGAGATTCCACAGGATGGCGCCGATGAGGCCGGCGAAGATGATGATGAGGGCGGCGTTCACGTCGAGCCCGGAGACGAACTGGCCGTCGGGCTGCTGAATCTTCAGCACGTCCTTGGTGATGGTCGCCGCCACCTGCACCGACAGGAAGGCGCCGATCAGGTTCAGGATCGCCGAGATCGACACCGCCGTCTTGGGCTTCAGGGCGCCGGTCGCGATCGACGTCGCCATGGCGTTGCCGGTGTCGTGAAAGCCGTTGGTGAAGTCGAATCCGAGTGCTGTCACGATCAACAGCACAAGAATCAGCATCTCTCCGCTCATGGAGACCACTATGGGGCCTGCGCCGACGATTTCGGTAATTACCGAGAAACTCGGGACTATGGTCTTGACCAGCGCGTTTGCTTTCAATTCGCACTAATTTACCGAGTGTTAACCCTGCCGTGGCCGAGCCTTCGCCGAGTTCGTGGGGATTGTCTCCCCGCCGCCTGAACTGACGGTGAACACGCGGTGTATCCCAGGTCGCGGGGAGCGCGCGAAACGGGGTCGACGGCGCGGTGGCACAATGCCAGCCATGACGATGACACTCGGGATGCCCATCAATTACGCGGGAGACTTCCGCGAGACGATCGAGAACCTCGCCGACTTCGAGGGCGTCGGAGTGCAGCGCGTGATGGTGCCCGAAGCGTACAGCTTCGACGCCGTGTCGCAGCTCGGCTACATCGCCGCGCGCACCACCACCATGGAGCTGCAGACCGGCATCCTGCCGATGTATTCGCGCACGCCCACCAACCTGGCGATGACCGCGGCCGGCCTGGATTATGTCAGCGGTGGCCGCTTCATCCTCGGCATCGGCGCGTCCGGCCCCCAGGTGATCGAGGGCTTCCACGGCGTCAAGTACGACTACCCGCTCGGCCGCGCCCGCGAGACCGCGGAGATCTGCCGCATGGTGTGGCGTCGCGACCGCCTCGAGTACGACGGCAAGCACTACCACCTGCCGCTCACGCCCGAGCACGGCGGCAGCGGGCTGGGCAAGGCGCTCAAGATCATCAATCACCCGGTGCGGGAGCGCATCCCGATGCTGCTGGCCGCGATCGGCCCGAAGAACGTCGAACTGGCCGCCGAGCTCTACGACGAACTGCAGCCGTTCCTGGTGCATCCCGACTTCGTCGACGCCGCGTTCGGTCCGGCGCTGGCGGCAGGCAACGCCAAGCGTGATCCGTCCCTGGCGCCCCTGAAGCTGGTGGTGCAGAGCGCCGCCCTCGTCACCGACGACGTCGAGCTGGCCGAGCAGGCGCTGATGGGCGTGCGGCACCACATGGCGCTGTACATCGGCGGCATGGGTGCGCGCGGCAAGAACTTCTACAACTCGCTGGTGCAGCGGTACGGCTACGTCGACGAGGCCAAGCTGATTCAGGACCTGTACCTCGACGGCCGCAAGCAGGAGGCCGCCGCGGCCGTGCCCGACGAGTTGGTGCGCGCGATGAGCCTGATCGGCCCCAAGAGTCACGTCGCTGAGCGCGTGGAGGCCTTCCGCAGCGCCGGGGTGGGCGTGATGCTGGGCTCGCCGGTGGCCCACACCCACGCCGAGCGGGTCGAGACGATGGCCGCGCTCGCGGAGATGATGGCCTGACCGACCCGACCGACGACGACGCCGCTCCCTCGATCGGGGGAGCGGCGTCGTCGTTTTCGCTGAGACGGTTCGGGTCAGTCCAGGGCGGCGGCCAGGGCCGCCAGGTTGGCTTCCATGCCGGCCTGCCACACGGCCATCCGGCCGGCGATGATGCGGGCCTCCTTCTCCGGCTGCGCCGCGATCATGCCGCGCAGCGGCGAGTCGCCGGGACCGAAGCGGCCCCACTGGCGCACCACGACGCCCTCGCGCGCCGGGTCCACCTCGAATCCCCAGAGGGCCCAGGGCTCGGCGTCGTCGGTGCCCACCGACCACACCCAGCGTCGGCCGTCCTCCACCTCGGTGACCACCGACGTGGTGGTCCATTCGCCGAGGACCTCGTTGCGGTTGTGGCCGGCGAAGCGGGCGCCCACCGCCACGGCGTCGGCGTCGTCGAGCCATTCGACGCCCACCAGTTCGCCGTCGGCCCGGGTGGGCAGGGCGATGTCGGTGACCAGGGCCCACGCCTGCTCCGGCGTGCAGTCGAGCTTGCGGCTCACTTCGATGATCGGGTTGTCGCGCAGTCGCACGGTGATGGTTTTCCTTCGGTCAGTAGTAGTACGGGTGGTCGGACCAGTCGGGGTCGCGCTTCTCGAGGAAGGAGTCGCGGCCCTCGACGGCCTCGTCGGTCATGTAGGCCAGGCGGGTGGCCTCGCCGGCGAAGACCTGCTGGCCCATCAGGCCGTCGTCGGTCAGGTTGAAGGCGAACTTGAGCATGCGCTGCGCGGTGGGCGACTTGCCATTGATGGTGCGGCCCCACTCGATGGCGGTCTTCTCCAGGTCGGCGTGGTCGACGACGCGGTTCACCGCGCCCATCCGGTGCATGGTCTCGGCGTCGTAGGCCTCGCCGAGGAAGAAGATCTCGCGGGCGAACTTCTGCCCCACCTGCTTGGCGAGGTAGGCGCTGCCGTAGCCGCCGTCGAACGAGCCCACGTCGGCGTCGGTCTGCTTGAACCGGGCGTGCTCGCGCGAGGCCAGGGTCAGGTCGCAGACCGAGTGCAGCGAGTGGCCGCCGCCGGCCGCCCAGCCGTTGACCACGGCGATGACCACCTTGGGCATGGTGCGGATCAGGCGCTGCACCTCGAGGATGTGCAGGCGGCCGCCCTCGGCCTTGACGCGGTTGGCATCCACCGAGTCGACGGTGGCCGCGGCGACGTCGGAGTCGTGCGAGGTGGCGTACTGGTAGCCGCTGCGTCCGCGGATGCGCTGGTCGCCGCCGCTGCAGAAGGCCCAGCCGCCGTCCTTGGGGCTGGGGCCGTTGCCGGTCAGCAGCACGGTGCCGACGTCGGGGGAGCGGCGCGCGTGATCGAGTGCGCGGTAGAGCTCGTCGACGGTGTGCGGGCGGAAGGCGTTGCGGACCTCCGGGCGGTCGAAGGCGATACGGACGATGCCGTTGGCCCGGCCCTCGCCGACGTGGCGGTGGTAGGTGATGTCGGTCAGGTCGGAGAAGCCGTCGACGGCCTTCCACTGGGTGGGATCGAATGGCGAAGTCATGCGCCCGAGCCTATCGCCACCACCCCGAGCGGGCGCTCGGCGCGTCAGCGGATACCTTGAGACGATGAAGGGTGCACCGGTGGACCAGAAGTGGAACGTTCCCGCGACGCAGGAGTCTCCGCTCGAGGGCGGCTTCCGGGCGGAGTTCGAGGTGACCACCGAGCGCGGCGGCCCGCGGTACGGCGAGCTGATCGAGCAGGTGCGCACCTTCATGGACAAGATGCGCTACGCCAGCCCCACCCCGGACCTGACCGACGAGATCATCGACGACCTCAAGGCGTTCAACGCCAAGCTCGACACCCTGCTGGTGGACGAGTGGCACAGCCCGTCCGGCACCCGCGTCGATCTGCCCTCGCGCGGCAACATCACGCTGCCCCCGTACGAGGTGATCGACGGCGGTGAAGACGGCGTCGAGGCCAAGGTCGAGTTCCGTCGCTTCCACCTCGGCGGTAACGGCGTGGCGCACGGCGGGCACGTCGCGGTGGTGTTCGACGACCTCGGCGGCATGGCCGCAGCGCTGCACATCCACGGGATCGCGCGCACCGGCTACCTGACGGTGAACTACCGGTCGCTGACGCCGCTGGAGACGCCGCTGACTCTGAAGACCTGGGTGGACCGCCTCGAGGGCCGCAAGGTCTTCGTCAAGGGCACCCTGCACGACGGCGACCGCCTCTGCGCCGACATGGAAGCACTGTTCATCCAGCTCCGCCCCGGCCAGGCGTAGCTCACCTCGGCGCGGGCGCGCCGTCGCCGCACAGAGTATGAGGTTGTGGTCATCAGAGCACCACAACCTCACACTCTGCGGGCAGCGGGACCGCAATCAGGGTCGGCATCGCACGGCGGAGCCCGGGCGGGCCTCCGTGGTAGATACGGCCACGGAGGCTCGCCCTTGAGCCCGACTCAGTATGGAATTCTCAAACAACACATCGCGCCGGGAACCGCTCCCGGCACTGTATTCAGATACGTTCTAGATCTCGTTTGAGGCGAGAGTTGTTGGTGGACAGCGCTTATGCGGCGGCTGGGACTTCAGATCGTGAAACACGCGTCGCCGGTTCAGCGTCAGGCTGCGCCGGGTAACAAGGTCAGCGTGCGCCGGGCGTTGGATGGGACCGGTTCGCGGAAGCGCTGCGGGTGGTCCGGATCGGCCGGTGGCACGAACCAGGGGTGGCGGTCGTGCCCGATGAACACTTTCCATCCACTCTGGTGGATCAGCATGTGGTGGCGTCGGCAGAGCAGAACACCGTTGTCGAGGCAGGTCTCGCCGCCGTGCTCCCAGTGGTCGACGTGGTGGCCGTCGCACCAGGACGGCGGCGCACCGCAGCCGGGGAACGCACATCCGCGGTCGCGGAGCACGAGCGCTTTGCGGATGGCGGGCGTGAACAGGCGCTTCTCGCGGCCGACGTTGAGCGGGACACCGTTGTCGTCGAGCAGCGCGATCGCGACCGACGCCTCGCACATCGCGTCCGCGCGGCGACGCTTGGCGGAGCGCTTGTCGTGCGAGCCGTCCGGCTCCGGAACGGGACGCGTCAACGGATCCAGGGCCGCGAACAACTCCTCTGCCGCAACCGTGTCCAGGTCGATGGTGACCGCGACGCGGCCATCGTCGGTCCGATCCATCGTCATTTCGTTCAGATCGTCACGCTCGGCCACCGGCACCTGTCCGTCCGCGGGCTCGGCCGGTGCGAGTTTGATCGCCCACGCGCGGGCCTTCTCCTTCACCCGCGCCGGGGTGGTCTGCACCATCAGCGAGTGCACGACTCGGGCACTCTCCTCCTCGGAGAGATCCACGACGCGGCCGTCCACGTGGCCGATGCCGGTCACGACGGCGTCGCCCTTCTCCGCCGACACCGCACCGTCACGAATCCCGCTGGTCACCGGCCGGAGGCCCTCATCCGCGATCGCCCAACCTATGCGGACCGCGCGGTGCGCCACCGCCGGTGCTGCACCGAGTTCGGTCACGATCGCCGCCGCGGACCGCACATGCTTGCGGGCAGGCAGGCCGCTCCGCTCGATCGCCGCACACGCGGCGGAGAGGGAGTAGTCGACCACGTTGCGCAGCCGCAGCAGCGCCGCGCTCACGGCGAGGAGTTCGCGGTCGGCGTCCACCGCGCGAACACGCGCGAGGAAGCGTGCGAGATTGTCGACGGCGTCGTCGTTGACGTCGTCGGCCAGGAAATCGGCGAGTTCAGTCAGGCCTGCTGCGTCCACGAGGGGCACCTCCGGTGGGAGAAGAGCTACAGCGGCGAACCGGTCGAGCTGTCCGACGGTCGGCCAGACAGCCACTCGATTCGGTAGACGAGCAGAGGTATCCGCATCGTCTAACTCCAAGCTACGCCTCATACTCAGTTAGCACAACAGTTCGAGATAACTTTTTCGAAAAACTTTCTCAGGGCTGCTACCTGAGGAAATGGCGCGTCAGGCTGGAGCTTCTTCGAGCGGCAGGTGCCGAATCACCTTCGCGGGGCTCCCGACGGCCACCACGTGGTCGGGAAGGTCGCGGACCACCACGCTGCCCGCGCCGACCACGGTGTTGCGGCCGATGGCGACCCCGGCACCGACGGTGACGTTCGACCCGAGCCAGCAGTTGTCGCCGATGACGATCGGGGCGGTCCGTTCGGCGCCCGCGCGACGCAGTCCGTGATCGTCGATCGGGTGCAATGCGGTGGCCAGGACCGCGCCCGGGCCGATCCGGACGTCGTCGCCGAGGGTGATCGGGCCGTCGTCCATCAGGAACGCGTCGGCGTTGACATAGACGTTGCGGCCCACGGTGATGTTGAAGCCGTAGGAGCAGCGGAACCGCGGGACCACCTCCACCGAAGCGCCGCACGAGCCGAACAGACTGTGCAGCAAAGCCTCGCGCTCGGCGAGCGCCTCGGCGGGGAGGGCGGTGAACTCGTCCAGCAGTCGGCCGGCGGCCACCCGCAGCGCACGGAGCTCGGCGGTGTCGAAGTACCAGTCGCCGCTGAGGAGTCCCTCGGTGCCGGGCGGCGGCTGCGGGGTCATCGGCGGGTCAGGAGGCGGGGAGTTCGTGGACCTCGATGACGAAGCCGGCGCGGCGGAGGCGCTCGATCAGGGCATCGCCCATGGCGGCGGCCGGAGTGAGGGCGCCGAAGCGGCGGGGGAGGGCGTCGCGGTCCAGGGCCAGCGCCAGGGCGCTCTCGCCGAGCATCACGGCGGTGGCCTTGTATCCGGGGTCGCCGTGGGCCCGCATCTGCGAGCGGAAACGGCGGCCGGAGCTGGTGGTGGTGTAGGTCTGCGTCACGAAATGCCCTGCCTCGCGCGACTTCTCGCTCGGGCCCTCGCCCGGCTTGGGTAGCACCCGGTCGAGCAGGCTGCGGGTGGGACGGAAGCTCATCGCGGCCAGGCCGAGACCGGTGCCCACCGAGACCGCGCCGGCCAGCAGCGTCGACAGCACCGGAACGCCGCCGACGGACATCGTCTCCTGGTAGCGGAAGTCGGGGCCGTAGCCGTCGAGCAGCGCGCTCGACCGGCGCACCACGCGCGTGTTGTACGACGCCATGAAGAACGGCGCCAGCGTGCCGGACAGCGACGGGTCCACCTTCTTGGCATCCACCGGGGAGATGTCGCTGGGCTCGTCGCTCGGTCCGGCGTGCTCCACGTCGCCCGGTCCACCGGACAGCGCGCGCGGGTTCAGCAGCAGTCGCCGCATCTCCGGATCCTTGGCCTGCTCGGCGATCACCCGCATCGAGTCGACGGTGCCGCCGGACGCGCCGCCGCGCATCGACGCCAGCACCAGCGTGGTCTCGCCGAGCGTGCCCGCCTGCTCCTCGGTCGCCTTGCGGTGCAACAGATATGCGCCCAGATCGGAGGGGATGGAGTCGAAGCCGCACGAGTTCACGATGCGCGCGCCGGTGCCCTGCGCGATGTCGTCGGCCTTGTCGATGGTGAACCGGGTGAACGGCACCTCGCCGGTGAGGTCGACGTAGTCGGTGCCGGCGCTGGCCGCGGCGATCACCAGGTTCTCGCCGTACCGCAGGTACGGGCCGACGGTGGTGCAGACCACCTGGGTGCGCGCGCACATGGCGTCGAGCGCGGCGGGGGAGTCGGCGTCGGCCACCACCAGCGGCCACGACGCGGCGCGCTCGCCGAGGCGCCGTCGGACCGCCGCGAGCTTGGTCTCGCTGCGCCCGCCGAGGGCGATCTTGGTGCCCTCGGGGGCGTGGTCGGCCAGGTAGCGAGCGGTCAGCTCACCGACGAAACCCGTGGCACCGTAAACGACGACGTCGAATTCGCGACTCATGCGCTCGACTGTATGGCATCCGCAGCGCTAGGCGGGGTTCACCGCACAGCCCAGCGAGAAGGCACCCCACGGCTTGGGCGTCACCCGCGCGTAGAACTGGTCGAGCTCGTCGATCTCGAAGCCCGCGGCGCGCAGATCCTCCGGGATCGTTCGGGTGAGTCCGCAGCCGCCGGCCACGGCGCGTTCGATCGGATCGAGCAGACGCTGGAAGCGCTGCACGCCGCGGTCGGGAGCCAGTCCGTGTTCGAGGAACGCGAGGCGGGCGCCGGGCTTGAGCACGCGCCGCAACTCAGCGAGCGCGGCGGCCGCGTCGGGGATGGTGCACAGGGTGAACGTCGACAGCGCGCCGTCGAAAGTGTTGTCCGGGAAGGGAAGTCGTTGCCCGTCGAGGCCACCGCGGGTGATCGGGATCGGGCTCCGCGCCACCCGTTCCTGCGCCCGTTCCCACCCCAGGTCGGCGGGTTCGACGGCGGTCACCGCGGTCACCGCGGGCGGATACAGTCCCACGTTCAGGCCGGAACCGAAGCCCACCTCGATGATCGCGCCGGACAGCGGGGCGGCCGCGCGCCGTCGCAGCTTGTCCAGTCCGGGCATGCTGCAGGCGCTCTCCACCAGGCGCCGCAGGATCTTGTCGTCGTAGAAGCCCACCCGCCCACCGTACGTCCGCGAACTCGCGGCGCGGGCCGACCACTAGTGTTTCGAGCATGAATCCGTCCACCCTGCAGGCCCGCGTGATCGTCGACGAACTGATTCGCGGCGGGGTACGTGAAGCGGTGCTCTGCCCGGGCTCGCGGAACGCGCCGCTGGCCTTCGCGCTGCACGCCGCCGACCGCGCGGGACGGCTGCGCCTGCACGTGCGGATCGACGAGCGGTCCGCCGGCTACCTGGCGCTCGGTCTCGCGGTGGCCTCGCGCACGCCCGTCCCCATCGTGATGACCTCCGGCACCGCGGTGGCCAACATGAGCCCGGCGGTCTTCGAAGCCAACTACGCGCGCGTGCCGCTGGTGGTGATCAGTGCCAACCGCCCCTACGAACTGCTCGGCTCCGGTGCCAACCAGACCATCGAGCAGTTCGGCATCTTCGGCACCCAGGTCCGCGCCGCCATCAGCCTCGGCCTGGCCGAGGAGGACCTGGACACCAACTCGCAGTGGCGCTCGGCGGTGGGCCGCGTGCTGGCCGCCGCGCGCGGGGCCCGCACCGGCAACGCGGGTCCGGTCCAGTTCGACATCCCGCTGCGCGAACCGCTGGTGCCCGGGGCCGACGACACCCCCGACGCCGACCTCGACCACGTGCACGACGGCAGGTTCGCCGGACGCCCGGACGGTCTCGCCTGGACACAGGCCGCGGTGGGCCACCTGGACGTGCCCATCGAGATCGACCTGTCGGCGCCCACCGTCGTGGTGTCCGGGCACGGCGCCGGGGAGCACCCGGAACTGGCCGGCATCCCGACGGTCGCCGAACCCACCGCGCCGCTGCCGGCGACACCGCTGCACCCGCTGGCGCTCGGCGCGCTGGCGCCCACGCAGGCGATCATCTGCGGTCGGCCGACGCTGCACCGCTCGGTGGCCCGCCTGCTGGCCGACCCGCGGGTCCGTGTTTACGCCCTCACCACCGGCCCCCGTTGGCCGGACGTGTCCGGCAACGTCTACGCCACCGGCACCCGCGCGGTCGGTGTCGGCGCGCCCGCCGCGGACTGGCTCGCGGAGGCCGCCGCGGCCGACGCCGCGGTGCGCGCCGCCGTCGCCGCCGAACTCGCCGACGGCCCGGACACCACCGGACTGCACGTGGCACGCACGGTGGCGGCGGCGATGACCGCCGGCGATCAACTGGTGGTGGGACCGTCGAACCCGATCCGCGACATCGCCCTGGCCGGGACCCTGGTCCCGGGCGTGCGGGTGCTGTCGAACCGGGGCGTCGCCGGCATCGACGGCATCAATTCCACCGCCATCGGCGCGGCGCTGGCCGCGGACCGGGACACCTCGACCGGCCAGACCGTCGCTCTCCTCGGCGACCTCACCTTCATCCACGACGCCACCGGCCTGCTCATCGGACCGCAGGAGCCGCGGCCGCGCGCCCTGCGCATCGTGGTGGCCAACGACGACGGCGGCGGCATCTTCGGGCTCCTGGAACAGGGGGATCGACGATTCACCGACGCCGCCTACGACGGCGCCTACGAACGCATCTTCGGCACCCCGCACCGCACCGACCTGGCCGCGCTGTGCGCCGGGTTCCACGTGCCGCTGCGCCGCGTGACGCTCGAGGACCTGCCCGCCGCGCTGGCCGCGCCGGTGCCCGACGGCGGCATCGAGGTCCTCGAAGTGGCCACCGTCCGCGAACCGCTGCGGGCCCTGCACGAGCGCATCGCCGCGCGGCTGCGCTGAGCCGCACCGGTTATCCTGACCTCTTATGAACCCGGTGATTCAGCGGCGCGTGCAGCTCGGCTTCCTTGCGGTCGGCGTCCTCGCGACCCTGATCGGCGCCGTGATCATCCTGGGGGCCTACCGCAACGACGCCAAGATCGACTCCAATCGAGCGACCGCCGTGGCCGAGGTGATCTCCGCCGACCGCCTGCACGCGGCGGTGAACTTCGTGACGCCCGACGGTGTGCTGCGCAACCCGAAGTTCGGCCTGCTGTACCCGACCGAACTGGAGGCCGGGCAGCGCATCCTCGTCGACTACGACGCCACCGACCCGGACAACCTCGCCCGACCGGCCGGGCGCAACGCCCAGCTGGCGGTGATCCCGGGGGTGTCGATCATCGTGGCGGGCTGGGTGGTCGCGATCGCCGCGATGCTGATCGTCGCCGAAGTGAGTCGCCGGATGCGGCGGCGCACGGAGGTCGAGGCGGACGCGGTCGAGGGTGATGCGGCCGAGGGTGATGCGGCCGCGAGCGCGGCGCCCGAGGATCGGAGCCCGGAGGACAAGGCCGCGGAAGGCGAACCCCTAGACTCGAGCGCATGACTCCGCCCGCTGATTCCGGTTCCCGCGCCAGCCTGGACAAGGAGCCGTCCGAAGTCGCTGAGATGTTCGACGGTGTCGCCAAGCGCTATGACGTGACCAACACGGTGCTGTCGTTCGCGCAGGACCGCCGCTGGCGCACCGCCACCCGCAAGGCCCTGGCCCTGCGTCCGCGCGACGTGGTGCTGGACCTGGCCGCGGGCACCGCGGTCTCCACCGACGAGCTGGCCACCTCCGGCGCCACCGTGATCGCGGCCGACTTCTCCCGCGGCATGCTCCGGGCCGGTGCCAAGCGCAACGTGCCGAAGGTCGCCGCCGACGCGCTGCACCTGCCGTTCGCCGACGACAGCTTCGACGCCGCCACCATCTCGTTCGGCCTGCGCAACGTGAACGACGTGCCGCTGGCGCTGCGCGAACTGCGCCGCGTGCTCAAGCCGGGCGGCCGCCTCGCGATCTGCGAGTTCTCCACCCCGACGCTCGCGCCGTTCCGCACCGTCTACATGGAGTACCTGATGAAGGCGCTGCCCGCGGTGGCCTCGCGCGTCTCCAGCAACCCGGACGCCTACGTCTACCTCGCCGAATCGATCCGCGCGTGGCCCGATCAGGCCGGGCTGGCCGCGCAGATCCGCGAGGCCGGGTTCGACGACGTGGCCTGGCAGAACCTCACCGGCGGCATCGCGGCCATCCACACCGGCCGCGCCTGACCGGCAGACCCCGCAGGCCGGCAGCACCTCCCCGATCAGGTGAAGGGCGGCCGGTCCTCGAACCGGCTGAACGCCGCCCCGGACCCGCGCCAGGCGCGCGCGATCAGGTCGGTGTCCTCGGGCGTCAGCAGATTGCCCATCACCCGGACCACCGTGCTCATCAGCGCGGCCGACCGGATTCCCGGCCGGCCCAGCACCGGCACGGTCTTGGGCATGGTGAGCAGACCGGCGGCACGACGGGCCGCGGCGAACGCCGTCCCGTACTCGGCCCGCAGCAGCGCCGGCCACGCCTGCGTGTGATCGCGGCTGTCGGCCAGCAGTTCGACGGCCATCCGGCCGGTCTCCAGTGCGTAGTCGATGCCCTCGCCGTTGAGCGGATTCACGCAGGCCGCGGCGTCGCCGATCAGCATCCAGTTGCGTCCGGCCACCCCGGACACCGCACCGCCCATCGGCAGCAGCGCCGACGCGATGCGTTCGGGCCCGGAGGTGAAGCGCCAGTCGTCGCCGACCATGCGGACGTAGTGCTCCAGCACCGGTCGCAGTTGCACGGCCGCCGGTCGTTTCGCGGTGGCCAGGGCGCCGACGCCCACGTTCACCGTGCCGTCGCCCAGCGGGAACACCCAGCCGTAGCCGGGCAGCAGCCCGCCGTCGGGGTCGCGCAGTTCCAGGTGCGAGCCCATCCACTCGTCGTCGGCACGCTCGGAGGCCACATAGCTGCGGCCGGCCACGCCGTAGGCGGTGTCCCGGTGCCACTGCCGACCGAGCACCTTCCCGAGCGTGGACCGCACGCCGTCGGCGACGATCACCTGGTTCACCCGCACCGCGGTGCGCTCGGCGCCGTGGGCGACGATCACCGACGCGATGCGGTCGCCGTCGCGCTCGGTGTCGACGGCCTTGCCGGTGGCCATGCGGGCCCCGCGGTCGACCGCGAAGCGGCGGACGTCGTCGTCAAACTCGGTACGGGCCACGGCGCTGCCGAACGGACCGAACCGCGACGCCGGCCACGGCACCCGCTGCTGAGCACCCCAGCCGTTCAGTTCCAGGCCGCGGATCCGCGGCCGACCGGCGAGGTAGTCGGTCATGCCCAGGTTCTCCAGGGCCCGTACCGCGCGCGGGGTGAGGCCGTCGCCGCACGTCTTGTCGCGCGGGAAGGTCGCGGCGTCGAGCAGCAGTACGTCGGCCCCGCCCGCGGCGGCATGAGCGGCCGCGGCGGCACCCGCCGGACCTGCGCCGACGACGAGAATGTCGGCGGATGTCGCGATTGCGGCGGCGTCGTCGGTTGCACTGGTCACCCGTCGATTATGTCGCCGACCGATTCCGGTTAGGCTTCTGGTGTCGTCCGAGCGCGCCAACGCCGCGCTGACGGCAGCCGGACGCCGGTGGGCGGACGGCGCAGACGAGGGGACCCGACACGTGAAGTCGACATTCGCCGGACTCGACCTTGGCACGGGGGAATTCGCCGAGGGAGTAGCGCAGGCGCTGGTCCGCGTGGAGGACCTGCTGCTCGCCGAACTGTCGTCCGGCGACGAGATCCTCACCGAGGCGGCCACGCACCTGGCGAAGGCCGGGGGCAAGCGGTTCCGTCCGATGTTCGCCGTGCTCGCCTCGCACTTCGGCCCCGAGCCCGAGGGCCACGACGTCATCACCGCCGCCACCGTGGTGGAGATGATCCACCTGGCCACGCTGTACCACGACGATGTGATGGACGACGCCCCGCTGCGCCGCGGTGCGATGAGCGCCAACGCGCGGTGGAACAACTCGATCGCGATCCTGGCCGGCGACTTCCTGTTCGCCCGCGCCTCCCGCCTGGTGTCGACGCTGGGCCCGAACTCGGTGCGCATCATCGCCGAGACCTTCGCCGAACTGGTCACCGGCCAGATGCGCGAGACCGTCGGCGCCCGCGGCGGTGACCCGGTGGAGCACTACCTCAAGGTGGTGTGGGAGAAGACCGGCTCGCTGATCGCCGCCTCCGGCCGCTTCGGCGCGATGACCTCCGGGGCCGACGCCGACCGCGTCGAGGCGCTCTCGCGCATCGGCGACATCGTCGGTGTGGCCTTCCAGGTCTCCGACGACATCATCGACATCGCCTCGGTGACCGACGACAGCGGCAAGACCCCGGGCACCGACCTGCGCGAAGGCGTGCACACCCTGCCCGTGCTGTACGCGCTCGACGGCGACGGGGCCGACTCGGTGCGCCTGCGCGAACTGCTCATCGACGCGACCACCGGCGAGGCCCGCCCGCTGACCGACGACGCCGAGGTCGACGAGGCGCTGGCGCTGCTGGTGGCCTCCGAGGGCATGGACCGCGCCCGCCGCCGCCTCGCGCAGATGGCCGACGACGCCCACGCCGAACTCGCGCAGCTGCCCGCGGGCCCGGCGCGCGATGCCTTCACGTCGCTGGTGAACTACACCGTCGACCGCGTCGGCTGAGGTGTAGCCGAGGTCGCCGCGCCGTGCCACGTGGTGGCGAACACTCCTGCTTGCGGGAACTTTTCGTCGTCGCACGTGCGTTGACCGAGTAGTCACAGATTTCGTCCCGAGGGGTCACATGCACTCGTTCAACGGTCTTAAGACCGCCGCCCTGATGGGCTTGATGTCGGCGATCATCGTCGGCATCGGCGCGGCCTTCCAGAACACCACTATCCTCATCATCTCGGTGTTCCTCGCGATCGCGACCAACGCGTACGCCTACTTCAACAGCGCCAAGCTGTCGCTGAAGGCCATGCACGCGCAGCCGGTCACCGAGGTGCAGGCGCCGCAGCTGTACGCGATGGTGCGCGAGCTCGCGACCCGCGCCAACCAGCCGATGCCCGCGCTGTACATCAGCCCCACCGAGTCCCCGAACGCCTTCGCCACCGGCCGCAACCCGAAGAACGCCGCGGTGTGCTGCACTACCGGCATCATGGAGCTGCTCGACGAACGCGAACTGCGCGCGGTGATCGGCCACGAACTCAGCCACGTCTACAACCGCGACATCCTGATCAGCTCGGTGGCCGGCGCGATGGCCGCGGTGATCAGCGGTCTGGCCAACTTCGCGATGTTCGCGGGCATGTTCGGCGGCAACCGCGAGGGCGGCGTGAACCCGCTCGCGATGATGCTGATCGCCATCCTCGGCCCGATCTCGGCCATGCTGATTCAGATGTCGGTGTCCCGCTCCCGCGAGTACCAGGCGGACGCCTCCGGCGCCGAACTCAGCGGCGACCCGCTGGGCCTGGCGTCGGCCCTGAACAAGATCTCCGGCGGTATCGCGATGGCGCCGCTGCCGCCCACGCCCGAGCTGACCACGCAGTCGCACATGATGATCGAGAGCCCGTTCCGCGCCGGCGAGAAGATGAGCAAGCTCTTCTCCACGCACCCGCCGACCGAGGACCGCATCGCCCGCCTGCACGAGATGGCGCGCGAGGGCGGTCAGACCTTCTGATCCGAGGTCTCCAAGACCTCGATCTGCGCGGCCTGCAACGGCCGGTGGCACTGGTCGCAGTCCAGCCGGGGGACCAGCGGATGATCGCCGTGCTGCCAACTGATCGCCGGTCCCTCAGGTAGCGCGAACCAGCGTTCGGCCCAGCTCAGCGTGGTCGCGACGATCGGGAAGAAGGCTCGCCCCTTCTCGGTCAGGTGGTATTCGCGACGTCCCTGCTCGGTGACGTCGACCCGCAGCAGCCCGTACTCCACGAGGATGCGCAGACGCTCGGACAGGATGTTCGACGGGATGCCCAGCAGCGACTCGAACTCCGAATAGCGCCGGATCCCCTGGAAGACCGCGCCGATCACCACCGCCGACCAGCGGTTGCCGAACACCGCCATGGTCTCCGGGAACTCACCGGCCGTGCGCGAGGCCCGGGTGCGACGCCGCGTCGCGGTGTCCGGGATCGACCGGTCCCAGCCCCCGGTCGGTCCCCAGGCGGCCGTGACGTCGCGGCGACCGGCGGCCACCCCGCACGTGGCGCAGACCAGTTCGGGGTGGAACGACTGCCCGCACTCGGCGTGCCGGCGGTCCGGGAGTTCACCGGCCGGATGGTCGGCCCAGCGGTCCTCCCAGTCCCAGATCGCGAGCAGGATCGGCCAGGTGCCGCGCCCCTGCGGGGTCAGCAGGTACTCGGCGCGAATCGGATTCTGCTGGTAGACGCGGCGGATGAACAGCCCCTCGTCGGCCAGCAGGGCGAGGCGGGCCGCCAGGCTGGCCGCCGAGATCGGTAGTTCCTCCTGGAAGCGACCGAATCGCGTCGCACCCGAGTGGGCCGCGCGCAGCAACTGCAGGCACCACTCGTCGCCCAGGACGCCCAGTCCTCGGGCGATGGCGTTGGGACTGCTTTCCGGTGGTGGCACCGAGACGACCCCCCTGGTCAGCGGATGACTTCTTGCACGGTCAGCGTAGCGCCAGCCCGCCGGTATCCCGCCTTGGGATTAATTGACAGAGTGACTTCACTAGCTATAGTGACATACATCATCACCGCGGATGCCACAGGATCAGAAGGAGCGCCACCGACGATGACTTCCCCCACCACGACGTCGATTTGGATGATGGGCGGCTACCAGACCGACTTCGCCCGGAACTGGAATCGCGAGGGCTTCGACTTCGCCGACCTCACCACCGAAGCGGTCACCGAGACCTGCGCCGCCGCGGGCATCGGCCCCGAGGCGATCGAGGTGATCCACGTCGGCAACGCCTTCGGTCAGCTGTTCACCGGACAGGGCCACCTGGGCGCCATGCCGGCGACGGTCATCCCGGAACTGTGGGGCGTCCCGGCCACCCGCCACGAAGCCGCCTGCGCCTCCGGCGGCACCGCGCTGCTCGCGGCGATGGCCGACCTGAAGGCCGGCCTGTACGACGTCGCGCTGGTCCTCGGCGTGGAACTGGAGAAGACCGTGCCCGGCGACCAGGCCGCGCAGTACCTCGGTGCGGCGGCGTGGGCCGGCCACGAGGGCGAGCAGGCCAAGTTCATGTGGCCGTACATGTTCGCCGAGATGGCCGAGGAGTACGACCGCCGCTACGGCCTGGATTTCGCGCACCTGCGCCGCATCGGTGAGCTCAACTTCGCGAACGCCCGCTCCAACCCGAAGGCGCAGACCCGCGGCTGGACCGACCTGGACTTCTCCGACGACGACGCTCGTAATCCTCTGGTCGAGGGTCGCCTGCGTCGCCTGGACTGCAGCCAGATCACCGACGGCGCCGCCGGCGTGATCCTGGTGAGCGATCGTTACCGGCAGGCCCACCCGCAGGCGCAGCCGTGGTCGCAGGTCACCGGCTGGGGTCACACCACCGCGGGCCTGTCGTTGGAGAGCAAGCTCGGCCGCCGCGACGACTCCCCGTACGTGCTGCCGCACCTGCGCAAGGCGATCACCGACGCCCTCGGCCGCGCCCGCGTCGACATCGACGACCTGGACGGCTTGGAGATCCACGACTGCTTCTCGATGAGCGAATACCTCACCATCGACCACCTCGGCCTCACCGAGCCGGGCCGCTCGTTCGAGGCGATCGACAACGGCGACATCGAGATGGGCGGCCGCCTGCCCATCAATCCCAGCGGCGGCCTGCTCGGCGGCGGCCATCCGGTGGGCGCCAGCGGTATCCGCATGCTGCTCGACGCCTCCGCGCAGGTCTCCGACCGTGCCGGCGACCAGCAGATCGAAGGCGCGGACACCTTCGGCACGGTCAACTTCGGCGGCAGCACCGCCACCTGCGTGACCTTCGTGGCCACCAGCGCCGCGAACTGACCTGTCGCCGCACGACCTCCCGACTTCACACGAACAGTAAGGACAAGACCATGGTGACCAGTGTGGACCTGGTGGAACGGATGATCACCACCATCCCCGCCGACGACGACCACCCCTACCGCTCGGGTGCGTGGCGCCCGCAGCAGGCCGAATGGAACGCCGACGACCTGACCGTCGTCGAGGGCCAGATCCCCGCCGACCTCGACGGCGTGTACCTGCGCAACACCGAGAATCCGCTGCACATGCCGATCCACCAGTACCACCCGTTCGACGGTGACGGCATGGTGCACATGGTCGGCTTCCGCGACGGTAAGGCGTTCTACCGCAACCGCTTCGTCCGCACCGACGGCCTGGCCGCCGAGCAGGAAGCCGGACGTTCGCTGTGGGCCGGTATCGCCGAGTCGCCGTCGATCTCCGACCGCACCGACGGCGTCGGTGCGCGCGGATTCCTCAAGGACTCCTCGAGCACCGACGTGACGGTGTTCCGCGGCGAGGCGCTGACCAGCTTCTACCAGTGCGGCGACCTGTACCGCCTGGACCCGCTGACCGGTGACGCCCTCGGCCGCGCCGACTTCAACGGCGCTTTCCCCACCGCGCTCGGCGTCTCCGCGCACCCGAAGAACGACGACCGCACCGGCGAGCTGCTCTTCTTCAACTACGGCAAGGACGCGCCGTACATGCACTACGGCGTCGTCGACGCGAACAACGAGCTGGCGCACTACGTGCCGATCGAGCTGCCCGGCGCCCGCCTGCCGCACGACATGGCGTTCACCGAGAACTACGCGATCTTCAACGACTTCCCGCTGTTCTGGGACGCGGAACTGCTCAAGGCCGGCCACCACGTGCCCAAGCTGCACGACCTGCCGTCGCGCTTCGGCATCCTGCCGCGCCGCGGTGACCCGTCGCAGATCCGCTGGTTCGAGGCCGACCCCACCTACGTCCTGCACTTCACCAACGCCTTCGAAGACGGCGACGAAGTGGTCCTCGACGGCTTCTTCCAGCACGACCCCGACCCCAGCGCCGAGGAGTCCGCGCACCTGCCCAAGGCGCTGCGCCCGTTCCGCTTCCTCGCGCTCAACCGGATGAAGACCCGCCTGCACCGCTGGCGCTTCAACATGGTGACCGGCGCGGTCCGCGAGGAATCGCTCACCGACACCATCAGCGAGTTCGGCATGATGAACAACGACTACCTGACCACCGACTACCGGTACGCCTACGCGGCCACCGGCAAGCCGGACTGGTTCCTGTTCGACGGCCTGGTCCGCCACGACCTGCACACCGGCGCCGAGGAGCACTACTCCTTCGGCGACGGCGTCTTCGCCAGCGAGACCAGCGTCGCGCCCAAGGTCGGCTCCGCCGCCGAGGACGAGGCCTACCTGGTCACCATCACCACCGACCTGAACGACGACGCCTCGTACGCCGTGGTCATGGACGCCGCCCGCCTCGCCGACGGTCCGGTCTGCCGCGTCCGCCTGCCCGAGCGCGTGTCGTCGGGCACCCACTCCACCTGGGCCCCCGGCTCGGAGCTGCGCCGCTGGCGCACCGCGGAGAACGCCGGCGACGCGGTGGAGGTCGGCTGATGCGCGACATTCTGAACGAACTGTCCCTGCCGGTGATGGCCGCGCCGATGTTCCTGGTGTCCGGCCCGGAGATGGTCATCGCCGCGGGCCGCGCCGGGATCCTCGGCGCCTTCCCGACGCAGAACTGCCGCACCGTCGAGGACCTCGAGCAGTGGCTGATCGCCATCACCGAGGGCCTCGCCACCGCGGACGGCCGCACCCTCCCGTGGGCGGTGAACCTGGTGACGCACCGCACCAACGCGCGCCTCGCCGAGGACCTCGCGCTGGTCGCGAAGTACCAGCCGCCCGTGGTGGTCACCGCGCTCGGCTCGCCCAAGCCGGTGATGGAGGCCGTGCACGCCTACGGCGGCGCGGTGATCGCCGACGTCGCCGACCTGAAGATGGCCCGCAAGGCCGCCGAAGCCGGTGTCGACGGGCTGGCCTGCATCTCGGCCGGTGCGGGCGGCCACACCGGCATGCTGAGCCCGTTCGCGTTCACCGCGGCGGTCCGCGAGTTCTTCGACGGTCTGCTCATCATCGGCGGCGGCATCTCCGACGGCTACGGCGTCGCCGGAGCGGTCGCCGCGGGCGCCGACCTGGTCTACATGGGGACGTCGTTCCTGGCCTCGGAGGAGAGCCTGGCCGTGGCCGACTACAAGCGCATGGTGGTCGACTCCGACATCGAGGACCTCATCGTCAGCGCCGGCATCACCGGCACCCCGGCGTCGTGGCTGCGCCCGAGCCTCATCGCGCACGGCATCGACCCGGACACGCTGAACAGCGTTCAGCCCGACCGTAATTACCAGGCCGGCGGCGACGCGGTGCGTCGCTGGAAGGACCTGTGGGCCGCCGGACAAGGCGTCGGCTCCGTCACCGCAATCGCACCCGTCGGCGACATCGTCGACCAACTGGCCGAGCAATACCAGCAGGCCGCCACCCGACTCACCCCGTACCGCTCCCTGGAAGGAAGCGCACATGCTTGATTTCGCCGCCGGCCTCTACTCGCCGGAGAAGATCGAACGGTTCCGCGCCATGGGCGCCTGGACCGACGAGACCGCCGACCAGCTCTTCCGCGACCGCGTCGCCGAGACCCCGGACAAGATCGCGCTCGTCGATCCGGCCAACAACCAATACCTCGTCGGCCTCCCGGCCCGTCGCCTCACCTGGGCGCAGGTCGACGACGAGGTCACCGCGCTGGCGGCCCGCCTGCTCGAGGCAGGCGTGGCCACCGGCGACGTGATCGGCGTCCAGATGCCCAACGGCGTGGAACTGGTGGAGCTGTACCTGGCGGCCTGGCGCATCGGCGCCGTCGTCTCGCCGCTGGCCATGCAGTACCGCGAGCACGAACTGGTCGGCATGGGCACCGCCGCCGGCTTCAGCGCGCTCGTCACCGTGCCCGAGTTCGCGGGCCGCCCGACGGCCGCCGAGACCGCCGCGTTCGCCGATCGCCTGCCCACCCTGCGCACCATCGCCACGCTGACCTCGGCACCGGTGGGCGAACCGGTCGACGGCGTGCTCGCCCTGGTGTCGGCCGAAGCCACCGACGCCGACCGCGCCGCGGTCGCCGCGCACGGCTACGCCGCCGATCCCAACCACCCGATGACCATCTGCTGGACGTCGGGCACCGAGAGCGCACCCAAGGGTGTGCCGCGCGCGCACTACGACTGGCTGTCGTTCACCTGGGCCGGCGTTGACGCACCGCGCCTGACCGGCGACGACGTGCTGCTCAACCCGTTCCCGATGATCAACATGGCGGCCTTCGTCGGCAAGCTCCTGCCGTGGCTGCGCACCGGCGCCCGCCTGGTGCAGCACCACCCGTTCGACGCCCCGACCTTCTTCGGCCAGATCGCCACCGAACGCGTCACCTACACGGTCGCGCCGCCCGCGCTGCTGCTGATGCTGCTGCGCAACGAGGCCCTCCGCGGCCAGATCGACCTGTCCAGCCTCACCCGCGTCGGCTCCGGCTCGGCCCCGCTGCAGCCGGTCACCGTCCGCGGCTGGCAGGAGGACATGGGCATCTCGGTGATCAACTTCTTCGGCTCCAACGAAGGCATCGGTCTGCTGTCGAGCCCGGAGGACTTCCCGGACCCGGTCAATCGCGCCATGTACTTCCCGCGCTACGGCACCCCCGGCGTCGAGTGGGCGTCCCGGGTGAGCACCTGGATCTCCCTCAAGCTGATCGACGAGGAGACCGGCGAGGTCATCACCGAGCCGGGCCGCCCGGGCGAGCTGTACATCGACGGACCGATGGTCTTCGCCGGGTACCTCAACGGCGAGACGCTGGCCAACCCGTTCGACGACGAGGGCTACCTGCGCACCGGGGAGATCTTCCAGATCGCCGGCGACAAGGACCAGTACCTGCACTACGTCGACCGGGCCAAGGACCTGATCGTGCGCGGCGGCATGAACATCGCCCCCGCCGAGATCGAGGGCATGCTGGGCGATCACCCCGCGGTGGTCGAGGCCGCCGTGATCGGCCGCCCCTGCGAGGTGATGGGGGAGCGGGTGCACGTGGTGCTCGCGCTGGCCCCGGACGCCGAGGTGACGCTGGAGGAGATCACCGACTTCCTCCGCGATCGCCACATCGCGTCGTACAAGCTTCCCGAGAGCATGGAGGTGCTGCCCGAGCTGCCCCGCAACCCGGTCGGCAAGCTCCTCAAGCGCGACCTGCGCACCGCCCTGGCCGACATGGCCTGACCCGGGCGCCGTCGTCCCCCACGACGCCCCCCGCTCCCGCGAGAGCTTCCCGCTCCCGCGAGAGGACTCCGTTCCCGCGGGCCGCTATCAGGCCCGCGGGAACGCAGTCGTCTCTCGGGAACGGGGAGTTCGGACTAGCGGTAGTTCACGAACTGCAGCGCGATGCCGAAGTCCTCGCCCTTGAGGAGCGAGATGACGGCCTGCAGGTCGTCGCGCTTCTTCGACGAGACACGCAGCTCGTCGCCCTGGATCTGCGCCTTGACGCCCTTGGGGCCCTCGTCGCGGATCTTCTTGGAGATCTTCTTGGCGTGCTCGGAATCGATGCCCTGCACGATCTCGCCGGTGATCTTGAAGACCTTGCCGGAGCCGACCGGGTCGCCGGCCTCGAAGGCCTTCAGCGAGATGTCGCGCCGGATCAACTTCTCCCGGAACACCTCGAGGCCGGCCAGGGCGCGCTCCTCGGCGTCGGAGGAGATCACGATCTTCTCCTCGCCCGACCAGTCGATGCCGGTGTTGGTGCCGCGGAAGTCGTAGCGCTGCGACAACTCCTTGGCGGCCATGTTGAGGGCGTTGTCGACCTCCTGGCGGTCGACCTTGCTCACCACGTCAAATGAAGAATCAGCCATGGCACCAGGGTAGGGCATGGGGGTCGGGAGCGGGACGCTGACCTGCCGGTTTGCGTAGACCACCCGATCCCGTTGTATTCTAATTCCCGTTGCCTTCACGGTGACACGGCAGATTGCCCGAGCGGCCAATGGGAGCGGATTGTAAATCCGTCGCGAAAGCTACGTAGGTTCGAATCCTACATCTGCCACTACGAGAATATGAACACGGAATTAGGTTCTGACCAGCGGTTTTGGTCTTCCGAAGGCGGTGTGTGTAATCTCGTGAAGGCTTCTGCGCCACTCCGGGAAACCGGAGCGGAGCGGAAAACGCCCCCTTAGCTCAGTCGGCAGAGCGTTTCCATGGTAAGGAAAAGGTCGACGGTTCGATTCCGTCAGGGGGCTCGCTTGGTGAGGACGACCCGCACGGGTGGTTCGATCTGACAGGGCGGTGTAGCTCAGCTGGTTAGAGCGCACGACTCATAATCGTGAGGTCGGGGGATCGAGTCCCCCCACCGCTACACAACTCGGCCGCTCACCGCGAGCCCGCCCGCGGCGGGAACGCCAGGCGCCGAAGACGATACGTAAGACGCGAAAGAAGGCTAAGGACATGGCTTCCTCAACTGACGTGCGGCCGAAGATCACCTTGGCCTGCGAGGTGTGCAAGCACCGCAACTACATCACCAAGAAGAACCGGCGCAACGACCCCGATCGCCTGGAGCTCAAGAAGTTCTGCCCCAACTGCGGAACCCACCAGGCTCACAAGGAATCGCGCTAAGCGGTCGAAAAAGCTTCAAACGAGCGGGCCACCTCACAGTGTGAGGTGGCCCGCTCGATTTGGTTGGTCTGCGCGGATCGGCGCAGAATCGGCCGAAGATTCGCCGCCGCGCGCGGAGGGAGAAAACCATGATGATGCAGCAGAACGACAAGCCCGACCTGACCGTCGAGCAGATCGCCGAGCACACGGCGTCGGTCGTCGGCCACCACTACACCGTCGACGACTACTACGAGGTCGGTCGCGAAGAGGTGCGCAAGCACGCCCGCGCCGTGCAGGACGCCCATCCGACGCACTGGAGCGAAGCCGGCGCCGCGGAGTACGGCCACGACGGCCTCGTCGCGCACCCCACCTTCGTCTCGGTGCTCGGCATCACCGCGCAGGCCAAGCTGTTCGACGAAGTGGTCACCGGCTACGACCTGTGGCAGATCATGCAGACCGATCAGCGTCTGGTGTACCACCAGCCGATGAAGGTCGGCGACCAGCTGATCTGCGACGTCTCCCTGGAGTCGTTCCGGCACATCAGCAGCCCCGAAGCCATCGACCTGCTGGTCACCAAGAACATCATCTGGAACCAGCACGACGAGCCGGTGATGACCACCTACACGTCGATCGCGGCCCGGCCCGGCATGAAGGTGCCCGAGGAGCTCGCCGACTCGCTCGACCACGTGATGATGAAGGTCGACGCCGTCGGCGACCCGGGCAAGACGGTGCACCGCGAGGCGCAGCAGAACCAGGCCGACCCGACCGAGCGTCCCGGCGCCTACGCCGCCGTCGACTTCGACACCCTGACCGTCGGCCAGGAACTGCCGCCGAAGACCTTCGAACTCACCCGCGGCAACCTGAGCAACTACGCCGGCGTCGCGGGCGACCCGAACCCCATCCACTTCTCCGACCACGTCATCGCCGCGGCCGACGGGATGGACGGGGTGGTGGCGCACGGCATGCAGACCATGGGCCTGGGCGCCACGTACGTCTCGGAGTTCGTCGGCGACCCGGCGGCCTTCTGCGAGTACAACGTGCGCTTCACCAGCCCGGTCTACGTGCCGGCCGACGCCAGCGCCAAGGTCGACTTCACCGGTAAAGTGAAGTCGCTGGACCCGCAGACGCGGCGCGGCACCATCGCGCTGACCGCCAAGCAGGACGGTCGCAAGATCTTCGGTCGTGCCAACGTCGTCGTGCAGTTCAACTGAATACAGCGCGACGAGAGAGCAGTGTCGGCGCGGACACCCACCGGTTTGGGCTGTCAGGGTCGCGTGCTCTACACTAGGAAAGTCGAAGGTTTACTTCAGACTTGCGCGCTACCCGAAGGGTGGCGCGTTGGTGTTGTAAGGCTCGATCAGAGTCGGTCTCGGCCGACTCAAAGGGGCGTAGCTCAACTGGCAGAGCAGCGGTCTCCAAAACCGCAGGTTGCAGGTTCAAGTCCTGTCGCCCCTGCACCCGACGTCCCGGAACGTCAGCGTTCCGGGACCGTTCCCCGGCCGGGGGATGAGGTAGACGAAGGGATCGGTGGATAGGTGGCCAAGCGCGACCGTAAGGCTCCGAATGATGATTCGGAGCTGACGACCGGCGACGACGCCGACACCGGTATCGACGTCGACGTCATCGAGGCCGACGAGATGCGGCCGCAGGGCAAGCGTCGTGCGCGCGAGCGTCGGACGGCGTCCGGCGACTCGAAGCCGGGCACGGTCGGCGTCGTCGACCCGACCGACGAAGAGGGCGCCAACGCGGCCAGCCGCAATCCGTTCGTGCGGATCTGGGTCTTCCTGCGCCAGGTCGTGACCGAGATGAAGAAGGTCATCTGGCCCACGCGGCGCGAGATGATCGTCTACTCCATCGGCGTGCTGGTCTTCGTGGCGGCAGTGACCGCCGCGATCTTCGGCATGGACATCGGGTTCGCGAAGCTGACGCTGTTGGTCTTCGGCTGACGGAACGGGCCGGTCGTGAGGCCGGCCGACGAGAAGTAACACATCGGGCAATGAAGGAGCGTGGGCGCGAATGAGCACCCCGGAGAACGAGATCGAATCGCCGGAGACCGGCGACGCGGCGGTGGAGGCTACGGCCGAGGCCGCAGAGTCGGCGTCGATCGACGCCGCCGCTCCCGAGGCCCCCGCCGACGAAGCCGTTGCCGATGAGGCCGTCACCGACGAGGCTGTCGCCGACGAGGTCGAAGAGGACCCGATCGAGGCCAAGAAGCGCGAGCTGCGTCGTCAGCCCGGCGACTGGTACGTGATCCACTCCTACGCCGGCTACGAGAACAAGGTGAAGGCCAACCTCGAGACGCGCGTGCAGAACCTCGATGTGGGCGACTACATCTTCGAGGTCGTCGTGCCGTCCGAAGAGGTCACCGAGATCAAGAACGGCCAGCAGAAGAAGGTCAACCGCAAGGTGCTGCCGGGCTACATCCTGGTGCGCATGGAACTCAACGACGCGGCGTGGGGCGCAGTGCGCAACACCCCCGGCGTGACGGGCTTCCTGAGCATGAACAACACCACGCCGACTTCCCTGTCGATCAAGGAAGTGCTGCAGTTCCTGGTGCCGCGCGCCGAGGTCCGCAAGGCTGCTGCCGCCAAGGCCGCCGCCGCCGTGGGCGAGAGCGTGGAAGCCGCTGCTGCCGCCGCGTCGAACCTCGTCGAGGTCGACTTCGAGGTCGGCGAATCGGTCACCGTCATGGACGGCCCGTTCGCGACGCTGCCCGCGTCGATCAGCGAGGTCAACACCGAGCAGCGCAAGGTCAAGGTGCTGGTCTCGATCTTCGGTCGCGAGACCCCGGTCGAGCTCGGCTTCAACCAGGTGGAGAAGCTGTAGCCCCCGGGCCGCCCCACCCATAGAGACTTCCGCGTATCCAGCGTGCGCGGAGAGTGAAGATACAAAGGACAAACTGAGATGCCTCCCAAGAAGAAGAAGATCGCCGGGATCATCAAGCTCCAGATCCAGGCGGGCCAGGCCAACCCGGCGCCGCCCGTGGGTCCCGCGCTTGGTCAGCACGGCGTGAACATCATGGAGTTCTGCAAGGCCTACAACGCGGCGACCGAGTCGCAGCGTGGCAATGTGATTCCGGTCGAGATCTTCGTGTACGAAGACCGCTCGTTCGATTTCAAGCTGAAGACTCCTCCCGCCGCGAAGCTGCTGCTGAAGGCCGCAGGCCTGCAGAAGGGCTCCGGCGAGCCGCATATCAACAAGGTCGGCAAGGTCAGCATGGACCAGGTCAAGGAAATCGCCAAGACCAAGGCCGAGGACCTGAACGCCAACGACATCGACGCCGCCGCGAAGATCATCGCCGGCACCGCGCGCTCGATGGGCATCACCGTCGAAGGCTGATTCAGCCCGGAGACGGTGAGCTCGATCGTTCGAGCTTGTCGAAAACCACCCGTGGGAGGGCCGCGCTCGGCCCACTAACCACTCACTTGAGATCCGACAGCGGATCTTGAAGAAGGAACAGAGCACATGAGCAAGAAGAGCAAGGCCTACCGGGCCGCCGCCGAGAAGGTCGATCGCGACAACCTGTACAGCCCGCTGGAGGCCGTCGGGTTGGCGAAGGAGACCTCCTCGAAGAACACCGACTCGACCATCGAGGTGGCCGTCCGCCTGGGCGTCGACCCCCGTAAGGCCGATCAGATGGTGCGCGGCACCGTCAACCTGCCCAACGGCACCGGCAAGACCGCGCGTGTCATCGTCTTCGCCGCAGGCGACAAGGCCACTGAGGCCGCTGCCGCCGGTGCCGACGAAGTGGGCGCCGAGGACCTGATCGAGAAGATCCAGGGCGGCTGGCTCGATTTCGACGCCGCGATCGCCACCCCGGATCAGATGGCCAAGGTCGGCCGTATCGCGCGTGTCCTCGGACCGCGCGGCCTGATGCCGAACCCGAAGACGGGCACCGTCACCACCGACGTGACCAAGGCCGTCAACGACATCAAGGGCGGCAAGATCAACTTCCGCGTCGACAAGGCAGCCAACCTGCACTTCGTCATCGGCAAGGCGTCGTTCAGCGCCGAGCAGCTGGCCGAGAACTACGGCGCCGCGTACGACGAGATCATGCGTGCGAAGCCGTCCGCTGCCAAGGGTCGTTACATCAAGAAGGTGACGATCTCGAGCAACACCGGCCCGGGCATCCAGGTCGACTCGTCGGTCTCGCGCAACTTCACCGAAGCGCCGCAGGCCTGATCTAGTACCAGCCGAACGGCCCCGCCACTGCGAAGTGGCGGGGCCGTTTCGCATCCCCGCCCCCGCCGCCCCTCCCTGGTCGGGCGTGTCGCGACCCTATTCGCGCCTCGCTTCCGGTGCTCCGCGCGCGAGGCGTAACCAGAGTCGCGGCACGGCCGGGGGCGGGGGAGCGGAGGGGGAGCGGTGGGTTCGTTCGACGGGGGCTGTTCGTGTGATCATCGGAGGGTGAACGACGGCGGGCGGATCGAGAAGGACGACGGAGCCGCCTCCGCTGACGTGTTGACCGGCCTGCGTCTGTCGCTGCCTGCCGGGCTCGGCATGGTCCCGCTCGGCATGGCCTTCGGGCTGCTCGTGGTGCAGGAGGGCTTCGCGTGGTGGCTGGCCCCGGCACTGTCGTTCCTGGCGTACGCCGGGTCGCTGGAACTGCTGCTGGTGGGTCTGATCGCGGCGACGACGCCGATCGCCACCATCGCGGTGACCACCTTCTTCGTGAACTTCCGGCACGTCTTCTACGCCTTCTCCTTCCCGCTGCACGTGGTCCGCGGCTGGTGGGCGCGATTGTACTCGATGTACGCGCTCACCGACGAGGCCTTCGCCATCACCGCCGCGCATCCGGGCACGTGGACGCACCGTCGACTCCTCGCCGCGCAGGTGGCCCTGCAGGTCTACTGGGTCGGCGGCGGCCTTCTCGGGGTGGCCGTGGGCTCGCTGCTGCCCGGACCCATCGAGGGCCTCGAGTTCGCCCTCTGCGCCCTGTTCATCACCCTGACCCTGGACGCGTGTCGCACCCGCCCCCAGGTGCCGGTGCTGCTGCTGGCCGCGCTCTCCTTCGCGCTCGCCATGGTCCTGACCCCGGGCGCGCTGCTGTTCACCGCGCTGCTGGTCTTCGTCGGGCTGCTGATAGCGCGCTACGCCTGGCAGCGGAAGGGCGCCGATACCTGATGTCGATGCCCGATCCCGGCTATCTCGTCGCGGTGCTGATCACCGTCTTCGCGATCACCTTCGCCCTCCGGGCCCTGCCATTCGCCGCGCTGCGGCCGCTGCGGCAGTCGCGGTTCGTCCTCACCATGGCGGCGTCGCTGCCCGCCGGCATCCTGGCGATTCTGGCCGGCGCCACCCTGCGCTCCTCGATCGACGCCGACGGCCGCGTCCTGCCCGTACTGATCGCGGTGGCGGTGACCGTCGCGGTGCACCTGACCTGTGGTCGACGAACCCTGCTCAGCGTGGGCCTGGGCACGCTGACCTACGTGGGCCTGCTGTACCTGTTCTGAGCGGCGACCCTGCGCGCGGGCCGCGGGGTCGCTACCGTCTGCAGGCATGGAACCTGTCGGCGCCAAGATCGCGATCGTCGGAGCGGGTGCCGTCGGCACCTCCATCGCCTACGCGGCCCTGATCCGCGGCGTCGCCCGGACAGTGGCGCTTATGGACGTCAACGAGCGCAAAGTGGCCGCCGAAGTCCTTGATCTGCAGCACGGCCTCGAATACGTACCGCGGGCCACCGTGCTCGGCTCGGCGGACCCGCAGGTCTGCGCGGACGCCGACGTCGTCGTCTTCACCGCCGGGGCCAAGCAGAAGCCCGGCCAATCCCGGCTGGAACTGGCCGAAGCCACCATCGAGCTCACCCGCACGGCGCTACCGCCGATCGTCGACGCGGCACCGCACGCCCGGTACGTGATGGTCACCAACCCGGTGGACGTGGTGACCTACGCGGCGCTCCGGTTCACCGGGCTGCCCCGGCGTCAGCTGTTCGGCTCGGGCACCGTGCTCGACTCCTCGCGGCTGCGCTTCCTCCTGTCGGAGCACTGCGGCGTGGCCGTGCAGAATGTGCACGCCTACATCGCCGGCGAACACGGCGACACCGAGATCCCGCTCTGGACGTCGGCCACGATCGGCGGCGTGCCGCTGCTGGACTGGAGCCCGCTGCCCGGCCGCCCGGCGCTCGATGCCGCCGCACGCGACCGGATCCGCGACGACGTGGTCGGCTCGGCGTATCGCATCATCGAGGGCAAGGGCGCCACCAACTACGCCATCGGGCTGGCCGCGGTGCGCATCGTGGAGGCGCTGCTCGACGACGAACACCGCGTCCTGCCGGTGTCCTCGCTGATCGACGACGACGCGGTCGGACTGAGCGATGTCTGCCTGTCGCTGCCCACGGTGGTCGACGCGGCCGGTGCCGGGCGCCGACTCCCGATCACCCTGTCCGACGACGAGCGCGCCGGCCTGCGCGCCTCGGCGCAGACCCTAGCGCGGATGCAACGCCGATTCGGGTTGTGAGTGCGGTCTGTGGACAGCTCCGCTCGCGGACGCAGGGCTGTGGACAGCGGGAACGGGTGGTGTCGCGGGCGGTGACTACCCTTGCCTCATGCGCGACGACAAGCTCCTGACCCGGATCGGCGGGCTGCTCCGGCAGGCCGAGGGCACCGACAACGAGCACGAGGCGCAGGCCTTCCTCGCCGCGGCGCAACGGTTGGCCACGGCGTCGTCGATCGACCTGGCGGTGGCCCGCGACCACGACCCGGCCCTGCGGAAACGGCAGACCCCGCTGAGTCGGCAGATCGTCATCGGCACCGCGGGCAAGCGTGGCCTGCGCACCTACGTGCAGCTGTTCGTCCACATCGGCCGCGCCAACGATCTGACCTGCGACGTGGCGTCGAACTCGACCTACGTGATCGCCTACGGCTACGAGGCCGACATCGACGCCGTGGAGACCCTGTACGCCTCCCTGGTGGTGCAGATGGTGGCCGCCAGCGACGCCTACCTGAAGTCGGGCGCCTACAAGCAGGAGACCGCGCAGCAGGTGGTGACCCGCGACTACGGGCCGTGGCGACGCCGCGTGGTGGAGGAGAAGGCGCTCTCGCCGATCACGGCGCGCCTGAACTTCCAGTCGGCCTTCGCCGACCGCATCGGCGCCCGCCTGCTCGAGGCGCGCGATCAGCAGCGCGACGAGGCCGTGCGCGCCGAAGCGGACGCGGGCAGCGCCGGTTCGACGCCGCCGTCCACCGCCGTCGCGCTGCGCAACAAGGAGCTGGAGGTGACCGACTTCCACCGCCGCGAATCCACCGCCCGCGGCAGTTGGCGGCCGAGCCGTGCCAGCGCGGGCTATTCGTCGGCGGCCCGGCGGGCCGGGGACCACGCCGGCCGTCGTGCCAAGATCGGCGCCGACCGGGAGTTCGGGGCGCCGCGCGGCGCACTGGAGCCATGACCCGCGACAGCCGTCGCGCCCGCTTCTACGAGACCGAACGCCTGATCTTCGCGCTCGTAGACCGGCCGGGCGGCCGCGCGCACACCGTGCAGGTGGCCGGCGCCACCCTGACCTTGCGCGCCGAAGCCCGCTTCGGTTCGGTGGCCGCGGTGCAGCGGTACGTCGACGACGTCCTGGCCCTGCCCGCGGTCCGCGAACGCTTCGCCGGCGCCCGTCACCCGATCCGGGTGCGCAGCCGCAAAGGCGCCGGGGCCGCGCACTACGAGTTCGCCAGCGCCGAGATCGCGATCCCGGAGGGGCCCGACGGTCGATGGGCGCTGCGTGAGCTGGTGGTGCTGCACGAGTGCGCGCACCACCTCGCCGATCCGTGGGCAGCGGCGCACGGCCCGGAGTTCGCGCACACCCTGATCGACCTCGTCGGCCTCGTCATGGGACCCGAGTTCGCGCTGGTCTACCGGGTCCTGCTCGGCGACGCGGGTCTCACGTAGGGGTCAGGACTCAGTCGACGGCCGACAGCGTGCTCATCGGGTGCAGCTGCGAGGCGGTCGGCACCGGGTCCACCCCGAGGTCGCCGTCGGTGAGGAAGGTCAGGTAGCTCGGTTTGTTCGGGTCGAGCACCAGCTGCTGGCGGCGGCCGCGCGCCTTGATCAGGTCGGGCACGATCGTCAGGTAGCGCGGCATGCTGGCCGCGTATACATCGATGCGGAGACGATGTCCGGTCTTCAGGACCGCGTCGGTGGGCACCAGGTCCACGTCGATGCGCACCGGCTCGTCCGGCGGCACCGGCAGGCGGCGGTCGCGGGACAGGTAGTGCACGGCGTCGACCAGGGTGCCGCCGTCGGCGTAGGTGGAGCGGGACGGATCCAGCGCCCGGTTCGACGCGGTCAGGGCGCCGTTGCTCAGCACCGTGGAGGTGCCGTCGGGGGCGACGTCGTTCACGGTGACCGCCCAGATGCCTTCATGCGCGGTGGTCGAGACGTTCAGGCGCAGATTCATCTGGCCGGAGATCTGCGTGGGCGCGGTGACCGGGGCGCTGGTGAAGCTCAGGGCGCCCTGCTCCTGGTAGGAGGCGTCCTCGGTGAACTTGCGGCCGAACACGATCGGCAGGCCCGCGAAGACCTGTGCGGCGTCGCGGGAGGCCATGCCGCGCAGGTCGGGTGTGATCCGCAGCGAACGACGGCGCGAGGCCGGCGCGGTGTGCAGCCGACCGTCGTGCCGGGCGTGCGGAGCGGTGCCGGACGGCTCCTCGGTGAGGAACAGGCGCTGCGCCCGCACCTCGGCGCGGGGGAACGACGTGCCGCACGACCAGTCGCCGCCCTGCTGCTCCAGGGTCACCGGACCGTAGTCGTCGACGCCGTTGGAGATGCCCTTGAGCCAGCGGTCGAACCAGGCGCGTTCGAGGACGTCGAGCTGCGGCGGCTGGTGGGGACGGCCGTGGTCGCAGCCGGGGTCGAGGTGGTAGCCGTTGGCCACCAGCATCTGCTTGCGTCCGGGCTCCATGTTGAGCTGCTGGTACAGCCGACTGGCGCTGCGGCCGAACAGGTCGTGCCAGCCGCCGACGGTGAAGGTGGCGGCCTCGATGTTGCCGATGTCCGGGGAGCGCTCGTCGAAGTAGGGGTGATCGAAGATGCGGTGATCGCGCGCGGTGAGGAAACCCCACAGCAGCGATGGTATCTCCGTGGCCGGGCTGGCGAGGCGGTCGCGCAGCCACTTGTACTGCTGGCCGCGCAGGGTGTCGGCGAGCATGGTGGCCGGGTTGGGCAGCCACTTCATGCCGTTGACCAGGGCCAACCACAGCGGAATGAAGGCCGACGGCATGCCGCCGGTGATGTAGATGTCGCGCACCAGATCGTCGGTGCCCTCGATGGCGAAGATCGCCTTCAGGGCCGGTGGGCGCAGCGCGGCGGCCTGCAGGGAGTTGATCGCCGAGTAGCTCCAGCCGGCCATGCCGACGGCGCCGTCGCACCACGACTGCTCCGCGATCCACTCGATCACCTCGACCGAGTCCTGCTGTTCGCGGGCGCTGAGGATCTCCCAACGTCCGTGCGAGGCGCCGGTGCCGCGCACATCGACCAGGATCTGCACGTAGCCGGACTGCACCAGATTGCGGTTGACGCCGAAGACGTCGAACAGTCCGCGATCGAAGGTGCGGGTCATCCGGGCCAGGCCCACCAGCGGGCCTTCCTCGTGCGTCATCTTGCTCGCGGCGGCCTTCACCGTGCGCCCGATCACCGGGCCGTGCAGCAGATGGTCGAAGCCGTCGAGCAGTGCCCGGTTGTACGGATTCACGTTGAGGACCGCGGGGAACGGGGTCTTGGTGGGCTGGCCGAGGCGGTTGGCCGGCCGGATTACGGTGGCACGCAGTTGCACGCCGTCGGTCATGGTGATGGTGACGTCACGAGTGATGTGCACGCGCGGATACGGCTTGCGGCCGTACACCGACTCGTGCCAGGCGGCGGCCTGGTGTCCGCCGTCGGCATTTCGGTAGCGGGGCACCTCGTCGACGCCGTAATCGAGCTGCACGCTCACTAGTCCATCCCTTCTCACCGCGCGCGGTGAAGCCGGAGTGCGGGACAATCGGTGTGATCCATCCCACTGATCACTTAACAACAATTAAGCATGAACGTGTTCCTAACTGCCATTCGGGGTCACTGAACCGGTGTGCTCGGGTGACCGCAGCGTGACCGAAGCAGCGGCCGTCAGTGCCATGGCGGCGGCGAGTTGGACGGAAAGGTCCTGTTCCGGGGTCGACGACGAGCGGACCGCCCCGGCGACGAACGACGCGCCGGATCCGGAGCCGTCGGGCACGACGGCGGGTGTGGACCAGTCGGGGCCGAACAGCGGCAGGCCGGCCACCTCGGCGCGGTGGGCCCAGGCGGCGTCCGCGCTGGCGAGCACGATCCTCCCGGCGCGGGAGCGCAGCGCGGCGGCCGCCCGGGAGGCGCCGGGCAGGTCGGTCGCGACCAGCGCCAGGTAGCGCGCGGCGATGCCGCTGAACAGGCCGCCGTCGCCTCCGCCGTGTCCGATCAGCACCCCGTCGCGGGTCATCTCCCGTTCTACTGCGTCGACCAGTGCCTCGAGTCGCTGGAAGTGGCGCGCCCCGCCGGTGCGGCGGAAGCACTCCAGTTCCAGGCCCAGGGTCACGCCCTGGCAGTAGGTGAACGCGGTGTCGACGGTGCGGCGGCCGCCGTCGGCCTCCACCCAGAAGCCGTCGGCGATCAGCCCGTTGGGCAGTGTGAACTCGCGGTGGATCCAGTCCGCCGTCGCCACCGCGCGCGCCACGTGGTCGCGGCGGGCCAACACGATGCCGGCCGGACCGTTGGCGGGGACGTTGAAGAACAGGTCCGTGGTGCGCCACGGGATGCCGCCGCCGTGCGCGGGATCCCACGCGTCGTAGAGGACGTCGGTGAGCGTGGTCAGTCCGCCGCGCAGACAGTCCGGGCCGACCGGCCGCGGGAGACGGCGTCGGGCCCGTTCGAGGGCGATCGCCAGCCACGCCATGTCGTCGTAGTAGGCGTTGCGCCAGCGGCCGATGTTCCGGACCCGCAGGCCGCGGATCACCGCTCGTGCCTCGCGCGGGGCGGCGGGGTCGCCGAGCGCCGCGGCGTCGATCAGCACGTCCACCAGGTGCGCCTGCCACCAGTAGTTCCACGACGCGGTGAGTCGTTCCGTGGACCACGGGCGCCCGGGTCGCGGCCACGAGGCGACGCCGATCCGGGTGCCCGGCAGGACGCCGGCGATGGGCCGGAGGTGCCGAGCGCGGAGTGCGGCGACGGCGGCGCGCACGCGCGCGGCGGCCTCGGCGGCGGCATCGTCGGAGGGGGCCACCTCGGTGGATTCGACATCTCTGGCCATGACCGTTAGCCTAGAGGCCGGTTCATCGGAGTTCGCTTCGGTGCATCCAGTTCAACCAGAGACCGTTGGTTGTCGGGAGGGATCCCGATCGAAGGCCCGAGTTCACTCGGCGGCCCACGCAGGATGAACGAGGAGACTTCGCCCCGCGGCCCGCCGTGGAGCAATTTCGCCCCGTGCTTCCTGCACGGGGCGTTCGTGTTTCTCCGGTGTCGAACGATCGCCGCCCGCCGCGGACGGCTTCTGGGTCGCGACACCGTAGCCGGTGTCAACGAAAAGACACGAGAGGAGGCGAAGTATGTCCACGCAGGAAAAGGTCGCAGCAGTTGCTGAGATCACTGAGCAGTTCAAGGGTTCCACTGCAGCGGTCATCACGGAATACCGTGGTCTGACCGTGCCGCAGATCGGTGAACTCCGCCGCTCGCTCGGTGACGGCGCAACGTACTCCGTCGCCAAGAACACCCTCGTCAAGCGTGCTGCCGCAGAGGCAGGCGTGGAGGGGCTCGACGAGCTGTTCGTCGGTCCGACCGCGATCGCCTTCATCGAAGGTGAGCCGGTTGTGGCTGCGAAGGCCATCAAGACCTTCGCTAAGGACAACAAGGCCCTGGTCATCAAGGGCGGTTACATGGACGGCCGTGCGCTGTCTGTGGCCGAAGTTGAGGCCATTGCCGACCTGGAGACCCGTGAGGTCCTCCTGGCCAAGCTCGCCGGTGCCATGAAGGGCAACTTGGCTAAGGCCGCCGGGCTGTTCAACCAGCCCGCCTCGCAGGTCGCGCGTCTCGCCGCGGCTCTGCAGGAGAAGAAGGAGGGCGAGGCCGCCTAGGCCTCACCTCTCCCCATTGCGGCCGGACAACCAGCCGCATCATCGACCCGGCCTGCACCGCAGGCCTCCCGTACTGGGATTTATAGGAAGGACGCCATCATGGCGAAGCTCACCGCTGACGAGCTCATCGAGCAGTTCAAGGAACTGACCCTGCTGGAGCTCAGCGATTTCGTGAAGAAGTTCGAAGAGGTCTTCGAGGTCACCGCTGCCGCTCCGGTCGCCGTCGCTGCTGCCGGTGCCCCGGCTGCCGGTGGCGCCGAGGCTGCTGCCGAGCAGGACGAGTTCGACGTCGTGCTCGAGAGCGCCGGCGACAAGAAGATCCAGGTCATCAAGGTCGTCCGCGAGGTCGTCGCGGGCCTGGGCCTGAAGGAAGCCAAGGACCTCGTCGAGAGCGCTCCGAAGGCTCTCCTGGAGAAGGTCAGCAAGGACGACGCCGAGGCTGCCAAGGCCAAGCTCGAAGAGGCCGGCGCCACCATCTCGCTCAAGTGAGATAGGTCGCCTCAGGGCGACGTCCAGCCTTCACGGCTGCCTGACAACGAGGCCCGCAGGGATTTCCCTGCGGGCCTCGTTTGCATCGGCACCTACTTCTGCGGTGGCCGTGCCGGGTATGAGGACCTTGTCCGAACCGGGACCAAAGTCCCAGTGGGCCGCGTCACCTGGCGGGATGCCGGTCGGCCGGCTCGCACTTTGTTTGAGACGGTTTCTATGGGTATTCTCAGCCCACTGGAAAGTTATCGCTTGGTAAGAACGGTGTTTTCCGATCGCAGCGTCAGCGCCATCGCGTGAAGAGGCTCGGTCGGATGTGGGTTACAGTGACCGCAGCCACAAGTGGCGGCATCGCGTGGGGTCGGACTCCACGGTGGTCGGGGGCAATGACCGCGACGACTTCTTCCGGTGCCAGTGAAACGTCTGGAGGGACGCTGTGGGAGTAGAGGTAGCCGTCGAGGGCTTGACCAAGTCATTCGGCTCGCAGAACATCTGGCGCGATGTATCGCTCACCCTGCCGGCCGGCGAGGTCAACGCGCTGCTCGGCCCGTCGGGCACCGGTAAGTCGGTCTTCCTGAAGACGCTGATCGGCCTGCTGCACCCGGAACAGGGTTCGGTGATCATCGACGGCACCGACATCACCCAGTGCTCGGCCAAGGAGCTCTACGAGATCCGGAAGCTGTTCGGCGTCCTGTTCCAGGACGGCGCGCTGTTCGGCTCGATGAGCCTGTACGACAACATCGCCTTCCCGCTTCGTGAGCACACGAAGAAGAAGGAAGACGAGATCCGTCGCATCGTGATGGACAAGGTGGAGCTGGTCGGTCTGGCCGGCGCCGAGGACAAGCTGCCCGGTGAGATCTCCGGCGGTATGCGTAAGCGCGCCGGCCTGGCCCGCGCCCTGGTCCTCGATCCCGAGATCATCCTGTGCGACGAGCCGGACTCCGGTCTGGACCCGGTGCGTACCGCGTACATCTCGCAGCTGCTGATCGACATCAACGCCGAGATCGACGCCACGATCCTGATCGTCACGCACAACATCAACATCGCCCGGACCATCCCGGACAACATCGGCATGCTCTTCCGCAAGGAACTGGTCATGTTCGGCCCGCGCGAGGTGCTGCTGACCTCCGAGCAGCCGGTCGTGAAGCAGTTCCTGGCCGGCGACCGCTTCGGTCCGATCGGCATGTCCGAGGAGAAGGACGAGGCCGTGGCCGCCGCCGAGGCCGCCATGCAGGCCGCGGGCATCTCCGGCGGCGGTACCAAGGACGACTTCAGCGAGATCATTCCGCAGGTTCAGCCGAACCCGGACATGCCGGTTCGCCAGGCGTCGATCCGCCACCGCCAGAACGTCCTGAACATCATCAACGACCTGCCGCCGAACGCGCAGGCCGCCATTCGCGCCTCGATCGCCGAAGAGGATCGTCGTGCGATGGAGAGCCCGGAGACCTCGGCGACCCTCGTCGCCATGGCCAACCACCAGTTCGACTACCCGGCGGGCCACGGCTTCCAGGCGTACGACGGGGCCACCGAGCAGATCTCCACCGCCGGCATGGCCACCGCGGTGATCGACGCACCGACCCAGGTGGTCGAGACGCCCACCGAGGAGATCGTCGTCACCGAGGAGATCACCGCCGTGACCGATGAGGGGCAGGCGAGCTCCCGAGAATGACCAGTGTCGCTCAGCGGGGCGCAGCGAAGATCGCGAAGGCCGGCGACGGGGCACTGACCCAGACCGGCAACATCGTTCAACTCTTCGTCGACGTCGCCCGCCAGCTTTTCGTGCGCCCGTTTCAGGTGCGCGAGTTCATTCAGCAGGCCTGGTTCATCGCCAGCGTCACGATTCTGCCGACGGCGCTCATCGCGATTCCGTTCGGCGCCATCGTGTCGCTGCAGACCGGTTCGCTGATCAAACAGCTGGGCGCTGAGTCGTACACCGGTGCGGCGAGCGTGCTCGTCGTCGTTCAGCAGGGTTCACCACTGGTGACGTCCCTGCTCGTGGCCGGCGCCGCCGGGTCGGCGGTCGCCGCCGACCTGGGGTCGCGGACTATTCGCGAAGAGATCGACGCCATGGAAGTGCTCGGTATCAACCCGGTGCAACGCCTGGTGGTGCCGCGAGTGCTGGCCATGGTGCTGGTCGCCATGCTGCTCAACGGCCTGGTCGCCGTCGTCGGCATCGCGGGCGGCTACTTCTTCAACGTGATCGTGCAGGGCGGTACCCCCGGCGCCTACCTGGCTTCATTCGGCGCGCTCGCGCAGCTGCCCGACCTCTACATCTCCACGTTCAAGGCGGCGATCTTCGGCATCATCGCCGGCGTCATCGCGGCCTACAAGGGGCTGAACCCGAAGGGCGGTCCCAAGGGCGTGGGTGAGGCGGTGAACCAGTCGGTGGTGGTGACCTTCCTGCTGCTGTTCTTCGCGAACCTGATCATCACTGCGGTGTTCCTGCAGATCGTCCCGCCGAAGGTAGGTTAGCCGTGACTCGTGGCGTGACGATTGCCAAGAGCCGTCCGGAGTACCTGCGGTACGAGGCCAAGAAGCAGCTGGCCAAGCCGCTGGGTCTGCTCGACGGCGCGGGCGAGCAGATGTCCTTCTACGGACGGACGCTGGCCTGGATCCCGAAGACCTTCGTGCACTACCGGCGTGAAGTGCTGCGCATTCTGGCCGAGGTGGCCTTCGGTGCGGGCGGCATGGCCGTGATCGCCGGCACCGTCGGCGTGATGATCCTGATGTCCGGTTTCACCGGCGTCGTGGTCGGCATGCAGGGCTATGCCGCGCTCAGCCAGATCGGTGCGGAGGCGCTCTCCGGCTTCCTGTCGGCGTACGTCAACACGCGTGAGGTGGCGCCCCTTGTGGCCGGCCTCGCGCTCAGCGCGACCGTGGGCTGCGGCTTCACCGCGCAGTTGGGCGCCATGCGGATCTCCGAGGAGATCGACGCCCTCGAGGTGATGGCCGTGCCGTCGATCCCGTTCCTGGTGTCCACGCGCGTCATCGCCGGCTTCGTCGCGGTGATTCCGCTGTACGTGCTCGGTCTGATGGCCGCCTACCTGGCGTCGAGAACCATCAACACCGTCTTCAACGGACAGTCGACCGGTTCGTACGACCACTACTTCAACTTGTTCCTGCCCCCCGAAGACGTCTTGTGGTCGTTCGTGAAGGTCATGGTCTTCGCGTTCGTGATCATCCTGGTGCACTGCTACTACGGCTACTACGCCTCGGGCGGTCCGGCCGGCGTCGGCGTGGCGGTGGGCCACGCGGTGCGCAGCGCGCTCGTGTTGATCGCGGTCCTCGACTTCTTCCTCGGCCTCGCCATCTGGGGCACCAGCACGTCGATCCGGGTCGGAGGGTAGCGACACAGTGGGTGCAACTATCAAACGCCGGCTTCTGGGCCTGGTGTTCTACATCGTCGTGTTCGGGCTGCTGGCCACGTCGATCCTGATCTTCCAGGGTGTGTTCGAATCCAAGACGCGCGTCACGCTGAAGGCCGACGACGTGGGCAACGCCCTCGCCGCGCACGCCGACGTGAAAGCGCGCGGCGTGGTGGTCGGCAGCGTGAAGTCGGTGGACGTCGGTGCCGACGGCAAGGTCGACGTGCAACTGGACCTGAACCCCGACCTGGCCGGTGACCTGCCCGCCAACAGCACCGCGCAGGTGCTCCCCAAGACCCTGTTCGGTGAGCGCTACGTCGCGATCCAGATTCCCGAGCAGCCCGAGGGCGGCACCCTCGCGTCGGGCGGCACCATCTTCATCGACTCCAAGGGCAACGCCCCCGAGGTCGAGGACCTGTTCGACGCGCTGCTGCCGATCCTCGAGGCGGTTCCGCCGGAGGATCTGAACGCCACGCTGACCTCGGTGAATGCGGCCCTGGCGAACCGTGGCGGTCAGCTCAAGACCACCATCTCCCAGCTCAACGACATCTTCGGCGAACTGAACGCGAACATGCCGGAACTGCAGGGCACGCTGGAGGGCCTGGCGTCGTTCGCCGACACCTACTCCGAGGCGCTGCCCGTGGTGATCGACGCGCTGGACACCTTCCGCGTCACCAACAAGACCGTCGTGGAGCGTCAGGGCGACCTGCGCACGGTGATCTCGACGCTCGGTGTGGCCGCGGTGGACACCACCGAGTTCCTCAACACCAACCGCAAGGATCTGATCAACCTGTTCGTCGACTCGGAGACCATGCTGGTGCAGCTGGCCCGCCAGTCGCCGGTGTTCGCGTGCACGTTCAACAACTTCGCCACGATCGTCCCCAAGGTGGGCCCGATCGTCGGTAAGGGCACCAAGAACCCGGGCGTGCGCGTGAACCTGCAGTTCGTGAACCCGCGCGGTCGCTACCTGCCCAACCAGGACGAGCCGCGGATGTGGTGGACCGATCCGCCCGCCCGCTGCTACGACCCGCCCACCAACGGCCGGCCGTTCCCGCAGTACCCGGGCGGCAGCGTGCCCGACGGCTCGTACCAGCCGCCGAGCCGTAACGCCGGACCGAAGACCTGGCCCAACCTCCCGCAGCCGCAGTTCGGCACCGCGCCGTCGGGCACCGGGATGGTGGAAGACCAGAAGGACCAGCGAAAGATGATCTACGGCGCCGCCAGCGGGAAGGACCCCGCCGACGTTCCGACGTGGGTCACGTACATGGGCGCGGGTGCGCTGCAGCAAGCGGAGGTGACGATCAAGTGAGAGGTGTGTGGGCTCCGCTCATCAAGCTGATCGTCTTCGCCGTCGTCACGGTGCTGGCCACCACGGTCCTGGCGCTGCTGATCGCGAACGCGGGTGCATCCGGCAAGTCGAGCTACCGGGCCGTCTTCTCCGACGCCGCCATGCTGAACCCGGGCGACGACGTCCGGATCGCCGGCGTGCGCGTGGGCCAGGTGGAGTCGGTGGAGATCGTCGACCGCAACATGGCCGAGGTCTCGTTCAATGTGAACCGCGCTGCGCTGCCCAAGAGCACGCAGATCTACATCCGCTACCGGAACCTCGCGGGTCTGCGCTACGTGGCCCTGGAGAAGGGCCCCGGCGACGCGACCGACATGGCCGGACCGGGCCACACCTTCGCCTACGACCCCGACCGCAGTAAGTCCAACACGCATCCGGCGGTGAACCTCACTGAACTGTTCAACGGCTTCAAGCCGCTGTTCAAGCAGATCACCCCGGAGGACATGAACGAGTTGGCCGAGACGGTCATCAACGTCTTCCAGAACGGCGACGGCGTCGACATGGGCGCCACCATCGGCTCCCTCATCCAGCAGACCGCCGACCTGACCAACACGATCGCCGACAAGGACCAGGTGATCGGCGACATGATCACCAACCTCACCAAGGTCCTCGACACGGTGAACAAGAACGACGAGCAGTTCACGTCGTTGCTGACCAACACCGAGAAGCTGGTCACCGGCCTGGCCGCGCAGCGCGGTTCGGTGGGTTCGGCGATCACGTCGGTCGCCAACCTGACGTCGTTGACCGGGTCCGTCCTGAGCCAGACGCGCCCGTCCATCCAGTCCTCGCTCGCGGGCCTCAAGCAGGTCTCCGACACGATCAACGCGCGGGAGAAGGATGTGAGCAAGGCGCTGACCAATCTGCCGGTGAAGCTGGAGAAGCTCGGTCGGTCGGCGACCTTCGGTTCGTGGTTCCAGTTCTATCTCTGCGGCATCGACGTGGTGGCAGGTAACGGCAAGTCCACGCTGCTGACCCAGCCGCTGGTGCCGCTGCCCGACATCAACCACGTCCTCTACACCAGCGCCGCGACCCGGTGCTGGGCCGACGGCAAGGTCGGTGGGTGATCATGAGCGACGAACAGAACACTCCTGACGACATCGACGTCACCAAGCTGCCGCCGAAGAAGTCGCGGCGCTTCGCCGGACAGCGCAGTGCGCGCAGTATCGGCATCCTGGGCCTGGTGGTCCTGGTGATGGTGAGCCTGTCGACCTTCTACCTGAAGGATCTGCCGCTGCTGGGCGCCGCCCCGCAGTACACGGTGCAGTTCGACGAGGCCGCCGGTGTGCAGGCCGGCAACGAGGTGCGCGTGGCCGGCGTGCGCGTCGGCGAAGTGACCGAGGTGAAGCTCAACGGCGATCACGTGCTGATGAAGCTGCGGGTGGCCGACACCTGGATCGGCGACCGCACGCAGGCGACCATCCAGATCAAGACGGTGCTCGGCCAGAAGTACATCGCGCTCAACCCGTTGGGCACCGAGAAGGCCGATCCGCGCGTGGTGCTCACCGACACGATCGCACCGTACGACGTGATCGAGGCGTTCTCCGACGCGACCGATCAGATCGAGAACGTCGACACCGACCAGGTGGCCAAGGCGCTCGGCGAACTGTCCGACGTCTTCACCGCCACGGCCGACGACATCGGACCGTCGCTGGAAGGCATCGCACGCCTGTCCAAGACCATCGCCAGCCGCGACGACGAGGTGCGTCGTCTGCTCAAGGCCACCCGCGACTCGTCGCAGATCCTGGCCGACCGCAATGAGGAGTTCACCCGCCTGATCGCCGGTGCAGGCATCCTGCTGAAGGAGCTGAACAACCGGCAGCAGTCGATCTCGGCACTGCTGGCCAGCACCGAGAGCCTGAGCCTGGCGTTGACCGGCATCGTCAAGGACAACGAGAAGCAGATCGGCCCGGTGCTCGATTCGCTCCGCGGGGTCACCGACCTGCTGACGGCGCAGAACAAGAACATTCGCAGCACCATCCAGAACATGGCGCCCTTCTACCGCCTGTACGCGAACGTGCTCGGCAACGGCCGCTGGTTCGAGGCCGTGGTCACCAACCTCTTGCCGCCGGCCCTGCCCGCGCAGAACACGACGAGGCTGCCGAACATGCAGAAGAACCTCACTAGCGGCGGGACGGGCGGCTGATGACGACCTCGGATTCGACGGTGGACAACACGTTCTTCACCGCCAAGAACAAGATGATCGCCGCCCTCGTGGTGATCCTCGCGCTGATCGCCGGCATCATCGGCTGGTGGTCGTGGAACCTGCTCAACTCGACCACGATCAAGGCGACCTTCTCCAGTGCCGTCGGCATCTACGAGGGCTCCAACGTGCGGATCCTCGGCGTCGACGTCGGCAAGGTCACCAAGGTGACCCCGCAGGGCGAGACCGCCGTGGTGGAGATGCGCGTCGACAACGGCGTGCAGCTGCCCGCCGATGTGCAGGCCGTGCAGATCATTCCCTCGCTGGTCGCCGACCGCTACGTGCAGCTGATCCCGGCCTACTCCGGCGGCCCCACCGCGGGCAACGACATCACGCTCGACGAGAAGCGCACCGCGGTGCCGGTGGAGATCGACGCGATCTACGGCAACCTGCAGAAGCTGTCCAAGTCGCTCGGACCGGGTGAGGACGGTGTCAACCAGAAGGGCGCGCTGAGCGACTTCGTGACCGCGGGTGCCGACGCACTCGAGGGCAACGGCGAGAAGCTGGGCGCGGCCATCACGAACCTGTCGAAGGCGGCGAGCACCCTCGCCGATTCGCGCGGCGACATCGTCGACACCGTGAAGAACCTCGACGTATTCGTGGGCGCGCTCAAGGAGAACGACCAGCAGGTGCGGCTGTTCAACAGTCAGATGGCCTCGTTCAACACCTTCCTGGCCGGCGAGCGATCGCAGCTGGGTAAGGCGTTGAACACGCTGTCGTTCGCGCTGGGCGACGTCGCGCGTTTCCTCGCCGACAACGAAGCCAAGCTGGGCCAGACCATCCGCGACCTGCAGCCGACCGGTCAGGCGCTGCTCGACAACCGGGAGGATCTGCTCGAGATCTTCACCGTTCTACCGGTGACGATCAGCAACCTGATCAACGCCTACGACGCCGAGTCGGGCACCGTCGCGATGCGCGTGAACATCCCCGACCTGCAGGATCCGGCCGGCGCGATGTGCAAGATGCTCGACCTCGGCAAGCTCCTGCCGGGCAATCCGCAGGCCAAGGCCTTCTCCAACCAGATGCAGCCGCTGATTCAGCACTGCCTGGACCTGGGCGAGCAGATTCAGGACGACGTCCTGGAACCGATGCTGCCGATCCTGCCGTTCGGCCTGATGAGCAACAAGAAGCTGCAGCGCATGCCGACACCGGGCGCCGTCCCGGGCAATCCCGATCCTGCTCTCCCGGGAGGAAACTGATGACGTTCGGTAAGCCCTCCCGGATCAAGGCCGCGGGTGTGGCCGTCGCCATGACCGCGGTCATGGTCGGCGCCACCGGCTGCTCGGTCAACGTGCAGCAGATGCCGCTGCCCGGTGGCGTGGACGTCGGCGACAACCCGCGCGAATACCGGATCGCCTTCGAGAACATTCTCGACCTGGTGCCGCAGACCGTCGTCAAGAAGGACGGTATGCCGGTCGGCCGGGTCACCAAGATCGAGGTGCCCCAGGATTCCTGGGATGCGCTCGTCACCGTGTCGGTGAAGAACTCGGTGGACCTGTCCGACGAGTCGCGCGCCGCGGTGCAGCAGACCAACCTGCTGGGCGAGAAGTTCGTCGCGCTGTCCGAACCCCAGGGCTCGGCCGACGCGCCGCGACAGAATCCGTCGGAGCCGATCCCGGTGTCCCGCACGTCCACCACCACCGACATCGAGGAACTCCTCGGCGCACTGTCGTTGCTGCTCAACGGCGGCGGGATCAACCAGCTCGAGCCGATCATCACCGCGCTCAACGAGTCGATGGGCGGTGAAGAGGGCAGCAGCGAGATGCGCGAACTGCTGGTCAGCGCCGAGAAGTTGATCCGCGGCCTCAACGAGCAGCGGGACAACATCATCAAGGCGGTCGACGGTGTGGGTGCGCTCTCCGAGCGTGCCGCGAACCAGACCCAGCAGATCGAACGGATCCTCGACGAACTGCCGGCGGGCATCGCCGTCCTGGAGGAGCAGCGGCCGCAGTTCGTGGACCTGCTCGGCAAGCTCGACGAGCTGGGCCAGGCCGGCACCGCGGTGCTCGGCAAGGCCCACACGGCGATGATCAACGACCTCAAGGCGCTGAGCCCGATCATGACGCAGTTGGCCAAGTCGGCCGACGACGCCATCACCGCGGTCCCGCTGATGTTGACCCACCCGTTCCCCGACGACCTGCTGCCGGCCGTGCACGGCGACTCCACGAACCTGTTCATGACCCTCGACCTGCGGCTGCGCAATCAGCTGGAGGCGCTGGGCGTGGGCCAGGGCACGCCGCGCTATCAGGCGCCGAGCGTGAAGCCGCCGAAGGTGGACCCGCGCAACCCCTACGTCAACGGCAACGGACCGCGCTGGGGGTGGCCGACGATCTCGCTGCTGCCGCCGCCGCCGAACTCGCGGCCCGGCCCCAACACCCCGCCGTCCGGAGGCACCTACCCGATGAATCCGGCACCCAAGAAGACCACGCCGAAGAAGCCCGCGAAGTCGACGACGTCGAACCAGTACGCCGTGACGCCGGGGGCACACGAGTACGACAGCTTCCTCGACGGCCCGATCGCGCTCCTGGGAGGCACCGATGCTTACTAGGTTCGTCAAGATCCAGCTGATCGTCTTCGCCATCGTCGGCGCCTTGGCGATCGTCTACGTGGGCGCCAACTATGCGCGCATGGACAAGCTCGTCGGCCTCGGCCAGTACTCGGTGATCGTCCGCATGGGCGAGAGCAGCGGCGGCATCTTCTCCAACGCGCAGGTCACGTACCGCGGCGTTCCGGTGGGCCGGGTGGGGAACATGACGCTGACCCAGAAGGGCGTCGACGTCGAACTGCTCCTCGATACGAGTGCGCCCGACGTGCCGAAGTCGGCGGTGGCGGTGATCGCCAATCGCTCGGCGATCGGTGAGCAGTTCATCGACCTCCAGCCGCCCACCAACGACGGCCCGTACCTGGTCGACGGCTCGGTGATCGACGAGTACATCCTGCCGCCGGTGCTGCAGGACGTCATGACCGACACCATCGCGCTCACCGAATCGGTGCCGGTGGAAGACCTGACCACGGTGGTCAGCGAGCTGGGCAAGGCCTTCGACGGCCAGTCCGACAACATGAACCGGCTCGTCGATGCGCTGATCAAGCTGGCGCAGTCCGGCCACGACAACCTCGGTGAGACCATCTCGCTGATCCAGAACGCCGACGTGGTGCTGGGGACGCAGGCCGACCAGTCCGACGAGATCCTCGCCTGGTCCCGGGGCCTGGAATTGATCACCGCGCAGCTGGCGTCGTCGGACCCGGATGTGCGTCGTCTGCTCACCAACGCGCCGATGACGGCGACCGAGTTGTCGTCGTTCCTGCAGGCCCACGGTGGCGACGCGACCACGCTGATCCATCAGCTGGGTGTCACCGTCGACACGATCGAGCCGGCGTCCTTCGCCACCGGAGCGACCGTGGCCATGCTGTCGGCGCTGTCGGCGGGCAGCCACAGTCCGGCGCCCGGCGACGGACAGATCCACTTCGGCATCGTGCTCGAGACCAACAACCCGCCGACCTGTACGCGCGGCTACGAGAGCACCAAGGCGATCATCGCGAAGATGAAGAAGAAGGACCCGACCTTCGACGTCAGCTACGACGACTTCCCGTTCAACCGGGACGCCAGCTGTGAGGTGCCGGTGGGCAATCCGACGGCGGTGCGCGGCGCGAACCGTGCGGCGCTGGCGAACCCCGACTACCCGCAGCCGTGGGACAACACGCCGAAGAAGGATCCGGACAAGCTCAACCTGAACCCGCTGGCCATGCAGTTGGCGTGGCTCACGGGAGTGCACCCGACCAAGTACAAGAACTGATCGGGCAAGAGGCAGGCCGTGTTTTGAGTGAACCGGCCGGGAGTGGATACAGTGGCGCGCGATGAGTTCTGAGCAGCACGACAACGAGGCCGCGGCGCAGGAGGAGACGCCGACGTCGGCTCCGGGCGCGGGCGACGAGACCGCCGGGGCGACGGCTCCGGAGACGGATGACTCGACCGACGACGTCGCTGGCAAGCCCGTGAAGAAGAAGCGGTTCGGGAAGGCGACGAAGGCCGAGACGGCGCCGCGCGACGGTGCCGATCGACACTGGGCGTCGTCGCTGGCACTGGCCTCCGGCAGCGTTGCGCTCGTCGGCGCCGTCGCCTGCCTCGGCTACTTCGGGTACACCGGGATCTCGGCGTACATCGATGCGGCCAACAAGACCTCGCAGTTGCGCGATGAGTCGGTCGACGCCGCCGAACAAGCGATCCTCAACGCCATCAACGTCGACGCGAACGACATCGACGGCTGGGACAAGCGACTGCAGTCGACTCTCACCGGTGAGGCACTGAAGCAGACGCAAGACGGCGCCTTGGACGATCTGCGGAACCGGGTCGACAGCACGCAACCCGGGCAGAACTCGCAGATCGTCGGCACCGTCAGGCGCGCCGCGGCGACCGAGGTGAATGTCGACGAGAATCGAGCGACCGTCCTGGTGTTCTCCACCGCCACCGCGCAGGGGCCCGACGGCAAGGCCGTGGAGACGCTACCGATGGAGTTCCTGGTGACCGTCGTTGAGGCGGACGGACTCCGCAAGGCCAGCAACATAGTCCCGCTCACCGTGGTGCCGTACGTCGCCGAAGATCAGGAAGGCGGACGATGAGCGACGAACCTCGCAAGATCATCGAGACCAAGCTCGATCTGACTCCGCCGGCGCCGAAGCTCGACGCCGCCGAGGCCACCGAGAAGATTCGCGCCGCCCGCGGCCAGACGCCCCGCAGCCGTCCCCGGGAGGAGAGCGTCGACCTGAGCGGCGTGCGCGCGGCCGTCGTGGACAAGAAGGCCGGCGACGCCCATGCCTCGGACGACGACTCGGCCGCGCCGCCGGTCGAGTTCGGCGGCGGCCGTCGGGATGCGAAGGCCACCGTGTCGTTGGCCGTCACGCTCTGGCTGGTGGCCGCGATCGTCGGTGGCATCGCCGCGATCTTCGCCTGGCATCCGGGCGCGTCGGGCACCCAGAACGAGGCATTCGCCAACGCCGGCGCGACGAGCGAAGTGAAGGCGCAGCTGGAGGCCAAGGTCTGCCTGCCGTTCCAGTACGAGTGGAACAAGCTGCCCGAGTCGGTGGAGCGTGTCCGAGGGGCGTTCACCGGCTCCGCTCGCAAGGCGTTCGACGACCTGATGGAGACCAACCGCCAGATCATCGAGCAGGCTCGTGCGGACTCGGAATGCCGCGTCGACTCCATCGCGGTGTCGTCGCTGACCGACGATAGGGCCGAGCTGCTCTCGATCCTGGTGATCACGACCAGTATCGGTGGCGAGCCGGTGGAGCAGGTGGCGCCGCGCATGCAGGTCACGATGGTCAAGGACGACGGGCAGTGGCTGATCTCGGACGTGGCCGACGTGTGATCGGGTGATGGATCGACGTCGAACCGCGCGTTCTGCTTGACGATCGGCCGTCGGCAGTACAGTCTGTTCCCAGCGAGGGTGCGACGGTCGCAGTACTGCCGGAGCCCCGCTCATCGCCCCGGGGCGCTCTGCCCCTTGACAGGGTTGGCAAACCCTGCCCATTTTCTGATACAGTAGGACGTTGCGCTGCCCGCGCCCTGTCCACTGATCGGATCTTCCACACGAGCACGTCTGTGCCCGGCCTGGAAAACCGCTGGTCAGCGTAGGTAAGCGGACCACGCAAGCGGCCCCAAGGCCAAAGGCTAGACGCCACATAGTGAACACCTCGTGTTGGAAGGACGCATCTTGGCACTCGACCGCCAGTCCACCTCAACCACCTCGACCGGCAGCATCCCTGGAGCTCCCCGCCGTGTCTCTTTCGCCAAGATCGACGAGCCGCTGGAAGTTCCGGGTCTCCTGGATCTGCAGCTGGATTCGTTCCAGTGGCTGATCGGGACGCCGGAGTGGCATGCCACGGCGATCGCTCGAGGTGAGGACAATCCGGTCGGCGGACTCGAGGAAGTCCTCCGCGAGCTCTCGCCCATCGAGGACTTCTCGTCTTCGATGTCTCTCTCGTTCTCGGAACCGCACTTCGACGAGGTCAAGGCCTCGATCGACGAGTGCAAAGACAAGGACATGACCTACTCGGCGCCGCTGTTCGTCACCGCCGAGTTCATCAACAACAACACCGGTGAGATCAAGTCTCAGACGGTCTTCATGGGCGAGTTCCCGATGATGACCGACAAGGGCAGCTTCATCATCAACGGCACCGAGCGTGTCGTGGTGAGCCAGCTGGTCCGTAGCCCGGGCGTGTACTTCGACAAGGACATCGACAAGGCCACCGAGAAGACCCTGCACGCGGTCAAGGTGATCCCGAGCCGCGGTGCCTGGCTCGAGTTCGATATCGACAAGCGCGACACCGTCGGCGTCCGCATCGACCGCAAGCGCCGCCAGCCGGTCACCGTGCTGCTGCAGGCCTTGGGCGTCTCCCGCGAGGAGATCGCCGAGCGCTTCGGCTTCTCCGAGATCATGATGTCGACCCTGGAGAAGGATCACACCAACAACCAGGACGAGGCGCTGCTCGAGGTCTACCGCAAGCTGCGTCCGGGCGAGCCGCCCACCAAGGAGTCCGCCGAGAGCCTCCTGGAGAACATGTTCTTCAAGGAGAAGCGCTACGACCTGGCGCGCGTCGGCCGCTACAAGATCAACAAGAAGCTCGGTCTCACCGACAACCCGATGAACGGCGAGTCGGTCCTGACCCGCGAGGACATCGTCACCACCGTCGAGTACCTGGTGCGTCTGCACGAGGCCGATCCGAACGCGGCCACCGTGCCGCTGATGACCGGTCCCGGCGGCGTCGAGGTGCCCGTCGAGGTCGACGACATCGACCACTTCGGCAACCGTCGTCTGCGCACCGTGGGCGAGCTCATCCAGAACCAGATCCGCCTGGGTCTGTCCCGGATGGAGCGCGTCGTCCGCGAGCGGATGACCACGCAGGACGCCGAGGCGATCACCCCGCAGACCCTGATCAACATCCGTCCCGTGGTGGCCGCGATCAAGGAGTTCTTCGGCACCAGCCAGCTGTCGCAGTTCATGGACCAGAACAACCCGCTGTCGGGTCTGACCCACAAGCGCCGCCTGTCGGCGCTGGGCCCGGGCGGTCTGAGCCGTGAGCGCGCCGGCCTCGAGGTGCGCGACGTGCACCCGTCGCACTACGGCCGCATGTGCCCCATCGAGACCCCGGAAGGCCCGAACATCGGCCTGATCGGTTCGCTCTCGGTGTACGCGCGGGTCAACCCGTTCGGCTTCATCGAGACGCCGTACCGCAAGGTCGTCGACGGTGTGGTCACCGAAGAGATCAAGTACATGACCGCCGACGAGGAGGATCGCTTCCTCATCGGTCAGGCCAACACCTCCTACGACGCGCAGGGCAACATCACCGACGACCGCGTCCTGGTCCGTATCAAGGGCGCCGAGGTGGAGTTCGTTCCGGCCTCGCAGGTCGAGTACCTCGACGTCTCGCCGCGCCAGATGGTGTCGGTCGCGACCGCGATGATTCCGTTCCTCGAGCACGACGACGCCAACCGTGCGCTCATGGGCGCCAACATGCAGCGTCAGGCCGTGCCGCTGGTCCGCAGCGAGTCCCCGCTGGTCGGTACCGGCATGGAGCTGCGCGCCGCGGTCGACGCCGGCGACGTGATCGTCAACTCGGACACCGGTGTGGTCGAGGAGGTCTCCGCGGACTTCATCACCGTGATGGCCGACGACGGCACCCGCCAGAGCTACCGCCTGCGCAAGTTCGAGCGCAGCAACCACGGCACGTGTGCCAACCAGGTGCCGATCGTCGACGAGGGTCAGCGGGTCGAGTCCGGCCAGGTCCTGGCCGACGGTCCGTGCACCGACCAGGGTGAGATGGCGCTGGGCAAGAACCTGCTCGTCGCGATCATGCCGTGGGAAGGCCACAACTACGAGGACGCGATCATCCTGAGCCAGCGGCTCGTGGAGGAGGACACCCTCACCTCGATTCACATCGAGGAGTACGAGATCGACGCTCGTGACACCAAGCTGGGCGCCGAGGAGATCACCCGGGACATCCCGAACGTCTCCGACGAGGTCCTCGCCGATCTCGACGAGCGCGGCATCGTGCGCATCGGCGCCGAGGTCCGCGACGGCGACGTGCTGGTCGGCAAGGTCACCCCGAAGGGCGAGACCGAGCTGACCCCGGAGGAGCGTCTGCTCCGTGCGATCTTCGGTGAGAAGGCGCGCGAAGTGCGCGACACCTCGCTGAAGGTGCCTCACGGCGAGACCGGCAAGGTCATCGGCGTCCGCGTCTTCAGCCGCGACGACGACGACGATCTGGCCCCGGGCGTCAACGAGCTGGTGCGCGTCTACGTCGCGCAGAAGCGCAAGATCCAGGACGGCGACAAGCTGGCCGGTCGCCACGGCAACAAGGGCGTCATCGGCAAGATCCTCCCGCAGGAGGACATGCCGTTCCTGCCCGACGGCACCCCGGTCGACATCATCCTGAACACCCACGGTGTGCCGCGTCGTATGAACATCGGCCAGATCCTCGAAACCCACCTCGGTTGGGTCGCGAAGGCCGGCTGGAACATCGACGTCGCCGCGGGCGTGCCCGACTGGGCCGAGCGTCTGCCCGAAGAGCTGTACTCGGTGGAGCCCGACACCAACACCGCCACGCCGGTGTTCGACGGTGCCCGCGACGACGAGCTCGCCGGTCTGCTCGGCTCCACTCGCCCCAACCGTGACGGTGACGTCATGGTGAACAGCGACGGCAAGGCCATCCTGTTCGACGGGCGCTCGGGCGAGCCGTTCCCGTACCCGGTGTCGGTCGGCTACATGTACATCATCAAGCTGCACCACCTGGTCGACGACAAGATCCACGCGCGTTCGACCGGTCCGTACTCGATGATCACGCAGCAGCCGCTCGGTGGTAAGGCGCAGTTCGGTGGACAGCGTTTCGGCGAGATGGAGTGCTGGGCCATGCAGGCCTACGGCGCCGCCTACACGCTGCAGGAGCTGTTGACCATCAAGTCCGACGACGTGGTGGGTCGCGTGAAGGTCTACGAGGCCATCGTCAAGGGCGAGAACATTCCGGAGCCCGGCATTCCGGAGTCGTTCAAGGTGCTCCTGAAGGAACTCCAGTCGCTCTGCCTGAACGTGGAGGTGCTGTCGTCCGACGGCGCCGCCATCGAGATGGCCGACACCGACGACGAGGACCTCGAGCGCGCCGCGGCGAACCTGGGCATCAACCTCTCGCGCAACGAAAGCGCGACGGTCGACGACCTCGCCAACTAGCCCGACCAGCCATCTCCACGATTGAAGAGTCACTGAAAGGCAACTAGTGCTCGACGTCAACTTTTTCGACGAACTGAAGATCGGCCTTGCGACGGCCGATGACATTCACAACTGGTCCTACGGCGAGGTCAAGAAGCCGGAGACCATCAACTACCGCACGCTCAAGCCCGAGAAGGACGGCCTGTTCTGCGAGAAGATCTTCGGACCGACTCGCGACTGGGAGTGCTACTGCGGCAAGTACAAGCGCGTGCGCTTCAAGGGCATCATCTGTGAACGCTGCGGCGTCGAGGTGACCAAGGCCAAGGTGCGCCGCGAGCGCATGGGCCACATCGAGCTGGCCGCCCCGGTCACGCACATCTGGTACTTCAAGGGTGTGCCGAGCCGACTGGGCTACCTGCTCGACCTGGCGCCGAAGGATCTGGAAAAGATCATCTACTTCGCCGCCTGGGTCATCACCTCGGTCGACGACGAGCTGCGCCACGCCGAGCTCTCCACCCGTGAGGCGGAGATCGTCGTGGAGCGCAAGGCGATCATGGACGACCTGGAGTCGGACCTGGCCGCTCGCCAGTCCAAGCTCGAAGCCGATCTGGCCGAGTTGGAGGCCGAGGGCGCCAAGGCCGACGTTAAGCGCAAGATCCGCGACGCCGCCGAGCGCGAGCTCAAGAAGATGCGCGATGCGGCCGGCCGCGAGGTCGACTGGCTCGACGAGATCTGGGACAAGTTCGTCAAGCTCACCCCGGGTGAGCTGATCATCGACGAGCGCCTGTACCGCGAGCTCGAGGACCGCTTCGGCGAGTACTTCGCCGGCGCCATGGGTGCCGAGGCGATCAAGAAGCTCCTGGAGAACTTCGACATCGACGCCGAGGCCGAGCTGCTGCGCGAGACCATCCGCACCGGCAAGGGCCAGAAGAAGCTGCGCGCGCTCAAGCGCCTCAAGGTCGTCGCCGCGTTCCAGCAGTCCGGCAACTCGCCCAAGGCGATGGTGCTCGACGCTGTGCCGGTGATCCCGCCGGAGCTGCGTCCGATGGTTCAGCTCGACGGTGGCCGTTTCGCCACGTCGGACCTGAACGATCTGTACCGCCGCGTCATCAACCGCAACAACCGCCTCAAGCGACTGATCGATCTGGGTGCGCCCGAGATCATCGTCAACAACGAGAAGCGGATGCTGCAGGAGTCGGTCGACGCCCTGTTCGACAACGGTCGTCGTGGACGTCCGGTCAACGGTCCGGGCAACCGGCCGCTGAAGTCGCTGAGCGATCTGCTCAAGGGCAAGCAGGGTCGTTTCCGTCAGAACCTGCTGGGCAAGCGTGTGGACTACTCGGGCCGTTCGGTCATCGTGGTGGGCCCGCAGCTGCAGCTGCACCAGTGCGGCCTGCCGAAGCTGATGGCGCTCGAGCTGTTCAAGCCGTTCGTGATGAAGCGTCTGGTCGACCTGAACCAGGCGCAGAACATCAAGTCGGCCAAGCGCATGGTGGAGCGTCAGCGTCCGCAGGTGTGGGACGTCCTCGAAGAGGTCATCGCCGAGCACCCGGTGCTGCTGAACCGTGCACCGACGCTGCACCGCTTGGGCATCCAGGCGTTCGAGCCGCAGCTGGTCGAAGGCAAGGCCATTCAGCTCCACCCGCTGGTGTGTGAGGCCTTCAACGCCGACTTCGACGGTGACCAGATGGCCGTGCACCTCCCGCTGAGTGCGGAGGCGCAGGCCGAGGCTCGCATCCTGATGCTGTCGAGCAACAACATCCTGTCGCCGGCCTCGGGTCGTCCGCTGGCCATGCCGCGTCTGGACATGGTGACCGGTCTGTACTACCTGACCACCGAGAAGGACGACGCCGCCGGTGCCTACACCGCGGCGACCTCCGACGACGTGGAGCGCGGCGTCTACTCGAGCCCGGCCGAGGCCATCATGGCCGTCGACCGCGGCACGCTGAGCGTGCAGGCCCCGATCAAGGTGCGCCTGACCGATCTGCGTCCGCCGGCCGACATCGAGGCCGCCGAGTTCGACGGCAAGTGGCGCAAGGGTCAGGCCTGGGAGCAGGAGACGACCCTGGGTCGCGTGCTCTTCAACGAGCTGCTGCCGCCGGACTACCCGTTCGTCAACGAGCAGATGCCGAAGAAGCGTCAGGCCGTGATCATCAACGATCTGGCCGAGCGCTACCCGATGATCGTCGTCGCGCAGACCGTCGACAAGCTCAAGGACGTGGGCTTCTACTGGGCCACCCGTTCGGGTGTCACGGTGGCCATGTCCGACGTGCTGGTGCCGCCGGCCAAGAAGGAGATCCTCGACCGCTACGAGGCGCAGGCCGATCAGCTGGAGCGCAAGTACCAGCACGGTGGTCTGACCAAGGACGAGCGTCGCGACGCTCTGGTCGAGCTCTGGAAGGAAGCCACCGAAGAAGTCGGTAAGGCGCTGGAGGAGTACTACCCGGACGACAACCCGATCACGATGATCCCGAAGTCGGGTGCGACGGGCAATATGACCCAGGTCCGCAACCTGTCGGGCATGAAGGGTCTGGTGACGAACCCGAAGGGTGAGTTCATCCCGCGTCCGATCAAGTCCTCGTTCCGTGAGGGCCTGACCGTCGCCGAGTACTTCATCAACACGCACGGTGCTCGTAAGGGTCTGGCCGATACCGCTCTGCGTACCGCCGACTCGGGTTACCTGACCCGTCGTCTGGTGGACGTCAGCCAGGACGTCATCGTGCGCGAGACGGACTGTGGTGTGGACCGCGGCATCGTCGTGCCGATCGCGGCATGGCACGAGAACCCGGCCACCGGTACCCGCGATCTGGTCCGCGACCAGCACGTGGAGACCTCCGCTTACGCGCGGACCCTGGCTGCGGACGCGGTCGATGCCGACGGCAACGTCGTCGTCGAGCGTGGCCACGACCTGGGTGACCCGGCCATCGAGAAGCTGCTGGCGGCGGGCATCACCGACGTCAAGGTCCGTTCGGTCCTGACCTGTGGCACCGGCACCGGCGTCTGCGCCATGTGCTACGGCCGCAGCATGGCCACCGGCAAGCTGGTCGACATCGGCGAGGCCGTGGGCATCATCGCCGCACAGTCGATCGGTGAGCCCGGCACGCAGCTGACCATGCGTACCTTCCACCAGGGTGGCGTCGGCGACGACATCACCGGTGGTCTGCCCCGCGTCACCGAGCTCTTCGAAGCTCGCGTGCCCAAGGGCAAGGCGCCCATCGCCGAGGTGTCCGGTCGTATCCGTCTCGAGGACGGCGAGCGCTTCTACAAGATCACGATCATCCCCGATGACGGATCCGAGGAGCAGGTCTACGACAAGCTGTCCAAGCGTCAGCGTCTGGCACCCGTGGTGCAGGCCGACGGCAGCGAGCGTCCGCTGGCCGACGGCGACCACGTCAACGTCGGTGAGCAGCTCATGGTCGGCCCCGCCGATCCGCACGAGGTGCTCCGCGTGATGGGCCCGCGTCAGGTGCAGATCCACCTGGTCAACGAGGTGCAGGAGGTCTACCGCCGTCAGGGTGTGTCGATCCACGACAAGCACATCGAGACCATCGTGCGTCAGATGCTCCGTCGCGTGACCATCATCGACTCCGGTGCCACCGAGTTCCTGCCCGGTTCGCTCACCGAGCGCGCCGAGTTCGAGGCGGCCAACCGTCAGGTGGTCACCGAGGGCGGCGAGCCGGCTTCGGGTCGTCCGGTGCTCATGGGTATCACCAAGGCCTCGCTGGCCACCGAGTCGTGGCTGTCGGCGGCGTCGTTCCAGGAGACCACGCGTGTCCTGACCGACGCGGCGATCAACAGCCGTAGCGACAAGCTGGTGGGCCTCAAGGAGAACGTGATCATCGGTAAGCTGATCCCGGCCGGTACGGGTATCAACCGTTACCGGAACATCCAGGTGGCGCCGACCGAGGAAGCTCGCGCGGCTGCCTACGCTCTGCCGTCGTACGACGACACCTACTACAGCCCGGACGGCGCCTTCGGCACCTCCTCCGGCGCTGCGGTGCCGCTCGACGACTTCGACTACGGCGACTACCGCCGCTGAGTCTGAGCTCGAGCGAAGCCCCCACTCCCTCGCGGAGTGGGGGCTTCGTCGTTCCCGCCCTGGCCGCACCCGCGCCCCTGAAGGCGGCACTCGGCACCGAAGGCGGCAGTCGCCACCGAAGGCGACAGCCGGGGCGGCCGCCTCTGGTGGCGACTGCCGCCTTTGTGGTCGACTGCCGCGACACGCCCGACGACGCGGCCGGGGAACCGCGGCCGGGGTGCGGAGCGTCGAAAGAGTATGTGGCTTCCCGACGAGCACGGGCTTCTGCGCCGGCACGACGTCCTCGACTCCGGCGTGACCCAGCGCGAGCTGGAGGCGGCGATCACGTCCGGCGAACTGGTCCTGGTGAGCCGCGGGGTGTACCTGCAGGAATCTCGGATCAGCGAGTCGTCGCGCTATCGCGGCGACGTCCTCTACCGGGCGAAGTGCCTGGCCGTGGGATCGGCGAAACAGGGGGCGCGGCCGGCACTGCTCAGCCACGATTCGGCGGCCGTCATCCATGGGCTCCCGGTGCTGTTGCCCACGCGCACGCGTGTGCACCGCTTCGCGGAGCGGCCGCACGGCGGTAATGCGAAGGAGCGCAAGACCGTCTTCCATACCGGGACCGTGCCCGACGAGGACATCGTCGAGGTCGACGGGGTGCGGGTCACCGGGCTCGCGCGGACCGTCGTCGATCTGGCCGTGACCGGTCCGTTCCACCGGGCCCTCGCCGCGTTCGACGCCGGGCTGGCGCGCGGACTGGACCGCGACGAGTTGGCCGAGCGACTCGGGGTGCGGCGCAAAGGCGTGGGGACGGCGCGCTTCGCGCTCCGACACGCGAGTCCGTTGGCCGACAATCCCGGAGAGTCGTGGTGTCGTGCCCAGGTCATCGAGGCCGGGCTTCCGATTCCGGCGTTACAGGTGCGCTACGACCTGCGGGACGGGAGCATCGCCTACGTCGATCTCGACTTCGACGGCCAGGTGGTGGTGGAGTTCGACGGCCTGACCAAGTATCGGCAGGCGACGATCGGCTCGAAGCGAAGCCCGGAGGAGGTGGTCATCGAGGAGAAGCTGCGCGAGGACAAGCTCCGCGAGCTGGGGCTCGACATGGTGCGGACCGTCTGGCAGGAACTGCGCGACGCCGCCTTCATCCCGGTGCTCACCGACCACCTGGGCAGGCGCGGCCTCTGCTGACGGCCCCCACACAAAGGCGGCAGGCCCACACAAAGGCGGCAGGCCCACACAAAGGCGGCAGGCCCACGCAAAGGCGTCAGCCGACCCCGGAGGCGGCGGCCCCGGGTGCCGCCTCCGGGGCGCACTGACGCCTTTGGGGGGAGGTGTCGCCTTGAGGTGTGGTCAAGCGCCGATGGCGCGGGCGATCATCGGCCAGGACAGCCGCATGTCGGCGGAGAACAGGCCCCAGCTGTGGCTGCCGTCGGGGCGGGCGTTGAAGCGGTGGGGGATACCGAGCGAGCGCAGCTTGTTCGACATGTTGGCGGTGCAGCTGCGGGCGATGGCTTCGAGGACGTTGCCGCCGAACAGGCCGCCGATCGGCCAGGGCGGCACCGGCGGCACCGGCGCCGCGGGCGTCGACGGCGTGACCGGTGGTGCGGGCACCGCGCCCGGCTCCAATGGGTCCGACGGCGGGAACGGTACCGCGGGCGGCCGTGGCGGCCAGGGCGGCAACGGCGGCTTCCTGTTCAGTGTCGGCGGCAACGGTGGCGCGGGTGGTCAGGGCGGCCGCGGCGGTGACGGTGGAGCGGGTGCGCCCGGCGCGGTGCCCGGCGGCATGGGCGGTACCGGCGGTGCGGGCGGTGAAGGCGGCGCCTCGGGTGCCGGCGGCAACGGCGGCAAGGGCAGCCTGCTGGGCCGTTCCGGTTCTGCGGGATCGGGTTCGGTGGCGGGTGTCGGCGGCAACGGTGGGGTCGGCGGTGTCGGCGGCACGGGTCGGGCCGGCGACGGCACCGTGGTGGACGGTGGCACGGGCGGTGTCGGTGGCACCGGCGGTGCGGCCGGCCTCGGCGGCCTGAATCTGGACGAAAGCCGCGCGGCGAACGGCCATGCCGGTGACGGCGGCGTCGGTGGTACCGGCGGCGCCGGGTACAGCGGCGGCATCGGTGTCACCGCAGGCAACGGCGGTACGGGCGGTGTCGGCGGCGCGGGCGGCGTCGGGATCGGCGACGACCGCGGCGGTAACGGTGGTCAAGGCGGCATCGGCGGTGCGGGCGGCGACGGTACCGGCCAGGTTGTGCTCGCGAACGGCTCCGTTCCGCAGTCCGGCGGCACCGGCGGTACGGGCGGCAGCGGCGGCCTGGGTACCAATGGCGGCGCGAACGGCAACGGTGGTTCCGGCGGCACCGGTGGCACCGGTTACGCGTACAGCGCGACGGCCGGCACCGGCGGCGTCGGCGGCGCCGGCAGCCAGGGCACCACAGCTGCACCCGGACTCGGCGGCGGCGGTGGCGGCGGTGGTGGCGGCGCGATCGTGCACGCGGTCACCGGCGGGCAGGCCTCCGGCACGGCGATCGGCGGCGACGGCGGTCGCGGCGGCGATGCGACCGCGGCGTTGACCGGCGGTCAGGGCGGTACCGGTGGTAGCGCGAGCGTCTATGCCGAGGGGGCCGGCAGCTCTGCCGGTGGCACCGCGGTCGGTGGACGGGGCGGCGACGCACTCGGCGCGGGTACCGGCGGCGACGGCGGCGTCGGGGATATCCTCGGACTGGGTGCCGGTTCGGCGGCATCGGGGACGGCGACCGGCGGTGCCGGTGGCAGCGGCACCGGCGCCGGCAGCATCGGCGGCGCGGGTGGCGACGCCTGGGTGCAGGCCAGTGCCGGGAACACGGCCGATGGCAATGCCGTCGGCGGCGACGGTGGGGCGGCGTCGAACGGGGGTGACGGCGGCGACGGCGGCTACGGCCTGGTGCTGGCGGTCGGCAGCGGCGGATCGTCGTCGGGCACCGCGACCGGCGGTAACGGCGGCGCGGCGAGTGCTGCCGGCGCGACCGGCGGCGACGGCGGTACCGCACAGGTCACCGGCATGAACGGCGTCACGACGAACGGCACGGCGACCGGCGGCGACGGCGGCGCGGGCCTCGGCGGTGACGGCGGAGACGGCAAGCAGGGCTGGGTCGGCGTCTACGACTACACCGGAACTTTCGGATCGACGGTGAACGGCGCGGTCGCCCACGGCGGCGACGGTGGTGACGGCGGCCTGAACGCCGCCGACGGAACTAGGGGCGGCAACGGCGGCGAGGGCGGTCAGGCTCTGGTCCTGGCCGACTTCGGTGGTACCGCGACAGGTACGTCGACCGGCGGCGAGGGTGGTGTCGGCGGCAACGCTGTCAACGGCAGTGCAGGCGGCAACGCCGGCAGCGCCTCGATGCACGCCAAGGAAGCAGGCAGCCAGGTGTCGGGCACCGCGACCGGCGGTGCCGGTGGTGCCGCGATCGGTACCGGTACGGGCGGCAGCGGCGGACAGGGCTACGTGGTGGCCACCGGCGGCGGCAACGCGCAGGCGACCGGTACCGGTGCGGTCGGTGGTGCCGGCGGCACCGGGAACCCGGGCAGTGTCGGCGGCAACGGCGCCATGGGTTCCGTGGAGGCTCTGAACGGCGGGACCGCGACCTCGACCGGCTCCGGTGCGGTCGGCGGTGCCGGCGGCAGCGGGTCCGCAGGTGGTGTCGGCGGCAACGGCGGCAAGGGCCTGGTGCTCGGCGGCGGTGCGGGCACCCTGTCGTCCGGTGCGGCGACGGGCGGTGTCGGCGGCGCCGCCACCGGCTCGGGCAGTGTGGGCGGCAACGGCGGTGCCGGTGAGGTGTTCGGTCGGGTGCCCGGGACCCAGGTCTCGGGGACGGCGACCGGTGGTGCCGGTGGCGCGGCCGTCGACGCAGGCAAGGGCGGCCATGGCGGCGCGGGTTCCGTGCGGGCCGAGAACACCGGGACCGCGACCGCGACCGGCGTCGGTGCGGTCGGCGGTGCCGGCGGCAGCGGGACCGCGGGCGGTGTCGGCGGTAACGGCGGCGCGGGCACGATTCAGGCCATCGGTGCGACCGTGCAGTCGACCGGTGCGGCGGGTGGTGTCGGCGGCGCCGCCACCGGCGCGGGCAGCGTGGCCGGCCACGGCGGTGCCGGCGAGGTGATGGGTCGGGGCATCGAGAGCAAGGTCTCGGGTACGGCGACCGGTGGTGCCGGCGGCGCGGCCCTCGACGCCGGTAAGGGCGGCAACGGCGGCAAGGGTTCCGTGCTGGCGGAGTCCAGCGGGACCGCGACCACGACCGGCGCCGGTGCGGTCGGCGGTGCCGGCGGTCGCGGCACCGCGGGCGGCGTCGGCGGTGCCGGAGCCCTCGGGCAGATCTACGCCAGCGGGAACGTCGCACAGTCGTCCGGTGCGGCGACCGGCGGTGCCGGCGGTAACGCCGACGGCGCAGGCAGCAAGGGCGGCGGAGGTGGCAACGCCTGGGTCCAGTCGAGCAACGGTGCCGGATTGGCCACGGGCGCCGCATCCGGCGGTACCGGTGGTGCGGCGTCCAACGGCGGCGTCGGCGGCAACGGTGCGTTCGGCATCGTGCTCGCGGACGGGGTCGGCGGGGCGTCGTCGGGCAGTGCGTCCGGCGGCAACGGCGGTGCCGCCAGCGCAGCCGGTGCTACCGGCGGCAACGGCGGTACGGCACAGGTCACTGGCCTGCGCGGCGTCACGACCAACGGCACGGCGACCGGCGGCGACGGCGGCGCGGGCCTCGGTGGCAACGGTGGGCACGGCCAGCAGGGCTGGGTCGGCGTCTACGACTACACCGGAACTTTCGGTTCGACGGTGACCGACGCGGTCGCCCACGGCGGCGACGGTGGCAACGGTGGCTTGAACGCTGCCGACGGAACTCGGGGCGGTAACGGCGGCGCCGGCGGACAGGCTCTGGTCATGGCCGACTTCGGAGGTACCGCCACCGGAACTGCGACCGGCGAAGACGGCAGTGCCGGCGGCGACGCTGTCGCAGGCAGCCCCGGTGGCACGGGCGGCAACGGCGGCAGCGCCTCCATGCACGCCCAGGGGCCGGGCAGCCAGGTGTCGGGCACGGCGACCGGCGGTGCTGCCGGTGCGGCCAACGGCACCGGCTCGGGCGGCAGCGGCGGTCTGGGTTACGTCGTGGCTACGGGCGGCGGGATCGCGCAGGCGACCGGCATTGGTGCGGTCGGCGGCGCCGGCGGCAGCGGCACCGCGGGAGGCCTGGGCGGCAACGGCGGCGACGGTACGGTGCGAGCCGGCAACAGCGGTGTCACGGTGACCGGCACCAGTCTCGGTGGCGCCGGTGGCGCCGCGATCGGCGCCGGAACCACCGGCGGCCGGGGCGGCAATGCCACGACCACGGTGTCCGGCAGTTCGACCGGTGGTGCCGGCGGCAGCGCCGGGACGTCCGGCGTGGGAGCACAAGCGGTGACGGCGGTCGGCGGGGCCGGCGGTCACGGACTCAACGGCGCCGGTGGCGCCGGCGGTGCGGCGACTTCAGTGGCCGACGGCGCGGGCAGCTCTGCGGCGGGGACGGCTACCGGCGGTGCCGGTGGTGACGGTCGCAACGGCGGCATCGGCGGTGCCGGCGGCGGAGCGGAGATCACCGCCAGCGGCGCGGACAGCAGTGCCGACGGCTCCGCGACCGGAGGGCTGGGCGGTTCGGCGGTCGGCGCGGGAAGCGTCGGTGGTGGTGGCGGCGGCCGGATTCTCGCCGCCGGCGATGGGTCGAGCGCCGCGGGCACGGGACTAGGCGGCTACGGCGGATTCGCTCAGAACGGCGGCCAGGGCGGAAGCGGTGCCAACGGCACCCTCTACGCGAGGACCCAAGACAGTGAAGTCACCGGCGAGGGCAACGGCGGAAGCGGTGGAAACGCCGACGGCGCCGGTAGCCGCGGCGGCAACGGCGCCAACGGAACCATCCAGGTCGGCTACGCGGAGAAGGTGGGTCAGCCGCTCGGCGGTATCGGGGGAGCGGCGCACGGGACGGCGATCGGCGGCAATGGCGGCTCTGCCACCGCAGGCAGTGTCGGCGGCGTGGGTGGACAAGGAAACCTCATCGTCGGTGCGTATCTCCCGGACCCGGTGACGCCGGAGAACCCGACCCCGGGCGGCACCCAGACGACGGGTGGCATCGCGACCGGTACGGGGTTGGGCGGCGACGGCGGAACGGGAGTGAACGGCGGTACCGGCGGGGCCGGCGGCATGGGTCAGATCTATGCGGGCGGCTCGAACACCGGGGCCGACGGTCGAGGCACCGGTGGCGACGGGGGCATCGGCGATGGTGCCACCGGCGGCGCGGGTGGCATCGGCGCGGTCTGGACCGATCCCACGCTGACCTCCGGTTCGATCACCAGTAGTGCTGCGATGGGTGGCGCCGGAGGCGCGGGTGTTTCCGGTGTCAACGGCAAGAACGGCGGCGAAGGTCGCGTTCGGATCCGGAAGGATCAGACCGTCGTCGCGGGCGGTCAGGTCCACAACAGTGTCGCGACCGGGAGTAGCGCCGCCGGGAACATCGCTGGCTTGCACGGGTACGTCGATTCCTACGGCGGCACGATCAGCAACAGTAATGCTGCGGCCGGAGTGAGCAGTGCCAGCGCGGTCGGGGGCGGCGCTACGATCCGCGCCAACAACGGTGCCACCGTGGCGGATAGCCAAGCCGCCGGCGGAAACGCCGGTCAAGGCAGTGACGATGGAAAGGGCGGGCGCGGCGGAAGTGCCGCCATCACCGTCACGGGAGCGGGAGCGCAAGCGACCACTGTCAAGGCGACGGGCGGCGCGGGCGGTAACGGCGACGACACGGGTATCGGCGGCGCCGGCGGCGCCGCGTCGATCAGCGTGAGATCGGCCCAGACCTCCGGCAACACCGCGACCGCGGGTGCAGGCGGAGATCGGAGCGGCCCGGGCACGGGTACCACCGGCGCGGCCTCGACGGTGAACGTGACCTGACCCGGTTCCGTCCAACGACGCAGGGGCGTGGCTGTCTTCGGACAGTCGCGCCCTTGCGGTATCTGGGGGAAGCTCGGGGCGTGGTCCGCCAGAATTCTCCCGTTCACCGACACCGGCGGGGTCACCGTGGTCAATATGTCCACGGTGACCCCGCCGGTGGCAGCGAACTTTCGAGAACTCTTACGCGCGGGGGATCTGCAGCGAGGTCAAGCGAGCCGCTGGGTCCACATCGAGGCCAAGGCGGTCCCACGGCACTCCGATCGACAGGACCGCGTACGCCGAGGTGGGGAAGCGGTCGATGTCGGCGTCGCCGTCCAGGGTCAGCGCAGTGCCCGGCAGTCCGGGGAAGTGGCCCACCACCAGCAGGACGGCTGCGTCTGCCGGCGCGTACGTGCGGATCGCTTCGAGGATGTCCTCGGGTGAGTTCTCGTAGATGTCCGCGGTGAACTGCGTCGGAGCGTCGATCCCGGTCCGCTCCAGGGTCTGCCGGGTGCGCTCGGCGGTGGAACAGATCACCGCATCGACCTGCAGGCCGTCGCGCTCCATCCATTCGCCGGCCAAGGCCGCTTCGCGACGGCCGCGGTCGGCGAGGGGACGGTCGTGGTCGGGCACGCCGGCCGGATAGCCGGATTTGCCGTGCCGCAGCAGAATCAGGGTGCGTGCACCAGCGGTCATGCCGACTCGGCCGCGCGGACGGCCGCGGTACGCTCCGCGCGCATCTCGTTGAGGACCCGCGCGGTGTCCCGCCAGGCGGCGGCTTCCTGCATGTAGTACTCGCGGGTCTCCGGAGTCGTATCGGTCAGCGCTTCCTCAGCGAGCTCGCGCAACTCCAGGTACTCGTCGTAGCACTGCGTCAGCAGCGCGTTGAGGCCCTCGCCGGCGCAGGCACGAGTGATCGCGTTCATCGACAGAGTGGTGAGGCTTTCCAGCTGCGTCCGGTAGTCCATGATTCCCACGGTAGAGCCTGCCGCCGACAAATCGGGGGAGGCACGTCAGTGCGACGGACCGGGTGCGGTCTCCGCGCCGGCGCTCTGGGCGTGCAGGGCGCGGACCTCGTCGACCAGTTCCGGCGCGGGGCCGGCCACCTCCACACCGGGCGCCACCGCGTTGATGGGCAACGGGGCGACCGGTGGCTCCGGAAGGTCCCACTCGCGACGCCATTGGAGCAGTTGAATGCTGCCGACCGCGTACACGATGCGGCCCAGTCCGACCCATGCGTGCGCGGCCGAGCACATCGGGCAGTGTTCCCCGGACGTGTAGACCACCGCGGCGCCGCGCTGTTCGGGCGTCAGATTCTCGGCGGCCCAGCGTGCGATCGCGAACTCGGGATGGCGGGTGTGGTCGCCGCCGGAGACGTGATTGCGGTCCTCGAAGAGGATGTCGTCGCCCAGACGCAAGAGTGAGCCGAAGGGCTCGTCGCCGACCTCGACGGCGTGCCGGGCCAGAGTCACGCACCTGCGCAGGAACGGAAGGTCGTCGGGCACGGGGTTGCGGAGGATCACACCTGCAACGTAGCGCCTGGGACGTGCGTCGGGGAGCGGAGCGCGGATCCGACCGATAATCTGAAACCACGATGCACACTTGGGTTCCGGCGCTCTTCGCCGTCTTGTCGGCCGCGTTGATCGCGACCGGAACGGTGCTGCGTCAGCGCGCCTCCTCACGGAACGGTGCGATCACCGCGGGCTGGTGGATCGGTGCGATCATCGCCATCGTCGGCTTCGCGTTCCAAGCGTGGGCGCTGGGGCTGGGCTCGATTCTGCTGGTGCAGCCGCTGGTGGTGCTGGCGGTGCTCTTCGCGTTGCCGCTGGAAGCGCGGATCGACAAACGCCGTCCCTCGCGGGCGGACTGGATCTGGGGCGCGGTGCTGGTCGGTTCCGTCGTCGCGTTCCTGGTGATCGCGCGCCCGGTGTCCAGCGAACGGCGGGCGGCGCCGGTCCTGTTCGCGGCCACCGTGACCGTCGTGGTCATCGCGCTGCTGGTGCTGGTGGTGCTGGCCGAGCGGTGCCGCAACGCGCACTACCGCTCGCTGCTCTACGGCATCGCGGCCGGCGCACTGTTCGGTGTGGCGGCGCTGCTCATCAAATCGGTGGCCATGCACTTCATGGAGGATCCGGTGACCTTCATGGCCCACCCGGACATCTACCTGTTGGCGATCGTGCTGGCCTTGGCCGTGGTCGCGCAGCAGCGCTCGTTCGGTTGCGGCGACATCCAGACGTCGTTCCCCGCGATGAACGTGGTGGAGCCCGCGGTGTCGATGGGCCTCGCGGTGGTCCTGCTCGGCGAGAACCTGCGCGTGGGCGTGGGTACGTCGATCCTGTTGTTGCTGATCCTGCTGGTGGCCGCCGTCGCCGTCGTCAAACTGGCGCAGCACTCGGCCATTCGGGGAGAAGCACAACCGCGCGACGATGCAGATCGTCGCGCGGTCGAGGAGGTCGTCGCCCTGGGTCAGTCGTCGGCGATGACCGACTTGAGGCCCTGAGCCCACTCGGCGGCCGCGACGGTCGGCTTGATCGTCGACGACGCGTCGTGCCGGAAGTGCTCGCCGACCTGCGCGGCGCCGCGCTTGGTCAGCATCTCGGCCATGATCTCGCCGCCGCGATTGAAGGTGTCGTCGTAGACGCTGTCGCCCATGCCGAACACGGCGAAGTGCATGCCGCTCAGGTCGGGGTCGACGTCGTCGAGCTCGTCGGCGAAGGGCAGCGCGCCCGACGGCAGTTCGCCCTCGCCATAGGTGGAGCAGATCACCACGAGGAAGTCGTCGGCGTTCAGATCTTCCGCGGCGAACTCGGCCATGTCGTAGATCGACGGGTCGAAGTCGGCGGCCAACACGTCGGCGATGGCGTCGGCGACCAGTTCCGCGGTACCGGTCTCGGTGCCGTAAAGAATGACAGTGGCCATGTTCGGACCTTCTCCTACATCGGGAAACAACCCGTCGACGGTAGCGTAGGCGGCCGCAGATAGTCGAATCGTGGCCAGGGACTTTCGGCCCAAAAGTGCAGGTCGGGCGGCCGGGAAGTGGGGCAAGTCGCTGGTCGGCGCGCCCCGATTCGGGGGGCGCTATTGTGCACCAGTCCACCCCTGTGCTTCGCTTGCTTTTGCACCCGGTCCGACCGGAGGGGTGATTCTCTACGTAAGGAGTCGGTATGGACTGGGGCAACGTCTGGAACGTCGTCTGGTACACGATCCTGATCTTCGCGTTCATCGCGTACCTGATCGTGCTGTTCATGGTCCTGACGGACCTGTTCCGCGACCACAAGCTGTCGGCGGGCTGGAAGGTTGTCTGGATCATCTTCCTGGTGATACTCCCGTACATCACTGCATTCGCCTACCTGCTGTTCCGCGGCCGAGGCATGGCCCAGCGTTCGGCACAGGCACAATCGGCCGCCGACGCTCAGGCCCGCGAGTACATCCGCGACGCCGCAGGGACGTCGACGCCGGCCGATCAGATCGCGACCGCTAAGACGCTGCTCGACGCCGGGACCATTAACCAGGCCGAGTTCGAGGCCATCAAGGCCAAGGCGCTCGCCTGACCTGACCTATCTGCGGCGCCCGACGACACCTCGTCGTCGGGCGCCGTGGTGTATCACCGGTCCGCTGTAATACTTAGGGGAACGACGGGCGAGAGGGGAGTTGACACATGGCGACGCGTGTCGACAGTTGGATCTGGGGAATTCGGCTCACCAAGACCCGCTCGGCCGCGGGCGCCGCCTGCCGCGCCGGTCACGTACAGGTCAACGGTGTCACCGCGAAGCCGGCCACGCCGGTGGCCGTGGGCGACGAAGTGCGCGTACGATTGCACGGCCGCGACCGCATCGTCGAGGTGGTCAAGCTCATCAGTAAGCGGGCCTCGGCCCCGGTCGCCGCCGAGTGCTACATCGACAACAGTCCGCCGCCACCGCCGCGCGAGATCGTCGCCGCGGTGCCGCGGCGCGATCCCGGCGCCGGTCGACCGACCAAGCGCGACCGACGGCAGATGGACCGGCTGCGCGGCGGCACCCTGCTGATTCTCGCCGCGGTGGCCGCGATGACGCTGAGCGCCTGCGGTTCGGACGACGACGGCGTCTCGTCGAAGACCACCACGCCGAAGGCGGGCACCGGACCGGCCTTCGAACGGTGCGGCGGACTCACCGCCGAAGAGGTGTCGGCGGCCACCACCTTCGCCGCGCTGAAGCTCTACAACGACAACCCCTCCGTCTGCGAGTGGCGTTCCGACGCCCACCGGGACGGCCCGGTGGTCTCGTTCAACTGGTACCGCGGCTCGCCGATCGGGCGCGAACGCGGTCACGAGCAGCTGAGCCGGGAGAACCCGACGGTGGACATCGAGATCGCCGGCTACCCGGGCTTCCTCGCTCGCCACAATCCGATCTGTGAGGTGGGCGTGCAGTTCGAGAACGACTTCATCGAGATCTCGGTGGCCGACCGCCAGTCGTTCGGCGCCGAGACGGTGCCGCTGGAGACCTTGTGCGATGCGGCCAAGAGCCTGGCGGCCACGTCGATTGAGCGTGCCTCGTGAGCCGGCCGGGCAGGCTGCGGCGCGCTGTCGCGGCGACGGCCGCTTTCGTCGTCCTCGGCACGACGGCAGCCTGCACCACCGTGGTCGACGGCGACGCCCAGCGTGTCGGTGCCGACGCGGCGCAGAAGGGTCAGGTCGACACCAGCGATTTCGAGGGTCTGCTGACCGAGTGCCAGATCCTGCCGGCCGCCGACATCGCCGAGGCCGTCGGTGGCGGATCGGCCGAGCGGGGCTTCAACGGGGCGATCTGCCGCTGGGTGGTGGTCGGCGGCGGCGTCACCGATGTGACCCTCGCCTGGTACGAGTGGGGCGATTTCAACCTGGAGAAGCAGACCGCGCAGCGTCTGGGCTTCACCACCGAGAACATTCAGGTGAACAGCCTCGCGGGCTTCACGCAGCGCGATCCCGCCCGACCGCAGGTGTGCGGGGTGACGGCCAAGTCGCCGGGTCGCGGCACGCTCACCTGGTGGGTGGAGCCGCACGCGGCCGGCTCGGACGCGTGCGCGTCGGCGATCGCGCTGATGGAACTGGTGCTGAACCGCGCGAACTGAGTCGGGCGGAACCGGGTCAGACGAACCGGGTCAGGCGGCGGGGATCAGCGACACCGAGACGGTGGCCGCCGAGACCAGGCCGTCGTCGGACGGAATCAGCATCCAGACGAACAGGCAGTCGTCGATCCGCTTGCGACGGATGGCGATCTCGATCCCGGGCGTCACCGGCCGGAGGTATTCGATCACCAGGCGGTGCGGTGCATCCAGCAGATCCGGGTGATCCACCAGCTCGTCCTCGACGGCTTCGAGGTAGGCGGCGTTGTTGAGGTGCTTGAACGGGTCGAAGTCGGTGGACCGCAGCACGTGCTCGCGGTCGGGCTGCGAGCACTCGGCCTCCGGCGGGGCCGGTTCCGGGTTCATCGAATGCCAGCGGAGCCGATGGTGGTCGTTCATCTGCGCGAGCACCTCGAACGTCGAATCGGAGATGCGCGAGGGCATGCCCTGATCGTTGACGTTGATCCAGAACGCCTCGGTCTCGATCCGTCCGTCCGGACGCGGCTCCGGGTTGAACCGGTTGGTCTCGCTCGTCGCTGTGAGGCTCACCCGCATGTCCGTCCAGCGCGTCGACAAGGCGCCGCACCAGCGCTCCACCTGGAAGTCCGACGGCCAGGTGATCGGCTCGAGGACGTCGATGATGGTGCGCCGCACGATCCAGAACGGTTCGGTGTCGCCGAAGTCGGTCGCCGCGATGTTGTCGTTCGCGGCATCCTGCAGGTAGCGCGCCACCGCATCCAGGCGCACCCGCATCTGCTGATCGATGTCTCCGGTGCGCACCCGATAGTCTTCGGCAAAGAATCGGGCTTCTGCCTTGCGGGCGTCCAGCGGACGGTAGATCGGCGACGCGGACGACGTCGGTTTGGGAGCGGGCACGGCGAGCCTTTCGTCGGTGGCCGATAACCAGTTGATTACGATACGCTCGACACAAAACTAGAACATGTTCCTGTAGGTACGAGTCGAGGGAATCGAACATGGCACACGTCATCACCAGGCCCTGCTGCAACGACGCGAGTTGCGTCGAGGTCTGTCCGGTGAACTGCATCCACCCCACTCCGGACGAGCCGGAGTTCCTCACGGCGGAGATGCTGTACATCGACCCGGAGGCCTGCATCGACTGCGGCGCCTGCATCGACGAGTGCCCGGTCAGTGCGATCTTCCCGGATGATCAGCTCGAGGCCAAGGACGAGCCCTACCTGCAGATCAACGCCGACTACTTCAAGGATCACGATCCCGACGGCGGTCTGGTGAAGCCGACGCGGCCGCCGGTGATGCCCGAGGGCAAGGAACTGCACGTGGCCGTGGTGGGCGCCGGACCGGCCGCCTTCTACGCCGCAGGTGAGCTGGTCAAGCGTGGCCAGGTGAAGGTCGACATGTTCGACCGGCTGCCCACCCCGTACGGTCTGGTCCGCGCCGGCGTCTCGCCGGACCACGCGAAGACCAAGGGTGTGGAGAACACGTTCGCCGCCACCGAGAAGAAGGCGAACTTCACCTATCACCTCAACGTCGACGTCGGTACGCACATCACGCACGACGAGCTGAACGCCCGCTACGGCGCGATCCTCTACGCCGTCGGCGCGCCGCACGATCGTCGTCTCAACATCCCCGGCGAGGACCTGACCGGCTCGTTCGCGGCCACCGAGTTCGTCGCCTGGTACAACGGCCATCCCGCCTACGCGGACCGGACCTTCGACCTCAGCGGCGAGCGCGCCGTGGTGATCGGCAACGGCAACGTGGCTCTCGACGTCGCGCGCATCCTGCTCACCGACGACGCCGTGCTGGGCGCCACCGACATCGCCGACTACGCGCTGGACGCGCTCAAGGCGTCGTCGATCACCGAGGTGGTGGTGCTCGGACGCCGCGGCATCGAGCACGCCGCCTTCACCAACGCCGAGTTCCTGTCGCTGGGCGACCTCGACGGCATCGACATCGTCATCGAGGAGCCCGACCTCGCGTTGTCGGAGGGCACCGAGGCGGCCCTGGCCGACGACACGCTCGACTCCACCATCGCCACCAAGATCCGCCTGGCGCGCGAGTTCGCCGCGCGGCCGCGGACCGAGGGCAACAAGCGGATCGTCTTCCGCTTCCTCTCTTCGCCGCTGGAGGTCCTCGGCGACGACCGCGTCACGGGCCTGCACTGCATGCAGAACTCGTACGCGGCCAGCGGTGCGGCGACGCCGACCTCGGAGACCTTCGACCTGGACGCGTCCATCGTGGTCCGGTCCGTCGGCTACCGCGGCCAGCCGATCCCCGGACTGCCCTTCGACCGGGACCGCAACGTGGTGCCGAGCGACGACGCGCGCGTCACCGACGGACCGGACGGCCCGGTGCTGCCCGGCCTGTACGTGGCCGGCTGGATCCGCCGTGGACCGACCGGCGGCATCGGCCGCAACCGCTTCTGCGGTGAGGAGGCCGCCGCGTCGATCCTGGCCGACTTCGCCGCCGGTTCCCTCCCGGAACCGGAGCGGTCGGTCGACGACGTCCCCGAGCTGGTCGCCTCGCGCGGTGCCGAACGCGTCGACCTCGACGGCTGGCGCCGGATCGACGCCGCCGAACGGGCCGCGGGCAAGACCGAGGGTCGTCGTCGCGTGAAGCTCGTGACCGTGGACGAACTGGTGGCCACCGCGCGCGCGACCGAAGAGGCCGTTGGATGAGTGCACAGCCGCCGCTGCGGATCGCCCTTCTGTCGTATCGCAGTAAGCCGCACTGCGGCGGGCAGGGCGTGTACGTGCGGCACCTGTCGCGCGAGCTGGCGCTGCTCGGCCACCAGGTGGAGGTGTTCTCGGGACAGCCCTATCCGGTGCTCGACCAGGCCGCGCTCGACGCTGGCGTCACCCTCACCGAGGTGCCGAGCCTGGACCTCTACGGGGAGCCCGAGCCGTTCCGGACGCCGAAGCTCGGCGAGTACCGCGACCTGCTCGACGTCCTCGAAGTGGCCATGATGTGGACCGCCGCGTTCGGCGAGCCGCTGACCTTCAGCATGCGGGCCGCCCGCCTGCTGAAGAGTCGTCGCGCCGACTTCGACGTGGTGCACGACAACCAGTGCCTGGGCTACGGCCTGCTCGACATCAAGCGCCGCGGGTTCCCGCTGGTGGCGACCATTCACCACCCGATCACCCGGGACCGGTCGCTCGCCGTGCGCGCGGCCAAGGGCCTGTCCAAGATCACCGCCTGGCGATGGCATTCGTTCCTGGCGATGCAGGGCCGTGTGGCCCGGCGCATCCCGTCGTTGCTGACGGTGTCCAAGACCAGCGAGGACGACATCCGGGACGCCTTCGGTGTGCGCGACGGCGCCCTCGCGACCATCCCGCTCGGGGTGGACGTCGACCTGTTCGCCCCGCGCGGCGAGCGGGTGCCCGGCCGGATCGTGTGCGTGGCCAGCGCTGATGCGCCGCTCAAGGGCGTTGCCTACCTGCTGGAGGCGTTCGCCAAGGTGGCCGCCGATCATCCGGTGAGCCTGACCCTGGTGTCCAAGCTGGATCCGGAGGGGCCGTCGGCCCGGCTGATCGAGCAGTTGTCCATCGGCGACAAGGTCTCGGTGGTCTCCGGACTCGACGACGACGAGCTGGCCGCGCTGCTGGCCAGCGCCGAGATCGCCTGCGTTCCGTCGCTCTACGAGGGCTTCTCACTGCCGGCCGTGGAGGCGATGAGCTGCGGCACGCCGCTGGTCGCCACCCGCGCCGGTGCGATCCCCGAGGTGGTCGGCGACGCCGCGGTGCTCGTCGATCCGCGGGACGCCGAAGGCCTGGCCGCGGCGCTGCGCGAACTGCTCGACGATCCCGACCTCGCCGCCGAGTTCGGCGCCGCGGGCCGGGCCCGCGTCACCGAGAACTACAGCTGGGCGGCCGTCGCCGCCGCCACGGCCGAGCGCTACCGCGCGGCCATCGCGGCGACCCGCGGGGCCCGCCTGCCGCTCGAGAATCCCCCAGTTCCGAGCACCCCCGAAGTCCCGACCACTCCCAAGGAGAACGCCGCATGCTGACCGTCGACTTCGATCGCCTCGGCGTGGGACCGGGCGTCCGCGCCATCGACATCGGTGCCGGCCAGGGCCGCCACTCGTACGAGATGCTGCGTCGCGGCGCGGATGTCACGGCCTTCGACCAGAACACCCAGGACATGGCCGACGTCGCCGAGATGTTCGGTGCGCTCGCGGTGGCCGGTGAGGCACCCGAGTACGCCGTCGGTCGCACCGAGGTCGGCGACGCGCTGCGCCTGCCGTACGAGGACGACAGCTTCGACGTGGTGCTGATGTCGGAGATCCTGGAGCACATCCCCGACGACGAGGCCGCGATCGCCGAGATGGTGCGGATCCTGCGTCCGGGCGGCATGGCCGCGGTGACGGTGCCGCGCTACTGGCCGGAGAAGATCTGCTGGGCGCTGTCGGACGAGTACCACGAGGTGGAGGGCGGCCACGTCCGCATCTACCGGGCCTCCGATCTGGCGACCAAGCTCGAAGCGGCCGGCCTGGAAGTGACCGGCTCCGATCACGCCCACGCGCTGCACGCGCCGTACTGGTGGCTCAAGTGCGCCGTCGGCGTGGAGAACGACAAGAATCCGCTGGTCCGCGGCTACCACAAGATGCTGGTCTGGGACATGATGAGCAAGCCGTGGGTCACCCGGGTGGGGGAGCAGGTCCTCAACCCGCTGGTCGGCAAGTCGGTGGCGCTGTACCTGAGGAAGCCTGCCTGAATGACCATCTCGGCGGCGGTACCTGATTCGGCGAGCGGGGAGCGCGGCGGCGGCCGCCCGCATGTGCCCGGGGTCCTCGCCGCCGTGTCGATCAACGCGACCGGCGAAGCCGTGGCGCGCATGCAGGAGTCCTCCGGTGCCATGCCCTGGTTCCCGGGCGGGCAGACCGATCCGTGGGATCACGTCGAGTCGGCCATGGCGCTCAGCGCCACCGGCTTCCTCGCCGAGGCCGAAGCCGCCTACGAGTGGTCGCGGCGCACGCAGCGCGAGGACGGCTCGTGGCCGATCCGCACCGACGTCGGCGTGGTCACGGTGCCGGGCATCGACTCCAACTTCTGCGCGTACATCGCCGTCGGCGTGTGGCATCACTTCCTGATCACCGGCGACGGTGCCTTCCTGCAGCGGATGTGGCCCACCGTGTGGTCGGCGATCAATCTGGTGTGCCGATTCCAGCGGAACGACGGCGCCTTCCGCTGGGGTGCCGACCACGTGACCTACGCGATGTTCGACGAAGCGCTGGTCACCGGCAACGCGAGCATCTATCAGGCGCTCGACTGCGCCGTCCGCATCGCCGACGAGATCGGTGCACCCGAACCGGACTGGGAGGCGGCACTGGCGGCCCTCGGACTCGCGTTCCGCGAGCGGCCGGAGGTCTTCGAGCCGCCGAGCGATCACTCCATGGACTGGTACTACCCGATGCTCGGCGGCGCGATCCGCGGGCGCGAGGGGCAGGAACGCATCGCGCAGCGGTGGGACGAGTTCGTCGTCGACGGCCTCGGCATCCGCTGCGTCGACCACCGTCCCTGGGTCACCGGGGCCGAGACCAGCGAACTCGCGCTGGCGCTGGAGGCGCTCGGCGACACCGAGGCCGCCATCGCGCTGATCGCGTCGATCGGGCACCTGCGGGATCCGGACGGTTCGTACTGGACCGGCCTGGTCTACGACGACGGCAAGCGGTGGCCGGTGGAGAAGAGTTGCTGGACGTCGGCCGCGGTGGTGCTCGCCGCGGACGCGATCAGTCGGGCGACCCCCGGCAACGGGATCTTCCGCGACGTCCGCCGCTTCTGAAACGACCCGCTTGCAGAATTTCCGGACAGGTGTCCAGATGTCTGTCTAAAATTGTGCATCAGTCACGTTCATCGCATCCCAGGAGGTTCCGTGGAGTTCGGAATCGTGCAGTTCACCAGCGACCGCGGTCTGCTGCCGCAGATCCTCGCGCCGCTCATCGAGCAGGCCGGCTTCGCGTCGTACTACGTGCCCGAACACGGCCACATCCCCACCAAGCGGGAAGCCGCGCACCCGGGGACCGGTGACTCGTCGCTGCCCGACGACCGCTACCTGCGCACCCTCGATCCGTGGACCACGCTCGCGGCGGCCGCCGCGGTGACCGAACGCATCCGCTTGGCCACCGCGGTGGCGCTGCCGGTGCAGTCGGACCCGATCACGCTGGCCAAGACCATCGCCACGCTCGACCACCTCTCCGGCGGGCGCGTCACGCTCGGCGTCGGCTTCGGCTGGAACCTCGACGAGATGGCCGATCACGGCGTGCCGCCCGGTCGTCGTCGCACCATGCTGCGCGAGTACCTGGAGGCCATGCGGGCACTGTGGACGCAGGAGGAGGCCGAGTACCACGGCGAGTTCGTGGAGTTCGGTCCCAGCTGGGCCTGGCCCAAGCCGAAGTCCACCGTGCCGGTGCTGGTCGGGGCCGCGGGCACCGAGAAGAACTTCAAGTGGATCGCCCGCAGCGCGGACGGCTGGATCACCACCCCGCGCGAAGAGGACATCGAGGGCTCGGTGCAGCTGTGCCAGCAGATCTGGCGCGACGCCGGGCGCGAGGGCGAGCCGCGGATCGTCGTGCTCGATTTCAAGCCCATTCCCGAACGCCTCGACAAGTGGCGGGAACTCGGCGTCACCGAAGTCCTGTACGGACTACCCGACGACAGCGTGGAACGCGCCTCGGGATACCTCGCCAAACTGGCCGGAAAGTTGGAGCTCGACGCATGACGGCAACACCTTCGGTCGCCATCATCGGTGCCGGCATCAGCGGACTCACCACCGGTAAGCAGCTTGCCGACTACGGCGTGGCGTACACCTGCTTCGAGAGCTCGGATCGGATCGGCGGCAACTGGGCCTTCGGCAATCCGAACGGCCACTCGTCGGCGTATCGCTCGCTGCACATCGATACCTCGCGGCACCAGCTCAGCTTCCGCGACTTCCCGATGCCCGAGCACTACCCGGACTTCCCACACCACTCGCAGATCAAGCAGTACCTGGAGGACTACGTCGACGCCTTCGGTCTGCGTGACGCCATCGAGTTCGAGAACGGCGTGACCCATGCCCGACGCCTCGACGGCGGCGGCTGGGAACTGACCACCCAGCGCGGCGAAAAGCGTCGATTCGACCTGCTCGTGGTGGCCAACGGGCACCACTGGGATCCGCGCTGGCCGGACTTCCCCGGCGAGTTCAGCGGCACCGAGATCCACTCGCACCAGTACATCGATCCGCGTGACCCGCTCGACTTCGCGGGCAAGCGCATCCTCATCGTCGGCCTCGGCAACAGCGCGGCCGATATCGCCGTCGAGCTGTCGTCGAAGGCGCTCGAGACCCAGGTGACGCTGTCCACCCGGTCCAGCGCGTGGATCGTGCCGAAGTATTTCGCCGGTCAGCCGGCCGACAAGTATTACAAGACCAGCCCGCACATCCCGTTCGCCTGGCAGCGCAAGTTCGCCCAGGTGATGCAGCCGTTCACCGCGGGTCGGCCCGAGCAGTACGGTCTGCCCACGCCGAACCACAAGTTCTTCGAGGCGCACCCGACGCAGTCGGTGGAACTGCCGCTGCGCCTGGGTTCGGGCGACGTGGCGGCCAAGGGCGACATCGACCGGCTCGACGGCGACACCGTCCACTTCGCCGACGGAACCAGCGACGAGTTCGACATCATCGTCTACGCCACCGGCTACAACATCACCTTCCCGTTCTTCGACGAGGACGTGATCAGCGCGCCGGACAACCAGATCGACTTGTACAAGCGGATCTTCTACCCGGGCATGGACGACGTGGTGTTCGCCGGCTTCGCGCAGGCCACCCCGACGCTGTTCCCGTTCGTGGAGGCGCAGACGCGGATCATCGGCGCCTACGCGGTCGGCAAGTACGTGCCGCCGCCGGTGCCGACCATGCACGAGGTGATCGCTTCCGACACCGAGTTCTACACCGGCCACATGCTGCACCGTCCGCGGCACACGCAGCAGCTGGACCACTTCTTGTACGAGCACGACCTGCGCACCAAGGAACTGCCGGCCGGGTACGCCCGCGCCCAGCAGACCGGTGCGCCCGAATGGGCAGGAGTCGACGCATGAGCCGTCGATCAGTGGATTTCGTTTCCGGCGGCACGCGGTGCGCGGCCTGGTTCTTCTCCGCGGCCGCTGATTCGCCGTTCGCGAACGACGACGGCGCCGTCCCCGTGGTGGTGATGGCGCACGGCTTCGGCGGCACCAAGGACTCCGGCCTGGAGCCGTTCGCGGAGCGCCTCGCGGCGGCCGGTCTGGCCGTGTTCGCCTTCGACTACCGCCACTACGGCGACTCCGACGGCGAGCCCCGCCAACAAATCTCGCTCACCGGGCAGGCCGACGACTATCGCGCCGCGATGGCCGCGGCGGCGGCGCAGCCGGGCGTGGACCGCTCCCGCGTGATCCTCTGGGGTGTCTCGCTGGCCGGCGGACTGGTCCTTGAAGTGGCGTCCGGCCGCGACGACCTGGCCGCGGTGATCGCGATGGTGCCGCTGGTCAGCGGGCTGGCCGCCGGCATCCACCACTACCCGCAGTTGGGCGTGGCCGGGGTCGCGAAGTCGACGTCGCGCGCGGTCGGCAGTGCGGTCAAGTCCCGCTTGGGTCGCGCACCCACCATGATGACCGTGGTCGGTCCGCCCGGCTCCGGTGCCGCGCTGTCCGGTCCGGGCTACCTGGAGAACTACCTCGCGGTGGCCGGTCCCACCTGGCGCAACGAGGTGGACGCCGCCATCGGCTTGGAGCTGGGCAGCTTCCGCGCCGACAAGTCGGCCCACAAGATCAGTGCACCGACGCTGGTGCAGATCGCCGACTTCGACCAGGCCGCACCGCCGCACGCCGCAGCCAAGGCCGCCTTCTCCGCCCGCGCGCAGGTGCGCCACTACCCGTGCGACCACTTCGACATCTTCGAGGGCTTCGACTGGTTCGAGCAGGCGGTGACCCACCAGATCGACTTCCTCACCCACCACCTCGCCTGACTGCGCGGTGCGCTCGCGTGTACCGGCTGTTGATGGGCCAACAACTGGCATCAACTTCTTTCGACGAATCTGGCCGGGGAGGGGATTTCGGACGGAGGCCATGGGCACCTTAGCCATACGAGGTCGCTGAGTGGGCGGTAGGGGTTTGAGAAAGCCGAAAATACAATGTGATAGCGTCCTCGATGGGTCGCTTCGGGGCCCAATCTATGCCGACAAGGCCGGGGGGCTTGCCACAGTGTTTGCTGATAGTCCGCGCCGGAGGGCATCTCTTCGAATCAAAGCGGAAAGTGGAACATGAAGGCGAAAAATCGAATGCGGGCAGCGGTGGCTGGCGTGGCTTCGGCGACGGCGCTCTTGAGTGGGGCTAGTTCCCTGACGGGTGCTGCCGAGGCTACTCCGACGCCGCTTTCAATGAAGCAGGATAAGCTGACCACCGATGACGACTGGACCATTAGGCTCGAGTCGACTGAGATGGTTGTCAACCCGATGCAACCTGGCGAACGCGCCGACTTCCCGTGAAGGTTGGATTTCGTCGAAGGTCACCGGCTTCGTCGAGGGTCGCGGGGTGAATCCGGTGCAAACGGCCATTGTGGAGCACTTTTTGGTCATTGGGTGCCAGGTGGACGTTTCAAACGGTGCCACGGTAGGGCTGTCGGCTTCGGTGGGCCCGAACGTGGGTGTCACGATCAGTGGTATCCCTAGCGCAAATCTTGGAATGTCGGCAAGTGTCAGCCCCCAAATTTCAGCCAACATCAAACCGGGACGCATTTCAGAAATTTCTCTCGGGAAGAAGCAGTTTCAGGGCGATCGCGCATCGATTCGTGTCAAGCGTGCGCGTGTAAGTGTTGACGGGTGTTGGGGTAAGGTATCGACGCGGATCATCGGTCGCCTTTCGGTCTCGACGAAGACCGCCGATGACACGATCAACATCCTCTCCGCCAGGACCTGGCTTTAGTGGCTGATCGGGGGACAGGGTCGCGGGCTCGAATGCGACGAACTATACGGCTAATACTTGCGGCTTCAGTCGGAGTGGTAATACTTCTGGCGAGCCTCCAGTTGCCTATGGTTAGTGCTGAAACTCCTGCGGAGCGGTGTGCGCGCGAAACAGCGGCGTATAATGAGGCCTCGGCGCAGGCGTGGGCGCAAAGTACCGGGCGTCCGGCCTCGGAGGCTCCGCCTCCACTGGTGCCATATATTTGTCAAGATCCCACGACGCAGACGCAGACGCCGACGACGCCGTCGCCGACGCTGACCGCGCCCGCAGTGCCGACGACTACTGCGACAACCACCGCTGGAGCGGTGCCAAATGTCCACGCGCCGACGGATATTCCGGCGCCGGCCGCTGAAACTTCTGGAGCTCCCGAAAATGAGCGATCGCGGGTGGCGCCGTCCGTCGAACGCGAACTTCCGACTGAAGGTCCGGCAGCTCTTCCATATGGCCTGACCGGATACTGTGGCACGTTCATCACTGACTTGTTTCCGGATGATAGTGGGCTGGATGCGGAAGGCGTCGCAAAAGAGGCAAGAAGAATTCGTGGGCATACCTCGTTCAGGGATAGGTCTAAAGCAATTGTGAGCGAAGTCAATGCTGGGAAGTGGGCTGGCTATGAGGATTTAAGGCGGGAGGAATGGCAGGTTGATCATATTGTGGCGGCTAGCAGGATGGTCAAGCTTCCGGGGTTCATGGAGCTTGATCCAGTAACCAGGGCTCGCATTGCGAATATGAATGAGAACACGCGGCCGTTGCATCAACCTTGGAATTCTTCGAAGCAAGACCTTTCGTATGCGCAATGGCCTACCAGGAGTCCGACGGGAAGCCGGGACGCGCCCACGCGGGCGGAGTGGGAACAGTTGTGCGAGGAAGAACGTAGGGCGACTATTGCAGGCTCTTCGTATTTCAGAGTGCGTTGACTCGTTCGGTGAGCTGACCCGAGTGCAGTAGGGACCGCAAGATGTAGTGGTCGAGGTTGCGGAAGCCTTGCGCGATGCCGCGGAGGTGTTCGAGGCGTCC